>DASRZZ010000052.1:0-82671 GCA_035685925.1 Syntrophales bacterium | reverse complement strand
GGTCGGCGCCCTTGCCAATATTACACCTGTCTTGTTAGAACAGAAGGGCAGGGTAATGCCCGATGGCTATGACGAAAGAGTACAAGAGGCGCTGAAGCGATACACGGTAGCCTCGGGGAGCGGAAAACTCTTTTTCGATAAGACTGGCAAAGACTACCCCAGGCCCCGCCCCACTATGGAGAATATTCGGGGAGAAGAAGCATCAAAAAGACTACCGGAGGAAATCCCGATAGAACAAAGCGTTCCATATAAAGGTTTAAATTTTAGCGACCTCGAGTATGTCGGACAGTTTGCCGGCACATACCTTGTTTTTTCTTCGTCTGATGGTCTCGTCCTCGTAGATCAACACGCTGCTCACGAGAGGGTCTTGTTTGATAAATTCAAGAAGGAAAAAGCCATGAGCGTCGAAAAAATGATTAGCCAGAGGCTGCTGATTCCGGAGATCGTGAGCCTGTCACCGGGAGAATTCACTGTAATTGCAGAATCTATTAAAGTCCTTGAGGACGTGGGCATAGAGGTGGAACCTTTCGGTGAAAAGACGGTTATTGTAAAATCCGTGCCTGCTGTGCTCGCTCATGTCGAACCGAAAGGCCTGTTCCTTGAGATCATTGAAGAACTATCAAATACGGAACACCCCATGGGTCTTGAGGAACGGCAGGAAAAGATATTTGCCCTGTTAGCCTGCAAAGGGGCAGTTAAGGCGAATCAGAGACTTTCGGAAGGTGAAGTGGCGTTGCTCTGCAGGGACCTCGACGCCACACTATTTTCATCCACTTGTCCCCATGGAAGGCCTGTTTATATCTCTTTTAAGCAGAGAGATATAGAGAAGATGTTTAAGCGAAAATAAATGCATGTGCGCGAATGTCAAAAAGCCTCGCCTCATAGTTATCCTTGGACCCACGGCGGTTGGTAAAACTGCTGCAGCTATTGCACTCGCGCGTGAATCAGGCGGTGAGATCGTCAGTGCCGACTCGATGCAGGTCTACAGGTTTCTCGACATAGGTACCGCGAAGCCGACCCTTGAAGAACAGTCTCTGGTTAAACACCACCTTATTGATGTCATAAATCCGGATGAACAATTCAACGCGGCCATGTTCATCAGGCTGGCCGAAGTGATTATCGGGAATCTCTATGACGAGGGGAAACCCATCTTTGTGGTTGGTGGGACCGGTCTCTATATAAAGGCACTCTTGGGAGGACTCTTTGACGGTCCCGATGCTAATGAGGATCTGAGAGGGCTATACAGACAGGAACTCAAACGATTCGGTAAGACATATCTATATGAGAAGTTGAAAGAAAGAGATGAACAGGCCGCTGCCCAGATTGATAGAAATGATATTCCCAGGATCATACGTGCACTGGAGGTTCTGGAGCTATGTGGTCTTTCGATCGTAGAGAAGCAGAGGTATCATAACTTCGGTGACAACCTTTATGAGTCCACTAAGATAGGCCTCATGATGGAGCGCACGGAGCTTTATAAGAGAATAGATCAAAGAACGGAGAGAATGATGGAGGACGGGTTGGTTTATGAAGTAGAGGGACTTCTCTCTATGGGGTACCATGAGAGCCTGAAGCCCATGCAAGCTCTCGGGTATAAACATATTGCTAGGTTGATAAAAGGGTCATGCAATCTCGAAGATGCCATAAGGATGATTAAACGTGATACGAGGCATTTTGCCAAAAGGCAGATGACCTGGTTTGGTGCAGATGGTCAAATTGAATGGTTCGCTCCATCCGACCTTGATGCTGTGAGACAAAAAATTGACCATTTTCTGTCTCCATGAGGTTTTGCATGCGAGATATTGCAACCATTGGTTTGCTTTTGCATTTTAAACAGATTCTGCTAAATGTCTTGACTTCGATTTAGTATGAATATAGTTAATTTCGTGATTTCCAACGATATTGAGAATTCTTACATCTCGTAGTTAAGAAAAGGTCTGGTGTTAATACTGCAACAGCTTAATCCCGGACAGTTAGGTTAAACGAAGTTTTGATGGAAGGAAAACGCTTAATGCTACATCGACTGAATTATCAGTGTTTTTTGATATTCTTTGTTTTTGCAGTGGGATTTTTTATTATTTCTTGCGGGTCCAAAGCTGTGAGGCCTGTAAGCGAATTAGATACACCGGAGCATCATTTTTCTGTTGGCATGAAGTTTCTCGATCAGGAGAAGTACACTGATGCCAAGGGAGAATTCGATCGGGCGATTGCACTCGACCCAAAATATTCGAAGTCCTATGCGGGAAACGGCCTGGTTATGGCTTATCAGAGAGATTTCAAGGCTGCAAATGGTTCCATGAAGCAGGCCCGAAAATTCGCAAAAACTGATGATGATAAGGTTTTTGTCTGCACAAGCTGGATAAAACTCTATACGTTGAGCAAAGCAGGAAAGGACTGGATCAAAGACGCGAAGAGCGAATTTTACAAAGCCATTGCTATTGACCCCCAGTCTTCTGCCGCCTATTATTTTATGGGCATTGCCGACAAGACGGCACTGGATTTCACTGACGCTGGGCTGATGTTCAAGCAGGTAATTGAAATGAAGCGTGATTATGTGAAGGAGGCGGATACTGAATGGAATCTGACGCAGAAAATCCAGAAGGCCATGCCGGGGACGATCACAGGGAAAAAGATTGCCATACTTGAAAGCATAAACAGGGCTGACGCCGCCGCCCTCTTTATGGAAGAGTTAAAGATTGATGCCCTCTATAAAAAGAAAGCGATAAAGACCTTCGATACGTCATTTAAAGGCCCGGAAAAGGCGAAGGCTAAGGCGATAACGGCGACAGATATAGCCAATTATCCCTCGAAGGCAGATATTGAAGGGATCCTCCGCGTAGGCGTTCGGGGGTTGGAGACTTATCCAGATGGTTTATTCCACCCGAATGATATGGTAGATCGCGCAACATACGCCATGATGATCGAAGACATATTGATCAAGGTTTCAGGGGACAATTCGCTTGCCACAAAGTTTATGGGTAGTACGTCGCCGTTTCCCGATCTGAGGTCAGATTTGCCCTACTTTAACGCAGTAATGGTCGTGACGTCGAGAGGGATGATGGAGGCGAAAGACCTTTCCAGCGGGGAGTTTGGACCCCTCGATCCCGTCACTGGTGTCGATGCCCTCTTGATTATCCGAAAGCTAAAAGAGGAATTAAAGATATTCTAACGGAGATATTTCATGGCTAAAGAATTGTTGGGCAAGGCTTATGAACCGCAGGCATCGGAAGCCAGGTGGTATCGGTACTGGCTTGATCGTGACCTCTTCAGGGCCGAGGATTCGAGTTCCAAGCCTCAATTTTCCATCGTTATTCCTCCTCCCAATGTAACTGGCATGCTTCACATGGGGCATGCCTTGAATAACACGCTGCAAGATGTCATGACGAGATATAGAAGGATGCAGGGTTACAATGCCCTCTGGATGCCGGGAACCGATCATGCGGGGATCGCGACCCAGAATGTAGTTGAGCAAGAGCTCGCCAAAGAAGGCATCACCAGACATGATTTAGGCAGAGAAAAATTTATCGAGCGCGTATGGGAATGGAAGGAGAAATACGGCGGGGTCATCATTAATCAGTTAAAAAGGCTGGGCTGTTCATGTGACTGGTCGAGGGAATCCTTCACCATGGATGAGAAACGATCCAAGGCCGTAAGGGAAGTATTTGTGCGTCTATACAATGAGGGGCTCATCTATCGCGGCGACTATATCGTCAACTGGTGTCCCAGATGTCATACAGCCATATCAGATCTTGAAGTGGAATATGAAGAAAAGGAGGGTGCCCTCTGGGAGATCAGGTATCCTTACGTAGAAGGTGGCGGCGACATCGTAGTTGCAACCACCCGTCCGGAGACCATGTTGGGGGATACAGCCGTTGCCGTTAACCCTGATGATAAGCGGTACAAGGACAAAATTGGGAAAAAGGTGATCCTGCCTCTCGTCAACAGAATAATACCGATCATTGCCGACAGCCATGTGAGTGTGGAGTTTGGTTCAGGAGCAGTCAAAATCACGCCCTCCTCTGATCCGAATGACTTTGCCATAGCCGAGCGGCATCATCTGGAAATAGTAAACATCATAGATGGCAACGGAGTCATCAATGAAAATGGCGGCGTCTATCAGGGGCAGGACCGTTACGAGGCCAGGCAAAACATTCTCCGTGATCTCAGGAAAGGAGGATACCTCTTAGGAAAGAAACCGTACAGTCATAATGTGGGGCAATGCTATCGTTGCAAGACGGACATAGAGCCCATGGTCTCCGCTCAGTGGTTTGTCAAGATTAAACCCTTGGCAAAGGTGGCGACTGCGGCGGTGATAAAAGGGGACACAAGGATACTCCCCGCGATGTGGGAAAGCACTTATTTCGAGTGGATGAACAATATCCGGGACTGGTGCATTTCGAGACAGATCTGGTGGGGACACAGAATACCCGTTTGGTATTGCGGAAGCTGCGGAAAAGAAATCGTCTCGACCATAGATCCTGTTGACTGTCCGAACTGCAGAGGCAGCAGCCTCAGACAGGAAGAAGATGTACTTGATACGTGGTTCAGCTCCGCCCTCTGGCCTTTTTCAACCCTCGGGTGGCCCGAAAAGACAGAAGCCCTAAAGACGTTTTATCCTACATCTCTCCTCATCACAGGTTTTGACATACTCTTCTTCTGGGTGGCTAGGATGATGATGATGGGGCTTTATGTGATGAAGGATGTTCCTTTCAGGGATGTTTATCTCCACGCCCTGGTACGTGATGAGCTGGGAGAAAAGATGAGCAAATCACGGGGGAACATTATAGATCCTCTAGAGATGATCGATAAATTTGGGGCCGATGCGTTCAGGTTCACTCTGGTTGCCCTGACAGCCCAGGGCAGGGATATCAGGATGTCGGAGGAGCGCATAGCCGGCTACAAGCATTTTGTAAACAAGCTCTGGAATGCAACTCGGTTTGCCCTCATGAACCTCGACGATTACTCATCTTCAGGGGCACAAATAGGCAGAGACAATGAATCCCTTCCAGACAGATGGATCAAGCATCGCCTGTATATAACTATTTCGGAAGTTATCAAATCTCTGGATGAGTATCGTTTCAATGACGCTGCTTCAGGTATCTATCGGTTTATCTGGCATGAGCTATGTGACTGGTACCTTGAGCTTGTCAAGCCCGAGCTTTATGGGAGAGGCGAGCCAGAAAAGAGGCGCGCTGCTCAGCGTACACTTCTTACTGTCATGATGTCGTCCCTGAAGATGCTTCATCCAATCATGCCTTTTGTTACTGAGGAGATATGGCAGACCCTCGTAGACGATGGGACTTCGGTCATGGTAAGTGAATTTCCCACGCCCCAGGATACTTTTCATGACCCGGTCGCGGATAGACAGATGGGGAACATCATGGACACGATCACTTCTATCAGAAACATCAGAGGTGAGATGAATATAGCGCCATCGAAAAAATTAAAAGTTGCAATTTACGCTCCTGATAAGGAATCGCGTGAGGTAATGGGAATTGGTGGCAGCTACGTTACCAGTTTGGCTAATCTTGAGGCATTGACTGTGACCGATGGCGGAGAGGAGCCCAAGAATGCTGCCACTGGCGTTGTCGGTTCCATGCGGGTGTACGTGCTCCTTGAAGGCGTGGTGGACTTTGCAGGAGAGAGGAAGAGACTCGAGAGGGAGATGGCAAAGGTGGATAAAGACCTTGCTGTGATTTCGAAAAAGCTCGCAAATCAGGATTTCCTTGTGAAGGCCTCGAAGGCCATCGTGGCAAAAGAAGAAGAAAAGTTCAGGGACGTAAGAGAGAAACACTCTGTCCTCGCGGCGGCCCTGAAAAAACTCCAGAAAATGGGTTAGGAAGACGTCAAGTACGCAGGTCTTCCGGGTGTGCACTGCATGTATCAGCATGTCAAAAACCGCCGAGCATCTTTATCATGTTGCAGAAGCATATAATACGCAGGATAGTCCAGACGGCAATTGAAGAAGACACCGGTGAGGCGGATGTAACTACGGCAGCGGCGCTTACAGGTGAAGAGACTGGCAAGGCATTGGCTCTTGCGAAATCAGTTGTTGTCGTGGCGGGGATTGATGTCTTTGAAGAGACCTTTCTTTTCCTCGATCCGGGCATGAAATTTACAGGCTGCTGTAATGATGGGGATGTGGTGGGAAAGGGCGGGCGTATCGCTGAGATATCAGGCAATCTCAGCAGAATACTCACTGCCGAAAGGGTGGCCCTCAATTTTCTTCAGAGGATGTGCGGCATTGCGACGTTCACGCGGCAATATGTCGACGAGGTCAAAGGAACAAAGGCCAAGATCCTCGACACGAGAAAAACGGCGCCTGGGTTACGCTATCTTGACAAGTACGCCGTGAGGATTGGCGGCGGCCACAACCATCGATTCGGTCTCTATGACGGTGTCCTCATCAAAGACAACCACATTGTCGCGGCGGGCGGCATATCGCAGGCGCTGGCCAGGGTTCGCGGACGGCTGCCCCATACGCTGAAGGTCGAAATTGAAGTAAAAAATCTTCAGGAACTTGAGGAAGCCGTAAACTCCGGGGCGGATGTGATAATGCTGGACAACATGTCTCTCGAGGATATGCGAAAGGCCGTTGCGGCTGCGGGTGGCAGGGTGCCGCTGGAGGCCTCCGGCAATGTTACCCTTGCGAATGTAAGACAGATTGCAAAAACCGGGGTTGACTTCATATCCGTGGGAGCCCTCACTCATTCAGTGCCGGCATCCGATATATCCTTGAAGATCGAATAGGTCGCTGGCATTTTAATCAACAAATCGGGCTGCCGCAGGTAATTGCTCGCTGCGAGGTTTGACGTATGCTTCTCGTTATAGATGTCGGAAATACCAACACCGTTTTGGGTCTGTATGATGGGGATGAACTGGTCCATGACTGGCGAATACGGACTGTTGTTGATCATACCGTCGATGAATACGGTATGTTGATCTACAATCTTTATAAAAACAGCAGGATCAGACCAAGGGCTATTAAGGATATTATCATTTCGTGTGTAGTTCCCACCATGCTTAACATCCTGGAGCCTCTCTGTGAAAAATACTTCAATGTCAAGCCACTCATAGTGGGACCGGGCATAAAAACGGGAATGCCCATTCTGTACGATAATCCGAAAGAAGTGGGAGCAGACAGGATCGTCAACGCCGTTGCCGCATTCGAAAAGTACGGAGGGGATATCATAATTGTTGATTTTGGCACTGCCACTACATTTGATTATGTTTCAAAAAAGGGTGAGTACATGGGCGGGTGCATATCGCCGGGCATCATGATAGCGAGCGAGGCGCTCTTCGGCAAGGCGGCAAAGCTTCCGAGGGTGGAAATCGCGAGACCCAAGTCTGTCATCGGCAAGGACACCGTGAGCAGTATGCAGGCGGGCATACTGTTCGGCTACGCAAGCCTCGTAGACGGCCTTGTGAGCCGTATTAAGGCGGAAGTCATGTCAGACGCGAAGGTTATAGCGACGGGTGGACTCGCGAATGTCATCTCTCATGAAACGAAAAGCATAAATATCGTCGATGAGATGCTAACACTGGAAGGACTCCGGATTCTCCATAAAAGAAATAGCGAGTGTTAGGCGAATCATTTTTTGGCAAGATTCATGCAATCTATGTAAAATATTTTATCGCTATTGGATTCTCGGCGGCACAATCATATGCTGAACGTGGGTTTGACAGGTGGCATCGCCTCAGGAAAATCGACTGTAGCGAAGATGTTTGAGGATAAAGGGGCCTATCTCATCGACTTTGATGCGCTGGCACATTTTGCGGAAGAGCCGGATCAGCCGGCATGGAAGGCCGTTGTGGAGGTTTTCGGAAGAGATATTTTAAATGAGGATGAAACAATTAACAGGGCAAAGCTTGGCCTTATCGTCTTTTCAGATCAGGAGAAACTTTCCAGGCTTAACAGCATCGTTCACCCTGCCGTTTTCGGCCTGTGGCGGCAGAGGATGGGAGATGTCCGAAAAATAAATCCGCGTGCCGTTGTTATAGCAGATATTCCTCTCCTTATAGAAGTCAGGATGCAGCATTTGTTTGATGTTGTGATCTTAGTACATGCTTCTCCAGAACATCAGATAAGACGTTTGACGGACAGAAACGCTTGCAGCCGCAAAGATGCCGAAAGAAGGCTTGGCACACAGATGCCCATCGACGAAAAGATTCCCCACGCCGATTTTGTAATCGACAATAGAGGCTCGATCGAAATTACCCGGTCTGTTGTTGATGCTGTGTGGGAAGAACTTGTCGAACTGGAAAAGAAAAATTACCTGTCACATTAGGAAAACTCGCCGGATTTTCGCCTCATGTCAGGGAGATCGTCACAATGGCAATGTGATCCTGGGCAGGATCCTTCGTTGGTATGAGGTCCTTGATATTTAAGTCCTTCGTGGGGGGAGAATGTGTGATTGAACCGGGCGTTATTCTCATGGGCGTCAGAGTGGCCGATGGCCGTTAGGTTCCAGCTGGTTCCGTTATCAGGGAACAGGGCAAGGCCGATCAATTTCCGGCAATCACGAAAGATTACCCGCCGTTGAAAGACATGAACGCAGGAGATTTTCACGTTAATAAATCCCTTGCCGAGGGATATTTATCAGCAAAAGGGTAAGGCATTTCATACACGTTTCAGGGTATATTGCTGCTTTCTTTAACAGATGATTCCGATTGAAAGTTCGTATAAAAAACTTGACCAATTGTGCTTCTTGGTCCTGCACTTTTGAATCGAGTGTTGCACTACGATTCGCCTTTAACCCCTGTATCCCTCATACAATATATTTCCCCTGTAAATAGAAACCCAGTACATTGATATTATTACACTCAGCATAAAGGTGTCGATATGTCTATTTTCATTCTTTTTTGTGCCGACCGGTCGACATGGTGATTTTAAATTACAATCTCACAACGTATAAGAGTTTTTTCTTGACAAGACACGTCATTAGTATCATTGTGAGTGGCGATTCATAATATGAATATATGTTCTATAATTTGAACTAACGCTCGAAAATGGAAAAATCAAAAAGAAAAGAGATGGAATTTCAGTTGCGGAGGATTGAAATCCTTAGTCAGGCAGAAAAAATATTTGCTGCAAAGGGATTTCACAATTCCACCATGGCAGAGATTGCGAGCGCATCCGGGTTTGCCACAGGGACTCTTTACCAGTTCTTTGAGGGTAAAGAGAATCTGTACGATATCATGGTAAGCGAGAAACTGGACAGGATGTACCGCGAAATCTGGGAGTCAGTGAGCAGGCAGGAAAGAATAATCGATAAGATCGAGAAACTGATAGAATCACATTTTCACTTCGTAGAGAACAATGTTGATTTCTGTGATCTTCTTATACGCGGCGAGGGTTTGACCCTCTCGGACAGGGGGACGGTTTTAAGGGATAAACTAATAGCAGACTACTTCAACCATATTGGTTTTGTGGAAAACATCATGCGCCTCGGGATAGAAACAAAGACTTTGAGGACTGGGGATCCGCGCATAATGGCTTACGCACTGTTGGGCATCATCCGGTCATTCTTTTATTACTGGATGTGCACAGATCAGGATGCCCATTTGATCAACAAGGTGGGCTGCGTATCAGACATCTTTCTCAGGGGTGTAGGTCTGGAGTTGGCTGAATGAGCGATTGGCAGCTTTCCTTGACTATTTTTTTATTGGCACTGATCGTTGTGGCTGTTCCAGAAGGGGACCGCTTTGTGGTGACGTTTATACATGCAAACCTACAGATGGTTTGATGCTGGAGATCATGCATTCATCTGTTCTCCGCGACATTGAGGCAGGCGTAAAGGGGTATTTCTATGACAAGAAAGGACAGGGAAGTGACATTTCTGCGGGGGACCATGTTGGTTTGCATCGTCGCCACTAGCCTGGTTTTTTCCCTCATGGTCGGCTGCGGAACGGGAGACAAGAAAAATGATTCCTCTCCGCCTGTGGTGCAGGTAGCACAGGTCGTCCAGCAGAACGTTCCCGTATATACAGAATGGATTGGCACGACGGATGGTAAGGTCAATGCCACAATTCGAGCCCAGGTTCAGGGCTATTTGATCAAGCAATATTACCGGGAAGGTGATTTTGTCAGGGTGGGGCAGATCCTTTTCGAGATCGATCCGCGCCCATTCCGGGCTGCCCTGGACCAGGCAAAGGGGCAACTGGAGCAACAGCAGGCACGCTGGGTAACGGCCAAGGCGGATCTGGCTAGGATCGCGCCTTTGGCAGAGCAGAATGCCGTCAGTAAAAAAGAGCTAGACGATGCCATGGGCACTGAACAGGCAACGCACGCGGCGGTGATTTCGGCACAAGCCGTTGTTGAAAAAACAACGCTGGACCTCGGCTTCACGAAGATTTCCTCTCCCGTTGACGGCATTGCCGGCATTGCCAAGACCCAGATCGGGAATCTAGTCGGTCCTGGATTGATCGAGGAACTTACGACTGTATCAACCGTTGATCCTATAAAGGTCTATGTGTCTGTTGGTGAACAGGAGTACCTCGAGATTGTCGGAAACGGCCGGCCCAGTTTCAAGGACATTCCCCTGGAATTGATTCTATCGTCCGGCCACATCCATCCGTATAAGGGATACTTTGCCCTTGCTGACCGCCAGGTGGATGTGAAAACAGGAACCATAAAGCTCGCGGCCTTTTTCAAAAATCCCGGAAATATCATTCGACCGGGACAATTTGCCAAGGTTCGTGCTAAAACTAAAATCAGACAAAATGCGCTGCTGATACCCCAGCGAGCAGTGATGGAGCTTCAGGGAGGTCATCAGGTGGCCGTTGTAGGCCCGGGTAACAAAATCGATATAAGATTGGTAAAACCGGCTGAACGAATCGACAGTCTCTGGGTGATTGATGAGGGGCTTAAGCAGGGAGATGAAGTGGTTGTGGAAGGTTTCCAGAAGGTAAAGCAGGACATGATCGTGAATCCACAGCCTTACGTTGTATCCAAGAATGGCGCCGCCTCGAGCACCGAACAGCAGAAATCGGTGCAATCCGGACCGGGGCAATAGCAGGCCGTTATGTCAAAGTTCTTCATCAATCGTCCCATTGTTGCCATGGTGATTTCCATAATGTTCATCATTGTGGGCATAGTGGCGCTGGTGGGTCTACCCATAGCCCAGTTCCCGGAGATTGTGCCTCCTGAGATCCAGATCTGGTCCACCTATACGGGTGCGGATGCACAGACCGTCGAGCAGTCCGTGGCGACCCCTATTGAGCAGCAGCTCAGCGGCGTGGACAACATGAATTACATGTACTCCCTCAATGCCAATAACGGTAGCATGCGGCTTACGACCAGTTTCGACGTTGGGACCAATCCGAATACCGACCTAGTGCTCACCCAGATCCGGCAGAATCTTGCCGAGCCACAGCTTCCCCAAGATGTGCGCAATTACGGCGTCACGGTCCAGAAGGCCCGTTCCGCCCCCCTGATGATCCTTTCCGTGTATTCACCCAACGAGTCCCTTGACGCCAAATTTCTGGCGAACTATGCCTACATCAACCTTGTGGATCAACTGCTGCGCGTGCCAGGTGTCGGCATGGCCACGGTCTGGGGCTCCGGCATGTACGCGATCCGCATCTGGGTCAAACCCGATATACTGGCGAAGCTTGAAATAACTGTTCCCCAGGTCATTGCTGCCGTCCAGAAACAGAATACGGTTAACCCGGCAGGGCAGATCGGTGCTGAACCCGCGCCTCCGGGGCAGGAGTTCACCTATTCCGTCAGAGCCCAGGGCCGTCTGATCACGCCGGGAGAATTCGGCCAGATAGTTCTCAGGGCCAACTCCGATGGATCGGTTGTTCGGCTGAATGATGTAGCTCGTATTGAAATGGGCTCCCAGGTTTATACATTTAGGGGACGCCTGAACGGGAAACCTGCCGCAAATCTTGGCATATATCAGTTGCCTGGCACGAATGCAATCGAGACGGCCAAGGGTGTCAGGAGAGTCATGGAAGAGGCCAAAAAGCAATTCCCCGCCGGTCTTGATTATATTGTTGGCCTTGATACGACGCGGGCTATTACAGAGGGCATCCGCGAAATTGTCAAAACGCTTTTGGTCGCTCTGGCGCTGGTCATTGTCGTTGTCTTCATCTTCCTTCAGGGCTGGAGACCTACCCTCATTCCGACAGTCGCCGTTCCGGTCTCCCTCGTCGGCACCTTTGCCTTCTTTCCCCTTCTCGGCTTCTCCATCAACACCCTGTCGCTCTTCGGCCTGGTGCTGGCCATCGGCCTGGTTGTTGACGATGCCATTGTCGTTGTGGAGTGCGTTGAACGTCATATCGAGGAGGGCATGCTCCCTAAGGATGCCGCATTCAAGGCCATGGAGGAGGTTTCGGGCCCGGTCATGGCTATCGCCCTGGTGCTCTCGGCGGTCTTTATCCCTACAGTATTCATCCCGGGAATTACGGGCAGGCTTTACCAGCAATTTGCGGCAACCATTGCCATTTCAGTTCTCATCTCGGCCTTCAACGCCTTGAGTCTCAGCCCTGCCCTTGCCGCTCTTCTCCTGAAACCACGGAAAGAGGCGAGGGGCCCCTTGGGTTCCTTCTACAGATTATTCAACCTCTGGTTCGGACGTGCCACAACAGGATATGTGGGATTTTGTCGGGTCCTGATCCGCAAGGGTGTTCTCAGCCTTCTATTCCTTGCAGGAATCACGATCCTTTCCGTCGGGATTGGAAAAAGCATCCCCACGGGATTTCTGCCAGAAGAGGATCAAGGGTACATGTTTGTCAACGTTTCGTTGCCTAATGCCGCCTCAATGCAACGCACCGATGAGGCTTGCAAAGACATAGAAAAAATTATCGCGACGACACCCGGTGTTCAATATTATCAAACCATCATCGGTATCAGCTTGCTCAGCCTTGTGCAGAACACTTATAGCGCTTTCTTCTTTGTGAACCTCAAGGAGTGGAAGGATCGGAAAACGCCAGAACAGAAGTATGACGCGATTATGAATCATCTGAACAAAGAGCTGTCCAAGCTTCCGCAATGCACGGCCTTCGCCTTTTCTCCGCCTGCAATTCCAGGCATCGGGACGGCCGGCGGTGTAACGATGATCCTTGAGGATCGTGCCGGCAAGGATATCGATTTCCTTTCGGTGAATGTCAACAAATTTCTCGATGCCGCACAGAAGAGGCCGGAACTTGCATCAGTGAGAACAACCTTCCTCCCAACGGTGCCAAATGTTTTCATCAATGTCGATCGGGACAAGGTGCTCAAGCAGGGTATCGACATCGAAGATGTCTATCAGACGCTGCAGGCTTTTATGGGCGGTTATTTCATCAATTACTTCAACCGATTCGGGCGGCAATGGCAGGTCTACGTCCAGGCCGAGGGTGCTTACCGCACCAAAGCGGAGGACGTCGGACAGTTTTATGTACGGAACGACCAAGGGGACCCGGTCCCTCTCTCAGCGGTCACGACAGTCGAATCACGAATGGGACCCGAATTTACGATGCGGTACAATATGTACCGTGCGGCACAGATCAACGCCATGGCCAACCCCGGCTACAGTTCGGCCCAGGCAATGAATGCACTGGAAGAAGCTTTTGCCCAGACTATGCCGAGGGAGATGGGTTTTGATTACCTGGGCATGAGTTTCCAAGAAAAGAAGGCCCAACAGGGTATACCAGCGATGGTCATTTTTGGGTTCTCCCTGCTTTGCGTTTTTCTCATTCTTGCGGCCCTATACGAAAGCTGGTCCCTGCCCGTCAGTGTTCTCCTCGGAACGCCAGTGGCTGTTTTTGGCGCCTTAACGGCAATCTGGCTCCGCGGCCAGGTGAATAACGTTTATGCACAGATTGGCCTGATCGTTCTGATCGGTCTGGCCGCCAAAAACGCCATTCTGATTGTCGAGTTTGCAAAAAACAGTCATGAAAAGGGAAAATCTGCCAAGGATGCCGCCATCGAAGGAGCTCGATTGAGGCTTCGGCCGATCCTCATGACGTCGTTCGCATTTCTCTTCGGCACGCTTCCCCTTGCCATATCTACAGGATCCGGGGCCGTGGCAAGACAAATTATGGGGACCGCTGTTATAGGTGGCACTACAGCCGCCTCGTTGATTGCGATATTCCTGATTCCCGTGACGTTCTATGTCGTTGTCAAAATGGTGGAAAAACGCAAGAATAACAAGAAGCCGGAAATCGGGGGAGGGGATAATGCGTAAGATCCTTTTATCCTTTCTGCCAGCCCTTATCCTCTGCGGCTGCATGATCGGGCCGGACTACAGGAGACCGGCCGTCGAAACGCCCTCGTCCTGGCGCTTCGAGGAGAAGGAAGTCAGGGAAATAGGCAATACTGCATGGTGGGAACAGTTCGGGGACCCTGTATTGAACGACCTCATCCAGACGGCTCTTGTGGATAATAAAGATATCATGGTCGCCACGGCAAGGGTTGAAGAGTTTATCGGGCAATACGCAACGACCCGTGCCGCCATTTTCCCGCAGGCAAGCGCAGGCGCGACCGCAGGCAGGAGCCGTGCCACGGAGAATAGCCCAACTCCCCTAACACCAGCCACCATTAACCCTGCTGACAACTACTCTCCCTTCCTCAATGCGAGCTGGGAAATAGACCTGTGGGGCAAGCTGCGGCGGGCGACGGAAGCCTCTCGCGCAGACCTCCTGAGCATGGAGGAGGCACGAAGGGGAGTCATTATGACGCTTGTCACATCCGTGGCGAGTGCTTACGTAAATCTCCGCAATCTGGACATGCAGCTTGACATTGCCAGACGTACAGCCCAGAGCCGCAAGGAGACTTACAATCTTTTTCAGTTGCGTTTCCAGCAAGGCGTCATCTCCGAATTGGAACTGAGCCAGGTGAAATCGGAGTACGAGCAAGCCCTCACTACGATCCCTGTTCTCGAAAAGGCCATAGCGCAGCAGGAAAACGCTTTGTCCATTCTCCTCGGGCGAAATCCCGGCCCGATTTCCAGAGGCAAAATGATTGATGATCTTGTCCTCCCTTCAGTGCCCGCGGGGCTACCTTCGGAACTCCTTGCCAACCGTCCGGACATACGCCAGGCGGAACAGGCCCTCATATCCGCCAATGCTATGATTGGCGTTGCGCGGTCTCTGTACTTTCCGACAATATCCCTGACCGGCATGTTCGGTTTTGCCAGCACAGATCTCTCAACGCTCTTCCAGGGGCCATCGCGGGTATGGAGCTGGGCTGTGCCTGTGAATGTTCCAATCTTCGCGGGTGGTGCCATTGAGGGACAGGTAAAGTCGGCAGAGGCCAGGCAGCGGCAGGCCCTCATCCGCTATCAGCAATCCATTCAGACGGCTTTCCGTGAGGTTGATGACGCCCTCATTGACCAGAAAAGATCACGGGAAGAGCTCGAGATTCAGAACCAGCATGTGGAATCCTTGGTCACGTATGCACACTTTGCGCGTCTGCGCTTTGACAACGGATACACAAGCTATATAGAAGTGCTCGATGCCGAACGTAGCCTTTTCAACGCTGAACTGGCCCGTGCGCAAACCAAGGGGGTTCTCTTTCAGGCACTGGTCACTCTTTACAACGCAATGGGTGGCGGGTGGATCATAGAGGCGGACGCGAAGACTACTGCTGATCATAGCCGAGAACGCACTTCAAATATCGACACAAGTACCAGTAACAATACAACGAAATGAGCGCCTGTTCAATGCGTTGCGTTTCTGTCAGGTTTTCTTATCGGCAATCGCAATATCTCTTACGAAGATTACCACTAGTAAACGGGGGAATCGAAATGGTACAAGGCAATATCAAAGATGACAAGGTGGCGACATTTTAAAGCTCTCGATTTTTTTGGTATGGGACTCATATAGACTGTGTGGGAACTTATTACAATCTTCGTTTCTTCCTTTATCATTGCCTTTTCCGGCGCCATGATGCCAGGGCCATTGCTCACGGCGACAATTAGCGAGAGCTCGCGAAGAGGCTTCATTGCTGGACCCTTGCTCATCGCAGGTCATGGCATTCTAGAGATTACGCTGCTTGTCGCGCTGGTGTTTGGATTGGCCCCTTTCCTTCAGCGTGACTACGTCTTTGCTGCCGTTGCCATAGTCGGCAGTGTTATCCTGCTCTGGATAGCTTTGGGCATGTTTCGCATTCTGCCGAAGTTGACTCTATCAGTAAACCCGGGCAGGACAAAGGGCGGCTCCCTGATAAAGAATGGGGCGATTCTGAGCATAGCCAATCCCTACTGGATCGTCTGGTGGGCAACAATAGGCTTTGGTTATGTCATTTATAGCTGGAGTTTCGGCATTGCAGGTCTTGTAGTTTTCTTTACAGGACATATTCTGGCAGATTTTGTCTGGTATTCTGCTGTCTCTTCAGCGGTGGGGAAGGGCAGGCATCTTTTTACTGATCGTTTTTATAGATGGGTCATTGGAACATGTGCCGTTGTATTAATATTTTTTGCATGTTATTTCTTCTATGCCGGTGTGCAGAAGATAATTGCTTAAGGGATTGAAAGAGGAGAAGACCTCTATGACAAAGAAGACGCAAAAAATCGACCTTGACGGGCTGACCTTACTCAGACGAGATGCTAAACCCACAAAGAAACTGGAAACCTTTCCCAACCATCATCCGCAGAGGAATTATGTCGTGACACTAAAGACGGATGAGTTTACATGCGTCTGCCCGGCAACGGGGCAGCCCGATTTTGCTAGGTTGACTATTCAGTACATTCCAGAAAGGAAGATTGTCGAATCCAAGTCTCTGAAATTATATCTCTGGTCTTTCCGTGATGAAGGGGCATTTCACGAGCATGTAACCAATGTCATCCTCGATGATCTGGTTTCAGTGCTGAGGCCCCGGTGGTGCAAGGTGACTGCGGATTTTGCTGCCCGCGGAGGCATTTCCATCGCCGTTGAGGCGGAATATAAAAAGTAAATTAGTTGTTCTACCTGATACCCATGATAAGACTCTGGGATCATTGCCGAAATGCGGACTAAAATAATATTGACATACGCGATTACCGTAACTATATTCTTTTGTGTTAAAGAAAATTGACCAGGAAGAGAAATGCCAAAACTTGCAGACAAAACAATAAAGACAGACAACCTGAAATTAGTCGCTGGTGAGAAGTCCCATCAGGGTCTGCACAATTGCGATTTTTGCGAATTGGAAGATATCATTGAGTCATCCCACGACGGTCTTTTCATAACCGATGGGCATGGAGTTATCCTAAGGGTTAATAGTGCTTGGGAACGCATTGCGGGAATTCAGAGGGAGTTCGCCATCGGAAAATGTGCTAAGGATCTTGTAGAGCAAAAATGGTACACGGAATCCGCAGCGATGGCTGCAATCAGGGACAGACAAAAAGCTACAATTATGCTGGAGATGCTCAGAGGGGAGAAAATCGGCCAGAAAATAATGGCAACGGCCATACCCATATGGGGTGAAGATGGCGAAATAAGGCGGGTTGTAGCCAATATTAGGGATATAACAGAAATACTCTACTTGAAGCAGTTACTTGAAAAAACGCAGCGGCTGAATGAATTATATGCCGCCGAACTCGAGCATATGAAGCGTATCGATCTGGTGGCTCGAAGCGAATCGACAAAAAGAATAAAGGAAATAGTGGCTCGTGTCGCCGGTTTTGATGTATCGGTTTTAATCACTGGCGAATCGGGCGTGGGCAAGGAAGTGTTCGCGAACGCCATACATCAACAAAGCCAGCGCTCGAAGGGACCGCTAATTAAGGTGAACTCCGGCGCGATTCCGGAAACTCTTCTTGAGTCAGAACTCTTCGGGTATGATTATGGCGCCTTTACGGGTGCAAGAAAACAGGGGAAACCGGGCATGTTTGAGCTTGCCCATGAGGGGACCCTCTTCTTGGACGAAATTGGCGATATCCCATACAGTCTTCAGGGGAAGCTTTTGAGGGCTCTGCAGGATCGTGAAATCATGCGGATTGGTGGCTTAAAGCCCACCTACGTCGATGTGCGCATTGTTGCTGCGACAAACAAGAATCTTGAAGAAATGGTAAAAAAGGGTACTTTTCGGGACGATCTTTATTATCGCCTTAACGTCGTTTCTATTGATATTCCTCCATTGCGCGAGCGCAAAGAGGACATACCTATATTCGTCTTGCACTTTCTCGACAAGATGAACAAGAAACATCAATACAACAAGCGCATCGCGCCAGAGGTTGTTGATGTTCTGATGCTGTACCCCTGGCCTGGCAATGTGCGGGAATTGGAAAATGTGGTAGAGAGGATGATCATCATGACGGAAGGTGATGAAATAACAATTAAGCATCTTCCTATTCAGATTAAGAGCCAGATCACTCCTGAAGCAATTAACGTCACCGGGGACAACAGCTTCAAAACTACAATTGAACAAACGGAGATGCAACTCCTAATGCAGGCGCTCCAGAATCACAAGAGTACGAGAGCGATCGCCAAGGCAATGAAAATCAATCAATCTACAGTGGTGCGGAAGCTGAAGAAATATAATCTCTCGTCGCCCGCCGATGGCGAGAAACATCAATAATCCGTATCACGAGTCAGCTTTCAAACCAGTCCTGAAATAAGCGAAGGTTAGCACGCCTTGCGAAATCGAAGGGGAAGATAGGTTATCCCCATCTCCCCCGGATTTCATGAAACCTATTCTAGAATCACCAATCAACCCGCATGGATTACCTCAGGATACTGCCGCCGATAACCATGCGCATTGCCTCACTTGTGCCCTCATAGATCTGCGTAATCTTCGCATCGCGCATCAGGCGCTCCACAGGATACTCGCGGCTGTACCCATAGCCGCCAAATACCTGGACGGCGTCGGTCGTAACAGACATCGCGACATCGGAAGCAAACAGCTTAGCCATTGCCGCTTCCTTGGCATAAGGAAGATCACTAGATTTGTTAAAAGCGGCTCTATACGTCATGAGACGGGCTGCCTCAATCTTTGTTGCCATGTTGGCGAGCATAAAGCTGATACCCTGCTGGCTCGCTATGGGTTTGCCGAACTGGACACGCTGTTTCGCATATTTGATTGCGTGATCCAGAGCGCCTTGGGCAATGCCCACCGCCTGGGCAGCTATACCGATACGGCCGCCATCCAAAGTCGTCATGGCAATTCTAAACCCATCGCCCTCTTTGCCTAAGATGTTGGAGGCGGGGGTTTTTGCGTTGACCATGATTACTTCGCGCTGTACGGCTGCGCGAATGCCCATTTTCGTTTCTTTCTTACCGAAGCTCAAGCCGGGTGAACCTTTCTCGAGAATAAACGCGCTCATACCCTTAATGCCCGCCTCTTTATTTGTTTTCGTAAAGACAACCTCTACTTCCGCCTCTCCACCGTTCGTGTTGAAAACCTTGGTCCCCGTGATAAGATATGAATCTCCTTCTTTGACGGCAACTGTTGAGGCATTGCCTACATCTGTGCCTGCATTGGGTTCCGTTAGACCGAATGCGCCTAACTTTATGCCCTGGGCGAGCGGCACGAGGTATTTCTGTTTCTGCTCCTCCGTGCCGTATTTGTAGATCGGCCATGAACATAGCGAAGTGTGCACCGACATACCGATAGAGGTTGACGCGTCTATGCGTGAAATTTCCTCAATTGCGATGGCATAAGCGATGAAGTCCATACCGCCTCCACCATACTTTTCTGGATACGGCAGACCCATGAGGCCCAATTTACCCATTTCATCAAATATACTTCGGTCAAACAGCTCTTTTTCATCACGCTCCACAATAGTAGGAGCCAGCTTCTTTTCCGCAAATTCCCGCACCATCTTGCGGATGCCTTCATTTTCTGGTGATACCGTGAAATTCATAAATTACCCTCCTCGTGAAATAGATATTTGTGTTGTCAAAAAACCTTGCCGGCATGCAGGGTGCACCTTATGACTGGAGTACCTCCCTGAACTTGGCGGTCAACGCCGGCACTACTTCGTAGACATCGCCAACGATGCCGTATGTTGCCACCTTGAAGATGGGAGCATCCGGATCCTTATTGATTGCAATTATCACATCGGACGTCTGCATTCCGGCGAGATGCTGAATGGCGCCGGATATCCCGCAAGCAATATAGATCTTTGGCGCCACAGTTTTTCCTGTTTGACCCACCTGGTGAGGGTACGGCATCCAGCCCGCATCAACAGCAGCACGGGACGATCCGACAGTACCCTTCAAAACCTGTGCGAGCTCTTCAACCATCCTGAAGCCTTCCGGCTTTCCAAGCCCCCGTCCTCCAGATACGATGATCTCCGCGTCTTCGAGATTGCAAGAGAAAGTGCAGACCTTGACGACGTCGACAAGTTTTGTGCGAATGTCCTTTTCGTTTATCGCCAACTCTTCCCGGATTATTTTTCCTACGCGGTTGTAGTCAGGCACAGGCTTCTTGAAGACTTTGGGCCTTACCGTTCCCATCTGCGGACGGTTGTCCGGGCAGAAGATCGTTGCCATGATATTGCCGCCAAAAGCAGGTCTTGTCCATGCGACAAGCCTCGTTTCAGTATCTATGGAAAGATTCGTACAGTCGGCCGTCAGTCCAGTCTTGATCCTCGCTGCTACCCGGGGGCCTAAATCGCGGCCGTCATTGGTTGCACCCAACAATATAACGGACGGAAGATGCTTCTTGATAAGGTACGTAAAGGCGATTGAATAGGCGTCTGTCGAATAGTGCTGAAAGGCGTTGCCTTCGACTAAGTACACGTTGTCGGCGCCACTGGCAAAAAGCTCCTTGCTCATTTCCACCACATTGTCGCCAATAAGGACAGCAGAGACCTCCTCGCCAAGCTCCTGGGCCAGCTTCCTTCCCTCACCAATAAGTTCCAGCGAAACGTTGCGTATACGACCATCACGATGTTCTATGAATACCCAGACACCCTTATAGGCGCTGACGTCTATCGCCTCTTCAGCTTTTTCTCGCTCGACCACAATGGCGGATACAGGGCAACTGCTTTCGCAGGCGCCGCAGAATGTGCAAGCATCCGTGAGAACGGCCTTTCCGTCCTTCATGACAATTGCGCCGTAAGGGCAACTGTCAATGCACGTCTGACAACCAATGCATTCTTCCGATAATATCCGAACAGACATATTTAACTGTTTCCTCCTCGACTATAGTATCTTGGCCTGCCTCAGCTTATCGACAAGCAAATCGACGGCTTCTTTGCTGTCGCCCTTAATAAGTTCACCCTTGCCACGTCGCTCCGGCGTAAATATGCGCCGTACCGCCGTGGGCGAACCTTCGAGGCCTGCGGCCTTGGGATCGATGGCAATGTCGGCGGCAGTCCATACAGGGACTTCCGTGCGATATGCCCGCGCCGTGCCTTTCACCGTGGGAATACGGGGATCTGTCATCAATTTTATGATAGTCACTACAAGTGGCGGTTTGGCTTCTATAACGTCATATCCTTCATCCTGTTCGCGGTGGGCAATGATCTTTTCTCCGTCAAATTCGATCGTGCTTATGTAGGTCAACTGGCCGATGCCAAGATGTTCTGCCATCTCAGGTCCCACCTGGGCCGTGTCTCCATCTATCGCCTGCTTGCCGCAAATGACCAGATCGAACTTGCCGATTTTTCGTACTGCTTGAGACAATGTATAGGATGTGGCGAGCGTGTCCGAACCGGCAAATGCCCTGTCACTCAAGAGAATGGCTTCATCGGCGCCCATGGCGACACATTCCCGCAGGGCGGCTGCCGCCTGTGGCGGTCCCATGCTGATGACTGTTACTTTTCCGCCGTGTTTATCCCGGAGCTGCAGCGCCATCTCTAGGGCAAATTTGTCGAAAGGATTGACAATGCTTGGCACTCCTTCCCTGATCAATGTATTGGTCACAGGATCAATCTTGACTTCTGTGGTATCAGGTACCTGTTTCACACACACAACAATTTCCATAAAAATTTTCACTCCCGCTCATATTAAAAGTCGCTTTGCATAAGATATGTGAAGGCGCCTAGGAGCCATCCATCTCATAAACCAGATTCCGTGAGATGGTAAGGCTGTTGCACCAGCTAGGCCGCGTGCGGCGTCCTCTCGTACCGGAACTCAAAACAAATCCCTACCAATGAGCACCGTATCCTGTGGGATAGATTTGCGTGTTATTTGCGTAAACCATATTTAAAGAACAGTCAAGGACGATTGATTCACACGCTCCACTAGACGACAAACCCGGCCATCTCGCCTCGCAGGCGAATCGTGAATTGTGTCCGTTTATGTTAAAGGGGATATGGGGGCTTCCTAAATTCACCGAAACCCGCCTGCGCCGCGCAATCAGTCTGCCATACCCCCCATGTGGTGATCCTTACGCCTTCTTGGTAATGATGGGTTTGGAATCCGTTGTAAAGTACATCGCTATAGCGCCTACTACGAGCGATACGGCACAGAACATAAAGGTGGCCTGGTACGCCTCCACCGGGAATTTGCCGTTGACCTTTCCATAGTGGTCAAGCACCACGCCCATCAACGCCTGATATAAAGCCCCTCCTACAAAGTACCATATATTCAGCAGTCCGTTGGATGTCGCCATGAAGCTGGTTGGCTGACCGTCAGCGATGTGCGCGTAATTGGGCACGTACGCTCCACAGAAGAAGCCCATGAAAAATAACAGGGCGTAAAACCAAGCAATGGGTATTGATCCGGTGAAGACAGCTATCGGTATCCAGGTGACAACGTAGATCAGCATGCCGTAGAAAGAAGTCTTCCTGCGTGATTTAAGAATTCGGTCAGAAACAAAACCGGCGGCAAAGCATCCCAATGCCATACCTATCGGCCAGAACATGAGCATGTTGGCGGCCTGCTGTTTTGGCAGATTGTAAATATGCTGTGCATAAGGAATGAACCAGAGGCCCTGAAATCCCATAACCGTCCCGTAGATCACAAAGGCATAGATGGATATCAGCCAGTAGTTCTTCATCTTCATCAGCTTTATAAAATTTTCGTTGAATGTCGTCTTTTGCGAGGCAGTCTGTGCCGGGTAGTAATCGATGCCGTCGATCTCCGAAACTGTAGGATAACCCATGTCGCTCGGCTTATTTCGTACGATCAGGTAGTCAATGATAGATATGACGACCATGAAAGCGCCCAACCATAAGAATGAATTACGCCATCCGACGACGCCCACCAAAAACGCGAGCGGTGCAGACGCAAGTATGGCGCCGACATTGCCCAAGGTGAGCATCACACCTGTAAGTGTCGCTAATTCATTCGGTCGGAACCAGTTGTACAGAATCTTCATACAGGGCATCCAAACAACCGCGACGCCAACACCCATTAGAAAGCGGCCGAATATACACCAGCCGAACGTTTGGGCCATACCAAACAACGCAGTACCGATCGCCGCTATGATGAAAAATGAGCTCACTGAGAGCCTGGGGCCAATTTTATCGGCTAGAAATCCCGATGGGAACTGCATTGCCGCATAAGGATAAAAGTACATCGATGACAAAATACCAAGGGTCGTTGCTGTCAGACCGAATTCCTTCATCAGTTCCGGTGCGACAACAGCCGGTGCCACACGGTCGAAATATACAAAGATATACGTTAACAAGAACATTCCATAAGTGATCCAACGAAACCTGATCATCTTCCTGGCCTTTACTGGATCAACTCCTGTGGCTGCCTTTGCACTCATAAAATCCTCCTTTTTATTAAATTTTTTTTATGCCTCTTTGGTGCAATTATTTCTCATATCGGTTTTCAGCTGACAAAAAAAATAGAACCTCAACAGCCTCCTTTGAAAATATCGTTTCTGGAGACTATCTTCACCCTGCCGGCTAAATACCGCGAGCTTCATGGGGAAGGCATGTATCAGCGTACGTTTCACACAGGCTTAGTTTGGCGGGAAATTACCTTATAATTCCGCGTCTCCATTATGCCGGATGCCCCGCCCTGCAGGCGGGGCAATCCGCGCCAGTTCGCTATTTCTTCTTCTTTTCTGGTTCCGGTATTTCTTCCGTTATACCAGCTATCTTCCTTGCATACTCGGCAAACTGATCAACAGGAGTGAGCGCCCTGACAACCAGTTTTGCACCGTCTGGGGAACCGCCGCCGTGCATGCATCCGGGAACGCCTGCGCCGAGTGTCAGCCACTCAGAAAGTCTTGCCGCCCGCGCCCTCGATTCAGCACTGAACTTGCCGGAGGCCTTCAGCGCCGCTTGGACCATGGCTCCTATCTTCTGGTCGTTAAAGTCCTTCGAAGATGGGAAACAACCGGTTTCCACGATGCCGCCGCCGATATCCTGGCAGATACGCTTTGTCTCATATGGAAGGGTGGCGACATGCACTTTATTGGCATGAGCAGTCAAGGAATCTGAAACCCACATGCCCCCCGGGCCTTTCTTTCCGAGCGCCATAGAGCCTATTCCCATGCAGTATGTTGTTTCATTATTGACTGCCATCTCCACCAGTTTGTTTGCAAATGTGCTGGCAGCCAATCCGTTCGTTCTCGCCATCAGGGCCGCTGCGCCGATCATCACGTCTCCCTGACCGGCAACACATGCACCAATGCACGCACGATAGTTGGCTGTGAAGTATTCTATTATCTTCCCGGTATATTTGAATTCCTTGCACATGAACACCCGGTCATTGGGTACGAAGCAGTCCTTGAAAAACAGGAAGGACTGTGTGATGCCGGAATCCGGAATGTCGAATCCGCCTTCCATCTCTCTCGTATCGCTCGGCCTGCGGGCCTCTACGATCGTAAGACCTTTTATGTCCCGGGGCACGACACAGCTCACTGCATAGTCCTGATCCTCTTCCCGGTATCCGCTTCCCGGCAGGATGAATATCTCGTTGGAGGCAGCAACGCCGCAGATCATCGCCTTCATGCCGCTGATTACGATGCCGTCTTCACGGACTTCCGTAATGTGCACATTGCTGTCCGGATTGGCCTGCTGCGACGGTCTCAGGCTTCTGTCGCCTTTCGCATCCGTCAGCGCCCCAGCCACAACGAGCCCGTTCTTCTGGCAATTGATAATCCACTTCTTGAGGCGCTCCTGGTATTTTGTCCCCAATTCTTTGTCCATTTGGGACGTGATATTCCACATGACATTCTGGGCGTTCCATCCGACACAAACCCCGCCACTGCAACTACCTGTCAGGCGGTACATCCATCTCTTCATCCTGGAATTGGCCATGATATCTTCAAGGGTTTCCATCATGGAATTCCATCTGTGGATCTTCTCGCCGGGGATTAAAGTGGAGGTGGTAGTAAAATCCTCCGCCAATTTCGGGTCATGCGATGCGTCAATTGCCCGTGCGTGACTCTCAACTACTCTCTTCGTCGCCGGATGAGTCGTTACGTCTTCAATCAACTCTCCGAACTTGTAAACGTTGGGCCTCATCGCCTTCAATGATTTCTTGTACTCCTCTCTCGTCTTTAAAGCCATTTTTTTTCTCCTTAAACTATTTTTTTGATCTCAATTTTAATTCTCAAAGCTCCTTCTTCAATATCTCAGGTTTGATTCCCATCGGCCCTTCCTTGAAAAGGCGCGCATCCATCAATTTAACATCGGGAGCGATGAGAGGCCTGTATTCTATCTGAGACAATACATCCTTCTCCATATCCAGGCCGGGGGCAATCTCTATCAACATGACGCCTTCAGGGGTAAGTTTAAAAACGGCCCGTTCCGTCACGTAAAGAACCGTCTGGCCGCTTGTCTTTCCATATTCACCGCTGAACGTGATATGCTCCACCTTCTTGACTAATTTCTTGACCTTGCCTTCTTTCACTACCTTTAGTTTTCCGCCATCGAACCCAAGCTCAAGACCGCTTGCAGTCAGTGTTCCACAGAAGACAACCCTCTTTGTACTCTGAGTGATGTTAATAAAACCTCCTGCTCCTGCTATCCTGGGGCCGAACTTGCTGACGTTCACATTTCCGAACTGATCCATTTCCGCCATTCCCAGGACAGCCAAGTCGAGGCCGCCGCCATCATAAAAATCAAACATCAGGGGATGGTCGACCAGCGCCTCCGGATTTATTGCCGATCCGAAATAGAGCTTGCCTCCAGGCACGCCGCCAATCGCACCCGGCTCGACCGTCATCGTCATCAATTCAATCAGGTCCTCTTCAGCTGCAACAGCCCCGCAACCTTCCGGCATGCCTATACCCATGTTTACGACTGCATTGGGGATAAGCTCCATGACGCACCTTCGGCAAATTACTTTTCTCTCGCTCATCGCAAGGGGTGGTATACGACTCAGAGGGACCCTTGTCTCACCGCAAAGACTCGGATTATACGGCTCGGCCATGGGAACCTGCCAGTGGTTCTCAGGCTTCGCAACGACAATTGCGTCCACCCATACTTTTGGTATCTTGACCATCATGGGATGAAGGGTGCCTGCCTTTGTCACTCTCTCCACCTGCACAATGACCTTCCCTCCTGAACCTTTGGCAGCGAGGGCTAACAAGCCAAATTCCAAGGCTATAGCCTCTCTTTCAATGGATACATTGCCATTCTCGTCTGCCGTAGTCCCGCGGACAATAGCAATATTGATAGGGATGGCCTTATAGAACAGGTATTCCTTGCCGCCAAGTTCAATTAAGCGGACGTACTCCTCATGGCTGATACTGTTCAGTTTTCCACCGGTTTCTCGAGGATCAACAAACGTCTTTAGGCCAACATGCGTAACGATGCCCGGCTTCTTACCGGCGGTGGCCCTAAATACATGAAGAATCACACCCTGGGGGATATTGTATGCCTCTATCTTGTTGGCAACAGCCATCTTGATTAAATCAGGCTGCAATCCCCAATGCCCCGATACTACCTTTTTAACCAGACCTTCTTTTGCCCAGCGATTCAGTCCCCAGTTTGATTTCCCGTCATTCTGGCTTGCGCCAAACGTAAGCGTTAAGTTGTTTGGCTGACCTGTTTCCAAAAAGCTCTTTTCAACTGCTTTAGAAAGTTCTTCCGGATGACCCATGCCGACGAATCCGGAAGTCGCCACAGTATCTCCGTTCTTGATCAGCTTAATCGCCTCTTCTGCAGTCATGAATTTTACCACGGTCCCACCTCCAGTTATCTTTGATAGATGGACTATATGTTTCGACAGAAACCTTACCCTTGGGGGCATATTGGCAATATCCATGCCAAAGCCTCCAATAACGGTAACAGGTATATGTGCCATCCGGCCAATCGGGTAACTAATACGAAAAAAGTTACTCATATGAAAGTACCAAATTAAATATAACTATGGATTATTATTTGTCAATAACGGAAAGGTGAGGATTTTAATTAATACGATATTATCTCGTTTACAGATGTGATTTGCAGCAAAAAGGGAGGGGACCATGGTTCTTAGAATGTGTATTCATTTTTGTAGCCGAAGGCGAGAGCGATGCTCAAAAGCATCGGTTGCTGCACAAATGCATCATCATTATCGGCCAACATCGAACGTTTTTCAGCATTGGATTTTACATCGCGAAGATGATGCGAATTAATGATAGCGCATTTCACTTAGATCCTGTTCTTTATCTCGGAAATGAGTTTAGGAATCACCTCATAGAGATCGCCTACTATGCCGAAATCTGCCGCCTTGAAGATGGGGGCATTCTCGTCTTTATTAACGGCGGCGATCACCCTGGCATTGCGAATGCCCGTCAAATGCTGAACCTGGCCGGAAACTCCGATGCCTATGTAGAGATCTGGTCTTATCTGCAAACCAGAAAGGCCGATGCAAAGGTCTTCAGGCAACCAGTGAAGTTCTTCTGAGATGGGTCTCGTACAGCCTATTGCACCGCCTAGGACTTCGGCCAGTTGCCGTGCAATGAGCAGGTCTTCTTTTTTCTCCATTCCCCTGCCCACGCAAATAATGACGCGCGCTTCGGAGATGTCTTTCGCCTCTTTTT
The DNA here is from genome assembly GCA_035685925.1 of Syntrophales bacterium. Lineage (GTDB taxonomy): Bacteria > Desulfobacterota > Syntrophia > Syntrophales > UBA2185 > Fen-1135. The sequence continues at coordinate 54,878 of DASRZZ010000052.1, read as the reverse complement.
CTTTTGCCCTTCTCTCTATGACCTTGACTCTCGATGGCGATGGCGCCGGGAGTTCGCGGATCAGCCCTTGTCGTCCTGGCAAAGGCTTGGCGGCCTCAAAAGTTTTCGGCGGAATTGTAGCCAGAGCAGGCCGCGTCGAGCATGTTACCTTCTGCAGTCCTGCTCCTCCATATATCAGGCGCGCCATCACAAATGAGTTTTCCTTTTCGTCAAAATCTATCGCAACGCAAGCACTCACGAGTCCCGCATTCAATCGTGACGCAAGCAGGGCGGCCATATTCTTTCCCCGCGGAGTTGCAGGAAGGAGGATCAAATCAGGCTCTCCCCTTCTTGCCTCCTCGCTGATAGGGGAAACGAAGTCTTCCTGAGGCTGTTCAGCGTCGAGAGAAGGGAGGAGCACGACCTCATCCGCGCCATAGTTAAAGTAGTCCTGTATTTCTTTGCGTTCTTGGCAGAGAAGTGCGGATACTCGCGTTCCTATTTTAGTGGCTAACTGTCGACCGATGTTCAAGAGTTCCAGCGCGTGCCCACGGTTATCCGAAACAATCCAGACTCCTGCCATGTTATATCCTCTAACCAATAACGCCCTTCTTGCGAAATGACGCGACAAATCGCGCTATCTCTGCGGTGTTTGTGCCGAACTTCTCGCAGCTCCGTTCCATCCTCGCAGCTGTGAGGCTGATTGCGCGTAGCAGGGGCTCACCCATGGGCGGAAGTTCATCTTTCAAAATTTTCACAGTCGGTTTCTTACCCGCCATCAGGGTATCCCTTACTCCAGGAATTCTGGGGATATTGATATCAGGGAGAACCGTTACCAGGGCAGGGAGGGGCGTTGTTACCACCTCGACGCCTTCCTCGACGCGACGTTCTGCGATGAGTTGGTTATTTTCGATGAGGAACTTTTCTATGAACGAAATACAGGGTATTCCAAGGTTTACTGCGAGGCGGGGACCAACCTGCTGGGCATAAAGGTCACTCGATCCCTCGCCACAGATGATTAAATCATATTCTCTTATCCTCGTGCCGATGACCTCAGCCAAGATGAATGCGGTTTGGGAAGAATCGAGATTGCCGAACGAACTGTCGGATATAAAATAGGCCTCGTCAGCTCCACGGGAGAGGGCATCTTTTACACCCTTCGCCGCCTCGGGGAGACCTGCAGTGACGGCGACGGCCTTCCAACCAAATGTTTCCTTAAGCCGGACGGCTTCCTCGATGGCATTGCGGTCGTACTCGCCGATTTTGTAATCTATGGAGGAGAAATCCAGGTCACCCGATGGGCCTTGCCTGATGTAGGCTTCATCGGCGACCCATTTGAAACAGGCAATAGCTGAAGGCATAAACTTGCACCATTTATGGTCTTGTCCGTTAAGCGGAATCCAGAATGAAAACAACCTGGACTGTCTGGTCAGGCCAGGCAATGGCAGATTAAAGAGCAGTTTTTCGGGATGGAAACGACAACTCTCATAATCAACTGCTGAATGCCACTATTCCTTGTTTCTTCATTCCTTGAATTAAATACAATAAATATCTTCAGGCAGGCCTGATATTCCAGATACTCAGCGGAGCACTGTGCCAGAGATAACCATCCGCTGCGCTTCTGATGTCCCTTCGTATATTTCTGTAATCTTGGCGTCACGCATCAGCCGTTCCACCTTGGCGCCTTTGCAGTAACCGTATCCGCCGTGGATCTGGACCGCCTTTATGGTGTGTTTCATCGCCGCTTCCGAGGCGTAAAGTTTAGCCATGGCTGCTTCCTTGCCGAATGGCAACTTCTGGTCTTTGAGCCAGGCCGCGTGGTAGGTGAGGAAGCGGGCAGCGGATAGGTCCGTGGCCATGTCTGATATCATCCATGCGATCGCCTGGTTACGGGCTATGGGGGCACCGAATTGTACCCGGTCCTTGGAATACTTGATGGACTCATCCAGGGCGGCTTGGAGGATGCCGACGCACTGCGCGGCGATTCCCACGCGACCGCCATCGAAGCCGGTCATTGCGATCTGGAGCCCCGCACCTTCCTTTCCAAGAAGATTGCGCTTCGGCACGCGGCAGTCCTTGAAGATTATCTCCGAAGTCTGTGAAGACCGAAGTCCCATCTTCTTGAAGTGTTCACCCACTCTGAGACCGGTGGTTTCCCTGGGGACTATGAATGTGCTCATGCCTTTGCGACCGGCAGATTTGTCCGTCCATGCAAAGACAATGTATGTCCCTGCAGTGGGGCCGTTGGAGGTGAAGGTCTTGATTCCATTAATGATATAATCATTGCCGTCTAAGACTGCCGCGGTAGTGATCGCCATCACATCCGTGCCTGCACCCGGCTCGGTCAGGCAGAAAGCTCCCAAACGCTTGCCTTGAGCCATGGGGGTGAGGTAAATCTTCTTCTGTTCTTCCGTTCCGAACAGGAGTATCATCATGCACATGATGCTTGCATGAGTCGATACTGTAAATCCCGTGGAGGAGCATGACCGGGAAAGTTCTTCCACTACGATGATGCTGGTTAAAAAGTCCGCCCCGGCGCCCCCGTATTCCTGTGGAACGGGTATGCCCATCCAGCCCCCTTGAGAGAGCTTTTCAAACAGCTCGGAGGGATGGCGGCTGTTCTCGTCGATTTCCGCCGCGATAGGGTCCACGTTCTTCACGCAGAATTCTCTCACATTCTTACGAATCAGTTCTTGTTCCTCAGTAAATTTGAAATCCATAATATTCATCCCCTCGATTTTATTATTCAGGTGATCATTTCGGACAAGAGGCCATTACGCATTGATCTTACGGGAGAATCTCTCATCCGCAATGGCACGGAATTAACACTTCAAATGTAACAGTTTTGCCATAATAAAAAAATTCCATCCCTAACCGAAACGATACTGCACACCGGTTCCCCCGGGTGGATAATTCCAATCAAGAACCTCAGTGCCGCAAACGAGCCGGCAGGTGCCGCACTCTAGACACCCGTCTATAGTGAGGACGACTTCGCCTTCTTCATTCTCGCTATAGAGACCGGCCGGACAGGCACGGATAGCCGGTTTTAGGCGCGGATCTTTTTCCATGCCCCGTATGATTTTAATGTGGGGTTCTCCCACGGGTTTGAACACGTCAAACCCCAGCTTGGTCTTCAAATCAACGATATCGCTCATATCTTCATTACATCTCTCAGGTCAACAAAAATATTCCACAACTCACCCAGGGTCAAATGCCTTCTGAGTGTTGGGTAGAGCCTTTCCTTAGGGCCAGCCGGGATCGTGTAGATTTCACTCAAGAGGTTTCCGATCATTTCCGGATAGTGAGCGAACAAACGGGGATTGCCGAAAACGGCAAGTGATTCCTGAAAATTCTTTAAATCCTGAAGTACAAAACTTTCTTCTAAAAGTTTCCTGTATACACCGAGGGTTTCAGAGCTAAAATTTCCCACTTCCTTTGCGTTCAGGATAGCTCTGGCGGCGAAGTAGCCCGATGCCAGGGCGTATTCCATGCCCCGTACGGTGAAACCGATATTCAGCGCCAGCCCGGCAGCGTCCCCTGCGGCCAGGATACCATTCCCGCACAGATTAGCAAGCGACTTGAATCCGCCTTCCGGAATGATATGAGCGGAATATTCCGTTGTGTTTCCGCCCCTGATCAGCGGGGAGATCTCAGGCCGACCTTTGAATGCTTCTAAAAGTACCGGCACTTCAACTGGAAGTTTCGGATCCATGGCATCCTTGATGCCGATGACAACTCCCAGGCTGAGGCTTTCCTTGTTCGTGTACAGGAATCCGCCCCCGAATTTGCCTTGTGTGACATCGCCGGCGTATAGATACGCCGCGCCTTCGTTGCCTTCCAAGTGAAAACGTTCGTTAATCACTCCGGGATCTAAGGTGATCACTTCCTTGACACCGAGGGCAAAGCTCTGAGGGGAGGCGGGCGACCGTAGGCCGGCCTTCTCCGACAGGAGCGATAGAGCACCATCGCAGGCGATTACCACATCGGCCCGCAAGTCGTCACCGCCCGCCATGACACCGCGTATCGCCCCCTTGTCTTTGATAAGGCCTTCCACCCTCACCTTGGGCAGGACGGCAACCCCTTGTTCTTCAACTCGCTCTGCGAGCCATCTGTCGAACTTCGATCGGAGTATGCTGAAGCTCTGATGGGGTTCAGCTCGTAGTTCATTCCCGGAATAGCGGAATGTTACGGAGCGGCCCTTTGCCATGAGAGATATTCCTTCGTGAGTTATAAAGCGCTCTAGGGGGGCTCTTTCGAACAGACCGGGAAAGAGGTCACGAACGGGGTTCACATAAAGGCGGCCACCTGTTACGTTCTTTGCGCCAGGATAGTCTCCTCGCTCTAGGACGAGCACATCAAGACCGCTGCCTGCTAATGTATATGCTGCTCCAAGACCGGCAAGACCAGCTCCCACTATGATCACATCGAACTTATCCATTTATCTGATGCGCCTTCTGCTTATTATAAAGTTCGCCGCAAAATACATTGTTTCCCGCCGAGGTGCAACATCAAACGAAAGGTTTTCGGCATGGCGGGAATGCCTCAGGATGGGATTTAAATTCAGTCGAGAAGATGAGATTCACGCACCCGCACAGCCTGTCCGGTACGCTTTGACCTTTTCAATCAAAAGGGGAACTTTCTCTGGCCGCTTTTCTAAACATCTCTTGTTCCTCGGCAAATGTAAAATCCATCATAACCCTCCTTTTTAGATTGACAGACTGTATTGCTGTTCAAAAAAATGAGGTGTGCCGATATGGGATGATGGCAGATGATAGGTTGTAAATCTTTGTTAAATAATCATAATAATTTCATACATTGTATCGGTGTCGTATCCTATAAAGACTATGTCACAGATCGTTGTGATGTTTTCTCGGAGATCCTTGCTGGTTTCTTAGAATTATGAAATATATTCAAGATCCTTTCTGGTGTTCACGTTGATAAAGAGCTTTCCTTCCGGATCGAAGGGTTTGATGTCCTCCTCGGGTATCACCATGGTCTTTAATCCCTTGTAAAAAGCTGTGATTTTCAGGTTGTCCGCATCCATAAGCTTCTTGATAGGGCGGAGACACCTCTTCGAATAAATGGCGTGAAGCGGTTGGAGACCGTCAGAAGCTTCCGGCACTACAATGTCGTATTTGCCCGCGCATTTAATCATATGCTCTATGAATGGTCTGTTTAAGAAGGGCATATCGCAAGCAGCAATAAAGGCATGGTCGAAAGACGCATAAAAAAGACCCGTATAGATGCCTCCCAGCGCACCCTTATTCTTGAATATGTCGGAGGCGACAATGCAGCACTGGTCAACATAATCCAGAGGGGCATTAGTTACAAGGATCACTTCCCGGAAGATATTCGTGAACGTTGACGTGATTCTATCGATCAGTCTTTTCCCCTCAATCTCGAGAAAGGCCTTGTTCATTCCCATCCTCGAACTTTTCCCACCGGACAAGATAACGCCTGTCATGGTTCATACATCCAGGTCTAATAATTTTCCGCCAATATCTCGTAGTAAGATTGTGGATGTTTGCACGCGGGACATTCAGCCGGTGCTTCGATTCCCTCAAAGATGTAGCCGCAGTTCATGCAATGCCATTTTACACGAGATTTTTTCTTGAATACCTCTTTATTCGCGACGTTGCTTAAAAGTTTTCTGTATCTGTTTTCATGAAACATTTCCACCTTGGCAATCTGGGCGAAGGAATCCGCGACTTCAAGAAATCCCTCACCTCTCGCGATCTCTGCAAAATCCCGATAAAGAGTGGACCACTCCAGCTTCTCACCGGACGCCGCTTCCAGGAGATTGGCCCTTGTATCGGCTATAACGCCAGCGGGATAGGACGCAGTGAACTCGACGTCGCCTCCTTCCAGATGCTTGAAGAATACCTTGGCGTGTTCTTTTTCATTTTCCGCCGTTTCCAGAAAGATGTGCGCGATTTGTTCAAAACCCTCTTTTCTTGCGGCGCTGGCGAAATAGGTGTATCTGTTTCGTGCCTGCGACTCACCGGAGAAGGCCGCCAGCAGATTTTTTTCTGTGTTGGATCCCTTAATTGACTTTCCCATATGCCCCCCTAATTCACCCTCTTATCTATTTACTGCACTATAATTATGATATATTTTTCTACTTGACTATACCTCTTAAAGCAAGACTTTTTTCGTTTTACAAACATGCCTGTTTTTAAACCCACGCAGGCCAGGGCAGGATACGCAAGCTATGGAAAGGGGCAAAAAAATCTTGATAAAATTTGAAGCGAATTGTAGGAGTGACATGAATAGTTGGGATTGGAGGCGTCAAATGTATTGGGACAAAGATATTGAAACCATGGATCGGGAAAGGCTCGAGGGCTTACAGCTTGAAAGATTCAAGAATACGGTCAAAAGGGCGCAGAAGTCCGCCTATTACAACGGGGTGTTCAAGAGAATTGGTCTAGATGCTGATCTTGTTAAGTCTCTCGGCGATGTCAAGAATTTTCCTTTCACCACGAAGGACGATTTGAGAGAGCACTGGCCTTATGGTTTTATCGCTGTTCCAAAGGACGAGCTGATCAGGATGCATGCATCCTCAGGTACCACCGGCCGGGCTATTGTCGTATTTCATACAGCTGCTGACATCCATGCATGGACAGACGTACTTGCCCGTTGCATATATATGGCAGGAATGAGAAAGACAGACGTCTTCCAGAACATGATGACCTACGGCCTTTTTACAGGTGGGCTCGGTTTCCATTACGCCGCAGAAAAAGTGGGCGCCCTGGTGATACCGGCAGGTGCTGGCAACAGCAAACGTCAGATCCAATTGATGCGTGATTTCGATACAACAGCCATTCACATAATTCCAAGCTACGCCCTCCACCTGTCCAAGGTTTTTGAGGAACTAAAGGTCGATCCCGTAAGGGATACAAAACTCCGGATTGCCTTTGTTGGCGCAGAGCCGCACTCAGAACGGATGAGAAAAAAAATCGAAGAGTATTATGGCTTCAAGGCTTACAATTCCTACGGCCTTTCGGAGATGAACGGGCCTGGCGTGGCTTTTGAATGCCTCTGTCAGGAAGGAATGCACATCTGGGAAGACCATTATTTCGTAGAAATTATAGATCCAAAGACATTGAAGCCAGTGCCCGACGGCGAAGAGGGAGAACTTGTCATGACTACACTCCTGAGAGAGGGCATGCCCATGGTCAGGTATCGTACGAAGGACCTGACACGAATTGTTCCAGGTACGTGTGCGTGCGGCAGGACTCACAGGAGAATTGAGCGCATCAAAGGTCGCACAGACGACATGATGATTATCAAGGGGGTCAATATATTCCCCATCCAGATTGAAAAGAGGTTGATGGAGATACCGGGTGTCGGCAATAACTTTTTGATTATTCTGGAAAGAGAAGGTTATGATGATCACATGACCGTCAAGGTAGAGGTGCAAAATGAGGTCTTTACCGGTGATCTTAGGCCCCTTGAAGATCTGAAGAAGAGGGTTATTGATGAGTTGAAGGCTGACATCCTGATCACGCCGAGAGTGAAATTAGTCGAACCCGGCAGCATTCCCGCCGCCGAAGGAAAGGCGATTCGCGTCATCGACAACCGAGAACAATAGATAGAGCAGGCGCCATTTCCGCGGGAATAACCAAAATCGGAGAACACAAAAAATGACACATGGAGACAAAGGAAAGTATAAGGCCAAACATTCGTCAACAAGCAGATTGGATGAGAAGATTGCCCGGACCTTGGAGAAAAAAGCTGCTGATGGCAAAATTACCTGCTCCGATGCAAGCTATATTGCCGATGAGTTGGGTGCGACTATGAAAGAAGTCGGCCTTGCTATTGATCTGATGGAGGTCCAGATAAGCAAATGTCAACTGGGGCTTTTTGGTTACAGCCCCCAAAAGACAGTTGTCAAACCTGCAGAAGTCGTTCAAGTTGGTCTGGAAAAAGCCGTACGCGGCGCTCTTGTGAACGGCCGTCTTCCCTGTGCCGCTGCCTGGAATATCGCCAAAACATTCGGCATTCCGAAGACGGCGGTTTCTGCGGCATGTGAGACCCTAAAGATCAAGGTAAAGCCATGCCAACTGGGGGCGTTTTAACCTCTCTGTTCTTCGTACCGTGCAAGCACAAACAGCATATCCGCCAATCTATTAAGATATCTGTTTATTTCGGCATTGTGAAGGAGTCCTTCCGTCTTGAGGCGAGCAGCCTTTCTCTCGGCCCTCCTTATAATTGTCCTTCCCACATCTATCTCGGCCGAAACCGGAGTTTCCCCGGGGTAGATAAATTCGTTTTTCAATGTGACGTGTTTCTGCAGCGCATCAATGATTTCATCCAGGCGCTTAATGTCTTCTTCCCCGATCCTGCGCATCAGCTTTTGGATATCTTCCGGCACGCTGGAAAGTTCTGCTCCCATGATGAGCAGATCTTTCTGCACGCTCAGTATGATGTCTTTGATCTTCTGGTTGTGTGTTGAGGCTCTCGCCACCCCGAGTGCGGAGCTTGCTTCGTCTAATACCCCGTAGGTCTCTGGTCTGGGATCGTATTTAGGGACTCTCTGTCCCCCTAACAGGCTTGTCTCCCCCCCATCCCCTCTTGTGGAAAATTTCATCATTTTCTCCTTTCCATGAATCTTCTGACTATTTTCAGCACTACAGCAGCATTTCTCCGGGCATGCTGAAGTATTTCATCCACCGTCAGTTCTCTTTCTCCCAAGCCATTCGCGTAGTTATCCACGGAGCATAAGGACGCATATGATAGTCCCAGTTCCTGCGCAACGACTGCCTCGCTAGCCATAGTCATTCCCACCACATCGGCGAACTGGGACATCATTCTAATTTCCGCCTTTGTCTCAAATCTGGGGCCTTTCGTTTGCCAGTATATCCCTCCATTTACGACATTAATTCCGCAATCTCTTGCTGCGGTCAACCACTCTTGCCGGACTCCTTCGTCCAGTCTTGGTGTGATATGGAATGCCCGTCCGCTTACCGTGGTAGGCGTCTCCGCAAGCATGAGGAAGTCGTCAGGTATAATAAAAGTACCAGGTGCTAGATTTCTCTTGAGAGATCCCGTAGAATTGATGCCGATGACCTCTTTGACTCCCATATCCTTCAACACCTTAAGATTGGCCTGGTGATTAATTAAGTGAGGAAGGATATGATGACGTCGGTCCTTACCATGTCTGGGTATAAATGCGATGTCATCCGAAAATAAGACGAGAGCCTTGCCAAATTCAGTAGCGACTTCCTTTTCGTCCAGATTATCGAAGAGATCCTTGCCCTGCAGAATAATAATGCCAGATATGATGCCCAGAGGTGCCACTTGATTCTCCCGGAGATTCCTATTATCAATGAAAGCACTTATATCAGATTTATCCACGCATGTCAAAATGGGCGATAATAAATTGCATTTGACATCCTTTGTTGCAATATAGTAATAGGATCGAAGACAGTTGTCGAGGAGGATACAGCATGGCTGAAGAGAAATCTCTGGCGCAATTTACAGATGCCAATTTTGAACAGGAGGTGCTCAAAGCGGAAAGACCCGTGCTTGTCGATTTTTGGGCGCCGTGGTGCGGTCCCTGCAGGGCCGTCGGGCCTATTGTGGAAGACATCGCAGAGGCGTATAAGGACCGAGTCAAGGTGGGAAAGATAAATATTGATGACAATCCTAAAACAGCCACAGCCTATGGTGTGATGAGCATACCGACGCTGATCCTGTTCAATAAAGGCAATATCATGGATAAGCTCGTAGGCCTGTCTCCAAAGAGCCGTCTTGAAGGATTGATCAAAAAGGCTCTGTGATCATGTCTGAAAAAATTAGCAGGAAAAATACGGTTCTAATCCTTGTAATCACGGTATTTTTGCTTTCCGGATGTGGCTTATGGACTCGTGTTACGCATTTTTGGGAGAAGCCAGACAAGGCAAAAGGAACGCCTGAACACTTATATCAAAAAGGATATGAGGCTTATCAGAGTGGCTGGTACAAGAGGGCAGTTGAATATTTCCAGAAGGTGAGGGACCAGTATCCTCTCAGCAAGCTTGCCCTCCTCGCAGAGCTGGGGATAGCCGATTCACAATTCAGTGATGCGGAGTATGGTGAGGCTGAGCTGGCCTACAATGACTTTATTAACCTCCATCCAACGAATGAGAATGTGCCTTACGCGATTTATCAGCTTGGCATGTGCCACTATAAGCAGATGTACAGCATAGACCGTGATCAGACCGAAACAAACAAGGCCATAAAAGAATTTGAAAGGCTAATTACACGCTTTCCTGACAGTAAATTTTCCTTGATGGCGGAGAAGAATCTTCGTGAATGCAAGAAGAATCTTGCAGAAAATGAATTCTACGTAGGTAAATTCTACTTCAAGAAAAAGCAGTATAAATCCGCTCTCAAAAGATTTGAGACAATTGCGAAGAATTATGCAAACCTTGGTTTAGACTATAAGCTATCTTACTTTATCGGTGAAACAAAAAAGAGGATTGCCCAGGAAGAGGCGAGCAAAAAAGAATCAAAAGACACAAAATAACCTGCCTGGTCCCCCGTGATCATGGAAAATCAACTCGGAGCAAAACCGGAGTTTTTGTGAAGCTCCGATCACGCGATTACTATCCCAAGGAGAAATTCTTTATTTTTTGCAGGGCCTTATACGTGCATGCCTCCGATGTGAAAGAGGTGTCAATAATGATATGCGATTTCTCGGGTATTTCGGTGATTCTATCGAAGGTTTCCTTCTGTGCAAGATAAATTTCCCAGCGTCCGTCAGAAGCCTCTCCCTTGTCGGACATCCGCATATCGAGCCTCTCCTTGATGACATCCTCCGCGCATATACACTCGATGATGAAGAAATCAATCTTTAGTCTTTCTGCCGCCATAAGGGCCCTTCGACGATCCCTGCTGCTCTTGTAGGTTGCATCGATGATGACCGACTTTCCCTCGGCCAGTTTCTCTGATGCCAGTTCGAGTGCCTTATCATAGGTCTTCCGTGTGGTCTCGTCTTCATATATGCCTTTGCCAAAGGCTTCAGGGTGTCTGTCCGTGGGTGTAATTTGTAACATCTCTTTTCGCAGGATATCGCTTCGAATGATCTCAGCACCGATCCGCGGTGCAAGTGAGTTGGCCAGGACACTCTTTCCTGTCCCCGTAAGCCCCGCCATCAGGACGAGAGTTAGCTTTTCCAATCTTGCCGAATATGTGTAGGCGAGATCGAAATATCTTGGCGCTGTACTTGTTTCTTCCTCCAGATTATCCTGACTTATGGAGCTATCGCCCAGCCTGAAACTTATGACCTTACCCCGCACATAAGCATAGTAGCATTTATAGAAATTCTGCAGGCTTCCGATCTCACGATCACCTGAATGTCCAATATAGGCCCGTACAAAAGTATCCGCATAATCGGGATATCCATTGTAATCCAGATCCATAGCCAAGAAGGCCACTTCAGAGGCGACATCCTCATAACGGAACCGTTCGTTGAATTCGATGCAATCAAATATGATGATATCTTCTGGAGAATAAGAATTGCTTGGTTTTCCTGCTTGTCTAAACCGTGTACCGGAATCTATAATGCAGATATGTTTCAGGTGAAGGTCGCCGTGGCAGTCCCTGATCTTATGGTTTTGCACCCTTTTCACAAGGAGATCCCGATGCCTATCCATGAAATCGTATGCGTAATGTTTTATGAATCGGTACTGATATTCCGGGATCGTTGTACTTATGTAATTTCGTGTCTCCTCAAAATTTTCGTCGTGGTTCCTGTGTATTGTCTCCACACCTCCGATTTCATCAATGATGCCGCCTGTTGCAGCATGCGCATGGAAATCAACGAGTTTCCTGGCAATGGCATCCATGACCGCGCGGCCAGTTTTCCCCTGTTGAAGCAATATTTGAAGCATCCTGTCCTGGGGCAGCTTCTTCATGAGAACGGCATAATCGACGACCTGTTCCCCCTTTCCCAGCACTATGTTGCCTCTTGCATCTTCGCCAATTTCGAGGACATCAAGATACACACCGGGGGCAAGTCTCCTGTTCAACCGGAGCTCTTCGTTGCAGTAAAATCTTCTCCTGTCGATTGTAGAAAAATCGAGGAAGTCGAAATCGACAGATTTCTTGACCTTATATACGTAATCTCCGGCGATGAAAATATAGGATATGTGCGTCTGGATAAATTCAACGTGTTCCGGCCGGTGGGGATAGAATTCCGGCCGGAACATCGTTTCAACCAGTCTGGGATGTGTCATCTTTTAGATAATGCCCTTGCCCCCCAGTTCTTTGAGCTTCACCGGGCCATATCCAAAATACTTGAGGTATATAAAACCGTTGTCGTAGCCAACAGGTCGACAAGCCCATTTTGTCCGGGGCGGTGTCTCTGTTGCCTTCCATTGAGCCTGGGCGCATAGAACAGGGCCATAAACGGGATCCTGAACCGTCGTGAACATACCCCGGTCCAGCCAGTTTTCATCGTGCATCGCCTTCCACGGCGATACTATCTCCGCTACAACAGGTGTGATGGGCGCCAGCCTGCCACTTTTTGCATATTCAACAGATTTCTTTGTGAGTTCTTCGCTTGTGTACTGTGAAGTAAGCGGATCGATCATAGACTGATACTTGAGCTGCCAATCTTTTTTCATGAATGGTGCCAGGGTCGTCCATTCATCGGCCTTCCACTCTTCGTATTTTCCCATCATATCCACGAAGGCCTTCCACATCTCCAAGCGGAGACCTCCAAGGAAGACGCCGCCATCCTTTGTCGGGTAAAAGCCATACAGCCATAAGGCCGTATCAAGACTGCCGAAACGTTCATTGATTACTCCTGCCTCACCATACCACATGAGCTGATAATCGTTCAGGCGGCCGTAAGCTTCCGGTGTTGATACATCAATTGCCTGGCCCTCGCCCGTCACGTCCCTATGATAAAGGGCAGCCAGTATCCCCATGGCTGCGAAAGTGCCGGAGACAGACCACGCTATCCATGGCCCTGCCTTTGTGGGGACGGCGTATGGCACATCCTCCACACTCTTCCCTTCAGGCAGGACCTCTCCTGTCGCATACTGTATGCTGGAGCGGGCCTGGGAAACATTGTCATAATCGTATTGTTTTCTCTTGCTGTCCGGACCAAACTGGCCGAAGGTGGAAATCGATGCAAAGATCAGGCGCGGATTGATCTCTGAGAGCGCCTCGTACCCGATTTTCCACTTCTCCATAGTCCCTGCAGGATAGGTCTCGATGAGGACGTCCGCATGTGCGACAAAGGACTTAAGTATTTCCCTCCCTTCTTCTGTCTCCAGGTTCAGTGTTATATGATACTTGTTTCGTCCCTCCTGGAGATAGGCGAGTCCTGTATCCTTCACCATTATCCCGTTGGGGGAGTAAGTCCTGACCAGGTCGCCTCCCGGCGGTTCAATGCGGATAGTCTCTGCGCCAAGCTCTGACAGCATGGAAGAACAGAAACATCCTGCCATGCTGCGCGAACTTAGGTCAATCACAACGAGGTCATCCAAGGCCTCTGGTTTTTCAAAGTTGTTTGCCGGATCATCCATTGACCTGATATGGTCCGCCCATGCCGCCCATTTTGCTCTTTTGTGTTCTGTCATGTTTTATCACCTCCTTAATATAGCGCCGGATTGCCCGTCCCAGGCAGGGGGCGGCCTGCGACCCTGCTGGTCCTTCCATCTTCCCAGGACCCCCTGTGTGTAGAGTTCGTCCAGTTGTGCCTGGCTCCTGCCCAGTATCTTGGTCATGATAAAGTCATTATCAAACCCTACGGGCCTTACGGTCCAGCGGTGTTTGGGCGGCGTCTCGGACATCATTATGGGGATTTCATGGTCAACGAATTTCCCGTACATAGGGTCGTCAATCTCTTTGATAAAGCCTCGATCCCTGCGGTGGGGATCTTCGAATTCGTCTTTGGCGCTGTGAAGCCTGGTAGCAGCGAAACCGTGTTTCTTGCCAAGGTTCTCGATCTGGTCAGCTGTCTTGGTCGCGGCCCAGTCGGCGATGATCTTGAGGATTGCCATGGCGTTTTCATCTTTGAGTCTAGTCGTATGATCCTTAAAGCGGGGATCATCAGGCAGCTCCAGCTTAGCCATGGCAGCACATAAGCCCTTGAATTCATCAGGCGATGGCGCCGCAAGGGCGGCAAAATTGCCGTCCTTACAAAGGAATGTATCGGCAGGGCAGATACACTGATCCCGATTCCCTGACGGTTCCGCCGCCTTGCCCGTCAGTTGCTGGTAGGGCCAAATCCAACCCATGACACGCATTATATTTTCACTCTGCGACATTTCCATATACTGGCCCTTGCCGGTTCTTTTCCGGTGATGAAGGGCGGCCAGCACGGCAACTTCACCCATCATGGCTCCGTATACGTCGCAGATCCAGATGCCCTGTTTGAGCGGAGGTCTCTTGGAAAAACTTGACATCCATGCATAGCCCGACAGCGCCTGCGCAGCACCGTCGTTGGACGGACGGTCCTCCTCTGCATAGCTGCCCCACTGGCCGAATCCGTTTTTCTCAATGTAAATAATGCCGGGGTTTACTTTCTTGATATCTTCATAACCTATGTTCCAGCGGTTCGTTACCGCAGGCCGGAGGTTGAACTCGACGATGTCCGCTTTCGCACAGAGCTCTTTGAAGATGTTCTGGGCCATATCCTTGTGCAGATCCAGGGCCATGTAGTATTTCGACGGGTTGATGTGCATGAACATCGGACCCTGTTCCTTAAAAAACCATCCGAAGGGATTCAGGGAGCGCGTTACATCTCCCACGGGGGGTAATTCGACCTTGATCACTTCGGCCCCCATCTCGGCCAGAAAAGATGGGCCCGCCGGTCCGAAGAGTAATGTACAAACCTCTATTACCCTTATTCCTTTCAGAGGTGCCGGTTTCTTTAATTTGTTCTTTGCGTAATCTTTGAAGACTCCAGGCATACAGTGTTCCTCCTTTTGATCACAATCTGTAAGAGGTAATTAGAGTACGTGCCCAAAAGATAAGCACAATAATTCCTGTTATTACGGCAATTCTCTCCCTTCGATCACCCCCTCTAGCCTGCTTGTCCGCTCAATTGGCCACAGGCAGCCATTATGTCGCTCCCCTTGCTTGCCCGGATTATAGCTGTGTAGTGCTCCCTGAGGAGAATCTGCTGAAAGGCTCGCATTTCATCCAGAGAAGGCGCCCTGAACTCAGGACCCGGAAATTCGTTGAAAGCGATCAGGTTAATCTTGCATCGTATCCCCCTGAGGAGACGCGCCAGTTTTTCCGCATCTTCCGGCCTCGAGTTCATGCCGGCGATCAAAATGTATTCAAATGTAAGCATCCTCCGCCCCGGCATAGGATAATTCCGGCAGGCGGCAAGAAGTTTTTCTATGGGATATTTCTTATTGATGGGCATCAGAGCGCTTCTCATCGTATCGTCCGCTGCGTTCAGGGAAATCGCCAGATTGATACAGATGTCCCGGCCCAACTGTTCGATCATCGGTGCAATCCCGCAGGTAGATAATGTGATTTTCCTGTGGGAAAAACCGAATCCAACATCGGAGGTGATGATCCTTATCGCCTTGATTACGTTTTCATAGTTGGCAAGAGGCTCCCCCATTCCCATCATAACTATGTTTTTAAGATTTCCTCCCTCCTCTGTTTCGCGGAAAAGCCTTGTTATCTGTCCCGTTATCTCGGAAGGGAGGAGGTTTCTTCTGAACCCCCGGCTTCCAGTCAAACAGAACGCGCAACCCATCTGGCAGCCGGCTTGCGTGGAGATGCAAACAGTCCAGTGGTTCTTCCCGGGGATGAGGACGCTTTCGATTAGAACACCGTCCTCGAGTTCGAAGAGGATCTTCTTCGTGCCGTCGTTTGAGACCTGTGTTTTTACGATCTCCGGCAGACCGATCCTGGCTGCATCATGCATCACATTTCGGAAGGTCCTGGAAAGGTCTGTCATATCATCAAAAGATGCGGCATTTGACTGGTAAAGCCACTTCATGATCTGCCTTGCCCGGTACTTTTCCTTGCCGAATATCGAAATGAGGTTCTCCAGCTCAGATAGACTCATGTCTCTTACATTAGGTTTAACCGGATAATCTTTTTCTGAGATTCTTGGCAATTGCATCGACAAATGTTTCCGTATTTACTTTCCTGTTCTTATGGCTCCGTTTGGCAACCGAAAGGAGATCGCCTGTCATGATCCCGGAGGCTACGGTGGAAATGGCCGACTTTTCAAGTTTGTCCGCAAATGTGGCTACTTCAGGAGTCGAGTCGATTTCTGCGCGCTTCTTTAGGCATCCCGACCAGGCAAAGATTATCGCCATGGGATTCGTGGATGTTTCCTCGCCCTGGAGATGTTTGTAGTAGTGTTTCTGCACAGTGCCGTGAGCCGCCTCATACTCAAAATATCCCCGGGGAGAGACGAGGACAGAGGTCATCATGGCCAGGCTTCCGTTTGCCGATGCTATCATGTCGGACATGACATCTCCATCGTAGTTCTTGAGCGCCCACAGAACGCCACCTTCAGACTTCATGATTCGTGCCGCAGCATCATCGATTAGTGTATAGAAATATGAGATACCAGCCCGGTCAAATTTTTCCTTCCAGTTTTCTATATATTCCTTCTCAAATATATCCCTGAAGCGGCCATCGTATATCTGGGAGATGGTATCCTTGCTGCTGAACCAGAGATCGGTCTTTTGATCGAGGGCATGCATGAAGCAGGCTTTTGAGAAATTCTGTATGGACTCATCCGTATTGTGCATGCCCTGGATAATCCCCGGCCCCGTAAATTCCCCAATAGTCTGCCTGATGGGGGAACTGCCCCCAGCGGACGTAAAAATGAGCTCTGCCCTCCCGGGGGCGTCTATCCGCATCTCTATGTTGTTGTAAACATCGCCATGGGCATGTCTTCCAATAGTGATGGGTTTCTTCCAGGTGGATACAGATGGCCGGATATTTTCCACGAGGATCGGCTTTCTGAAAACTGTTCCCTCGAGCATTTCCCTGATTGTTGCATTTGGGCTCTTCCATAGTTGCTTGAGACTGTATTCCTTGGCGCGTTCCTGATTCGGAGTGATAGTTGCGCACTTGACCCCTATTCCATTCCGCATGACAGCTCTTGCCGCCTCCACGGTGACATGGTCGTTCGTTGTATCGCGATTCTTGATGTGAAGATCATAGTATTCGATGTCCATGGAAAGATAGGGAAAAAGCAGCTTGTCCTTAACGAGCTTCCAGATGATTCTGGCCATCTCGTCACCATCCATCTCCACGATAGTGGATTTGACTCTTATCTTTGCCGATGGTGAAAGCTTTTTTTTGAGTGACGATTTCATGCTCTTTCCTATCATAAAGGATATGATCTGTCTATAGCATGTAGGTGGTGTGAAACTGGCTGTTATCAGGATTATAATGTAATGCGGGCCTTCAGGTCTGCCGTATCTGCAGACCCTAAAGTCCTGCACTACTCGCAACATCGCAGTCGGCTTAAGTGTTATTTTTCTGCTCCTCAAGCCAGTTCTTGATTAATCTTGTCGCCCTGCAGTCGTCTTCATTGTAATCGATAACAGCCAGGATCTTCTCTCGGTATCCTTCGGGATCAGTCTGGTATTTGAGGTAGTAGGCTATGGCGTCAAGGGCATTGACGTCGTCGTGTCGCCACTTGAAACCAAGGAAAGATGCAATATCTTTGAGGCCGTTCGTATATGTGGGAAAAGCGAAAGCTTTGGTGGCCACCCTGTGGAGGTCGATCATGTGGGATAAAACCCATTTCTCGGCTTCCTCGGCAAGGTTATGCCTCTGTGCGAGGCGCTTTATATGCCAGCGTTCATAATTGTGCCAATGGTAAATTACGTAATTATTATGCTTTTTCAGAAAGGACATAAATTCACAAAACATTTTTCCCTCATACTCTATCATGTGGGAGATGAATGGATGATACTCATCCCTGTCACCCGTATAAACAAGGGCTCCGATGAGATAATCAACAGCATCAGTCGCGCCTTCGAGATCCGGCTCATCGGTTCCCTCCATGTCCAGAAATATTTCCATAGATACTGCGGGGAATCGCACGCCTGAAAAGTCGACGGGAATCGGTTCATTCTTCATGATGGCCTTGGCATTCAAAATCAGTTTCCTGGCAGTTGTTTCGCTTATTCCCGGGATTCTCTGTAATGCGTCTGCTCTTGCGTACGCAACATCCCAGACCTTTTTGACTCCCTGGTCAACCAGCTTTTCCTTTGTTCTGGGACCTACCTGTCCCACCAGCGACACATCACGCATTCTGATTGCCTCATGATTGATATACCTTTCCCATGGCCACTCCGCCGCATTGTAGGTTGCCGTGGGCCGTTCGGTGCCATTCATAATTGCCCGGGTTCCTCGAAGCGCAATCTGTAGCTCGGCCTCATAATCGGAGAAGGAATATTCGCGCACTTCAAAATCGTGATTGATGATCCGAAATATTTCCGGCGTGTATTCCTGGATCCTTGAGAGCATATAAGTGTAGAAGGCAGCCTGAAGGATATGTTCTTTCTTGATTCTTCTTGCCTGTTTGATTTCCGTCACAATATAGTAATAATTTCCAAAAGCGGATGGATGGCCATATCTCTTCTCAAGGATGTCTCCAACTCCCACCATATTCTCCGGGAGATAAAACATGGGAGGCCCGGAGATGACCTCGGCTCCGCCCGCCATTTCATGTAGCAACCTGCGAAAGCCCTCCTTGGGTTTCTCATAACGTATTGGACTGCAAAATGGGAATGCCTTTTCAATCGCTTTTCGTTCGTGTTCACGCCCCCTCTCGAGAAGGAGTTTACGGTAGGGACTTATGGGATCTTTTTCTTCTGCTGAGATAAAGTGTTCGCAGTAGATTGTGAAAGGGGAGGTGTGATAGAGGGAAACATTCTGCGCCGTCAGTTCGCCCTTCAAAGGGCCTGAAAGGCAGCAGCGGTAAATATCATCAACAAGGGACATGGCAGTTTCCAGAGCCACTCATAATGTTGTGCCACATGGTGGAATATATCAGATGCGCCTCAGATTCAGTGCGCCGCCAGCGAGGAGGATTCTCTTCTGCCGTTCTGATAGGCTGTAATTAACCTCAAATGTTGCACTCTTAGAGAGATTGCTTACGATCATTTTCCCGTTTCCCTCGATTGTCTTTCTGGCTTCCGGAACCTCAAGCCTATCGCCCTGGTTTATGCGTTCGTAGTCCCTGCCGTCCTTGAATGTAACGGGGAGTATCCCAAAGTTTATCAGATTCGCCGCATGAATCCTTTCGAAAGACATAGCTATAACGGCCTTTACGCCAATGAACATCGTGCATATAGCGGCGTGTTCCCTCGACGAACCCTGCCCGTATGAAAGGCCGGCAACGATAATATTGTGTTTGCCTTCGTCGCGTATTTTTGTGGCACGCTTGAAAAATTGCGCATCCAGCGGTTCAAAAAAACACTCCGAATATTTGGGTATGTTTGATCGATATTTCAGCTTGGCGCCGGCGGGGATGATATGGTCAGTCGTGATCTTGTCCCCTACCTTGATTGTGACTTCCCCTCTGATAGCATCGGGAAACGGGTCGTTCGTCGGTGGATTCCCTATATTAGGGCCCCTGTAAATTTCTACGGCAGACGGATCTCTTGTATTATCAGGTTTGATGATCATACTGTCATCGATATAAAAACAATCGGGCATACGCACTTCTGGATAGGCCGTACCGAGGTCACGGGGATCCGTAATTATCCCCGTTATGGCCGAGGCGGTTGCGGTTTCGGCACTTACGAGGTAGACCAGTGCATCAATTGTTCCTGACCGGCCCATATAATTCCTATTCGATGTCCTGAGAGAAACCCCCTTCGTCTGGGGGCTCTGGCTGTTCCCGATGCAGAAACCGCACGCGCTTTCCATGAGTCTCGCCCCCGCCATAATCAGGTCCGTAAGATAGCCGTCTCTGGCAAGATTTTCCAGCACCTGTCTTGAACCGGGTGCAATGATAAGACTGACCTCTTCGTGTACAACCTTGTCTTTCAAAATCTTTGCTACTGTTACCATGTCTTTGTATGTTG
Organism: Syntrophales bacterium; assembly: GCA_035685925.1. Taxonomy (GTDB): domain Bacteria; phylum Desulfobacterota; class Syntrophia; order Syntrophales; family UBA2185; genus Fen-1135. Next base: position 34,875 of record DASRZZ010000052.1, on the reverse strand, counting down.
AATTTGTGCAGCTTCCGATGCAGACCTGGTTTACCCGAATGCCTCCCACGTCTCTCACGGGGCTTATGTTATCGGGGCTGTGCGGTCTTGCCGTGAGAGGGACAAGACCAGAGAGGTCGATATTAATAATTCGATCATATTCTGCATCCGCATCGGCTCGTATATCCTGCCAGTCATCACGCCGCCCCTGGGCCAGCAAAAAAAGTCGCGTCATCTCGTCGCTTGGGAACACGGAGGTAGTCACGCCGCATTCCGCACCCATATTGGCAATAGTAGCCCTCTCAGGTGCCGACAGAGCCGCCGTACCTTCTCCACCGTATTCAAGAATAAGCCCGACATTCCCCTTCGTGGTAAGTATCTCAAGAACCTTCAGGATGATATCTTTGGCGGATATCCACGGAGGCAGTTTACCAGTGAGATTGATCTTGATTATCCTGGGACATGTAAAGTAGAAGGGTTCCCCGGCCATAGCCAGAGCCACATCCAGGCCCCCAGCCCCGATGGCGAGCATGCCTAGAGCTCCGCACGTGGGAGTGTGGCTGTCCGAACCGAGGAGCGTTTTTCCGGGTTTTCCAAACCTTTCAAAATGTATCTGATGGCAGATGCCGTTACCTGCCCGCGAAAAGTATATGCCGTACTTCTGCGCCACAGTTTGCAGGTACCTGTGATCATCGGAATTTTCAAACCCGCTCTGAATGGTATTATGATCGATATAACTTACAGACAGTTCCGTTCTGACCCTGGGGACTCTCATCGATTCGAACTGGAGATAAGCCATCGTCCCAGTGGCATCTTGCGTCAGGGTCTGATCAATTTTGATTCCGATCTCAGTTCCGGGAACGAAACTGCCTGAAACAATGTGTGCCTCTATTATTTTTTCGGTGATCGTTTTACCCATGATTTCTTAAAACGTCAGTACTTCTGTCAGCAGAATAAGCTAATCCTCCAATTGTTGGCCTAGGAATTAGAGGATATATAGGGCATGCGAATAAATCAACAGAAATGTGTTCTGATTTTTATGCAGCTTCCTGCGAAAATATATTGGCGAATAAAAAAAATGGGACATGGTCATGTCCCATCTTCCCAAAGATTTCTCTTTCATCCAAGCTATAGATGTGGATTATACGCCGCCGCTGTCTAAACCTTTAATTCTGACTGCTTTGACAAAGCGTTTGTCGTAGTAAGGCTTGTCGAGGGTATCTATCCTGACCCTCCTCTCCCGGCCCGCCGAGGCGTGAACGAATTCGTTGTTTCCTATATATATGCCCACGTGACCGTAGGCCCGCCTCGTATTGAAAAAGACGAGGTCTCCTTCTTTAAGTTCATCTCTCGATACCCGCTGCCCTACATGCGCCTGTTCCCTTGCCGTTCTGGGAAGGCTGACGTCAAAAAATTCATAGATCTTTTTGACAAATGCGGAGCAATCCAAACCCCTCACTGATGACCCGCCCAATCGGTAAGGGGCCCCCAGGAATCCCTTGGCGACCCTGATGAATAATGACCGTTCACTGGGACTATTCCACTTGCCGAGTAATTCTGTGCTTGAATCTGAATCCTTCTCGATTTCCGCCGTGTCATTGTTCGTGACGGCAGCGTCATCGTCACCCACAAAGTCGTCGTCTTCGGCTGATTCGTCTGCTCCATCTGTTTTTGTCGCCGACACTTCTTTCACAGGACCGTGCCTGGCAAGAACAAGTTTCTGCCCTGTCTTCAAGGAATTTGCATTCACATGATTCAGCCTGCTGATTTCGCTTACGGGATGCCCCGTCTCCCTTGCTATGCCTTTAAGGGTATCACCTTTCTTCACTACGTAGTATTCAGTGCCATGAGAAGTTACGTTCTTGGATTTGGCTATTTTCTTCTTGCCAGTTTTGGGAATGACGAGGACTTGTCTGGGTTGGAGGGCATCACTTGTCAGACCGTTTGCTTCCATCAAGGCCTGTTGAGTAACGCCAAATTTTTTTGAAATCTTGGCGATTGAATCGCCTCGCCTGACTTTATATTCCTTTGCAAAGACCTCTTGGCTTAGGCCAAATGCAGTGAACAGGACGATTAGTCCCATCCATAGGAAAATCTGCCGTTTCATCATGAAGTACCTCCTCTTTCCAGTCGGGGGATGCCCCACTTTGTTAACGGTGCACAGATTTTGACAATGGATGACAAGCTGCACACAGAAAAACTACTTTGGATGTCTATAGAAAAAGTATCCATAAGTCAAATAATATTTTTGCATAATCGGAGATTTTTTAACAGAATTGAATAATATCAGAGTATTACGTCTTGACGATATAAGACATTATTTGCTCAAAACTACATGACAACTGGTCAAACAAGGTTCATCCGGGCTGGAAGATCTTTGCTCTTCGTCTCTTGGCCTGTTGCCCAAAAGGCATAGTCTTTCATAATTTCATGATTTGATATATGAAGCACTCGTGACTTCTTGTTGGAGGGCGAATGGAGGGGTTGCTTGAGTTGATATGAAAAAAGTTTTCAGACTTGTTATCCTTGTTCTTATAGCTGCCATGGTTGCCAGTATCGGTTTGTACTTCATTTACCCCGATGTCTCAAAACTGCGAAAGGTCGCTCCGAAAAAGACGGCCTTCATGGAGTATCGGGAAAAGGAGTGGCAGAACCAGGGCAAAAAGAAAAAGATTATCCAGCAGTGGGTGCCGCTGTCGCAGATTCCCGCTTACGTGATAAAGGCGGTGCTCATTGCGGAAGACGATAAGTTCTGGAGCCATGAAGGGTTCGATTATGAGGCCATACAAAAGGCCATAGAAAAAGACATCAAGAAGAGGAAGTTTGCCATTGGCGGGAGCACGATAAGCCAGCAATTGGCAAAAAATCTGTACCTGACTCCGTCGAAGAATCCTGTCCGGAAGATCAAGGAAGCTATCCTGACATGGCGGTTAGAGAGAAATCTCTCGAAGAGGAGAATCATCGAACTCTACCTGAATTGCGCCGAATGGGGTGATGGCCTGTTCGGTATCGAGGCTGCCGCCCGCCACTATTTCGACAAGGACGTGTCGGAGCTGACTGCCCGGGAGGCAGCGCGGCTTGCAGCAGTACTACCCAATCCCCGAAGGTATAGCGCTACTGGCACTTCGAAGTATGTGGAGGGTCGCGCAGACAGGATATTTGAGATCATGGTCCGTCGTGGTGTCGTAATACCCGAATACGAAGAGATGATAAGTGAGCCACAAAAAATCGAAGGGGAAGACCTCAGCCCACCTGAGCTTTCACAGCCATCTGCCCCAAATGATGCCTCTAAAACCGATAAACCCGGTAGTGTTCGTTTGCCGGAGAAGAGGTAACCTCAAAGGGCAAAGAATAGGTTTAGTGATCCGAATAAAATTTTCAAAGAGGGTTGGTTTATCTTTCAGCACTTGAAGCGGCAAAAAGGAGGTCATTCAGTTCATCCACAAACAAATGACTTTGGCAAGTCTTGTTTTGTGAATTATGTATCGGGTTAAACGGTTGCCGGCTTCATCTGCGGCACCTTCTATGGCTTATAGGTCTTATTCAATTCCTCGATCACCTTTTGTGTGAGATTTATATTTTTGCTGAAGTAAACCTCATTACGTACATCTATAATCATTGTATATTTCTCTCTTTCACCAATGATCATTATAACTTTTTCAATTTCGGGGAGAAGTTTATTCAACATCACCCGTTCTTTAGCCTTCATCTCGTCAGCGACATCCTTTGCCATTATCTCTAGATCTCTCTCCTTCTTGTGGAGATCCATTTGTCTTTCTCTAAAGGCAGCTTCAGTAAGAACCGTTTTCTTTTTGTCCAATTCCTCTTTAATTTTCTTAAGTTCCACAGCCTGTTCTTCAATCGGCTTGACTCTATCGCTTTCCATCTTTTTAAGTATCTCGACATTCTCTCTTCCTGCATCACATCGTGTCAGAACCTGTTGCAAGTCAAATACACCATACTTTTCTTCAGCAATAACAGGACTGGAATAAAAAAGAAGAGATATGATCATAAAAAGACCGGAAACCAATAGACCACTTTTCTTCATGAACTTTCCCCCTTTTAAAGAATTATAATCTGGAAGTACATATTATGGAATGAAATGGTGCCAAGCGTTCATATCCGAATACTGCAGAAACTATCACGGTATTATTTTTGGAATCAATCGATATTTCTTTAACACCTTTCACTACCCTAAAACTGACTACCAACAAGGCAGCAATTTATGCTTGAATTTATATTATAACCAATTGATAATAAGGCGTTTTTCTGCTTTGGAAGTATATGAAGAGCGAATTCAGTGAAGCGAAAGGACATCGGAGGCGCGCCCTGCTAGGGCGACTGTTGCTTGCCGCTTTTCATGTTATGCGTTTCCTCTTCCTTCACTCCTAATTTGTTTTCAAGCAAGCCTATGGCATGAAGCATTATATAAGCTTCATCATTTGTTTTTATGTCAAGGGCGACACCACTTCTCTTTAGCAAATTTTTCATTTTCTCTGAGAGATAGTTGAGTGTGGTGGAAATGTAGACGGGGAAATACCAGAAGTAAGACAACGCCAATAGGATACAGAATGATCCTATTATTGCCATATACTTGATAAAACTATTGGAGTCATTCTTTGCTAACTGGTTCTTCCGCACTATAGCCTGCATGTTTAGGTCATAGATAGCGTTGATTGATTGCTTCAGTCTATCGCAGGCTGGCAGAAAGCTCTCAAAATACGCCGACCTTCCGACCAAGCCGCTCTTGATCTGAAGACAGAGTTTCATGTACGAATCATAGTCCTTATTAAGTGTCTCGACATATTCTTTCTCGTGTATCTCTGTAATATTATTATTTTCCGCCTTTAAGTTGGCCTCAAATAGATTTTTTCCTGATTCGAAAAGCCTCAAGTAATAATCAGGCATTGTTCCAACTCGGCCCGTATTATAAATGGCGCTGGTGATAGAAGTTTTCATGTCATCGAGACCGGAAAGCATATTCTTGGAATAAACGATGGAGTAGTAGTTATCTTTCAGAATGTTGTCTGATTCCTTACCCAATGTCCCAACATAGTAAGAGCAAAAAGCTGCAAGACTGAAAATAATTAGGAACAGAAATCCTAAACCCAATATGAGTTTTGTTTTTAGAGTCATATCTCCTCCTTAATTAGTCAGAAGCTTTGATCTCACTATTAATTGGCCGTTTTCCGAATTTATTTCGGTTGATTATGATGTGCGTAGCATCCATTCGCAGGTTAGCAACAATTTATAAAATATACTAGTGCATGATTTCACAAAATTGCAAAGTGAGAATTGCAGGGAGAAAAGCTTAATCGCCTCATCTACTTACAAATCCTCACGACTATCATGAGTGAGGAGTGAAGATGACGGGCAGGAATGAATCATAACCCCCTTATACCTATCTAAACCCTCCAATAGATCCAAGATAAGCTGAATCAGATACGAATTGGCAAGATCACTGTATCAACTCCTTCCCATTGCAAGTGCCGCTGAATGGCAAAGGCCGTTTCATTGTGAAGAAATCTCTGGAAAAAGCGGTCATACTGAAATATCAGTTTCCCCGTAAACACCATCGACCTTGGGAATTCTTTCGCCAGAGATTTACATAGTTGTGTTGCCATATCGATGACATCCGTCCCTACGCCCATTCTGTAATCTGCAGAAAATCCAAAGGAACGTACAAGGTTAACGTATTTTTTAAGGTCATTTGCCAAAGAGTTTTTCAAGGCTTCTACTTCGGCAATGCCCTTAAAAGAACCAGAATCTATCTCTGCGACGGAAACGAAAATAAAGTTCTTATATAGTTTTGGGAACTTACGGACAATAGAAAGCCATACATGAATACCAAATCCATTATAGCCACTGACAAGTAGAATGGCGGTCATTTCCTTTGGATCAGCAGGATCATTATTGAAATCTGTCCCTGAGGGAATTCCAGTAAGGACTTCTTCAAGTTTCCGAGCCGCCTTCTGCACTTTCTTATAATGGCCGTGGATCCAATAGCACAGCAGTATGACCACTGAGGTTATGAAAAGGGTCATCCATCCACCCTCTTCAAACTTCTCGAACACAGTGATGAAAAGAATCGTGAGGCAGAGGATCAGACCCACAACATGAATGGTAATATGTTTCTTCCATCCTTTATCTACATTCCTGTTTCGTACATAGAAAAAAACCATTCCGAGCTGTGAAAGGGAGAATGTGAGGAATACATTAATAGAATACATGATAACAAGGGCAGAAATGGAACCGTGAGTGTACAATAAAAGTAATAGTGACGCACCTCCCATCAACAATACGCCATTTTGCATCGTAAGACGGTCTGAAAGCATGGCAAAACGACGGGGCAGCCAAAAATCGGTTGACATGTTCGCCATTACTCTCGGACCATCCACAAATCCTGCCTGAGCTCCCACTATGAGGAGAGCACCTTCGGAAAGAATAGTGATGAGTGCAATCCAACCACCCAATGGCCAGTTGCCAAAAATGTTGTCCGCAAGGATAGCATTGAGCGTTCTTCCTTCCATGGGCTCTATATGATAAAGGGCATAGCAAATGAGAAGGCCACCTGCAGAAAAGGCAAGTGATATAGCCATATAGGCCATCGTCTTCTTCCCCGTCTGAACCCTCGGCTCCCGCATGATCTGCATCCCATTTGATACTGCCTCGAGACCTGTATAGGTACCTCCTCCCAAGGAGAAGGCCCGGAGAAAGATTGCGAGCATACCAATATAGCCTATAGTCGATACATCTTCCTTGATAGTTCCCTTAAATTCACCGATTAGAGGTCCGAACTGATTTGATTGGTCCAATATGCCATAGCAAATAAGCAGGACGTGGGTAACAACAAAGGCAATAAAAATAGGGGCAAGGGTTATGACGGATTCTTTGACCCCCCTCAAATTCATTACTACCAGCATGAGAATTAGAAACACCACGAAAATCAGTTTGTATTTAAGGTATGTCACTGGCAGAAAACTGAAGAGGGCGTCACCGCAGGAAACAAGAGATACGGTAATTGTCAACATGTAATCGACGAGCAAGGCGCTTCCTGATACAACCCCCGCGCTATCACTAATGGTGTGAGTGGCGACAATGTAACCGCCGCCTCCGTGAGGGAAATGCTCGATGATTCGGGAATAAGCATAGGCGATGACAAATACCGTAAATGCAGTCGCAAGTCCCAAAAAAAAGGCTATATAGATGTGAGTGCCTAACGCTTTGAAAGCTTCTTCAGGACCATAAGAGGAAGAAGAGAGGCCATCAGCTCCTAAGCCAATCCATGCAAGTATTGGAATTAGGGATAATTTATGAAATACGGATGGCTCATTGATGTCATGTGGCGTTCCGAATATTTTATGACGTATCGTATCAAGCAGTGTTGGTTTATTCTCTGAATCAAAAGATTCCATGAATTCTGTTCCAACAAAGAATTAATCTTAATAATAAATGCATGACTTTTACACTTATCTCATAAAGATTACAAGTCGGAACCTGTAAATTTATTCTACCCAACACTGACTCGGCTTGAATTATTTATCGCTGAGAAGCCATGCTGTTTCTTGCATGGTTTTAGGTTCTCTTATCTTTACAAGTTCTGGTGGTGATTCCTGAAAATTTTCGAGGGCATTAAAGAAACGGTCGAGTACATCACCGCTGTATGTCGGGATCAAGAAAAGATGGTTGTGGGGAATCCTTCTTCCCCGTGCATAAAGGAAAATGAAGTCAGGATGGAATTTATTCATCATCCGGTTCGCGATGACCTTAGCTATCTTGAAGAGACTTGCATTTTCCTCATCATTGAGTTCATGCCACCACTGGACGTGACGCTTTGAAATCACGAGGCAATGACCCTTTGTGTAAGGATTGATATCCAGTATGCACATGGATAGTTCATCCTCGTGGATTTTGTAGGCATGCGCCTTCCCCTCTACAATGTCGCAGAATACGCAATCCTTTCCCTTTTCCATCTATGATCCCCCTTTCAACGGATTTTCAAAGATTGCGGCTCGGCCAAGCTCCGCCTCAATTTCCAATAGACGATTGTACTTGGCGATTCTCTCGCTGCGGCAGGCAGAGCCTGTCTTGAGTTGTCCACCGCCCATGGCAACGGCAAAGTCAGCAATGAAGGTATCTTCTGTTTCGCCTGAGCGATGGGAAATTACATAACCCCAACCAGCCTTGCGACAGAGATTAATTGCATCCATCGTTTCTGTAACGGTGCCGATCTGGTTGAGTTTGATCAGGACGGCATTGGCGGTCTTCTCCTGGATGCCACGCGTAATGAACTTAGTATTTGTGACAAAAATGTCGTCCCCGACTACCTGTATCTTATCGCCCTGCGTAGCTGTCTGGAGTTGGAATCCTTTCCAGTCATTTTCGTCGAGGCCGTCCTCAATGGAGACGATGGGGTACTTTTCAATCCATTTTTTGTAAAAAGCGACCATTTGAACGCTGTCCTTCTTCCCCTGCCCTGACTTGGCAAGGTTATAGGCTCCATTTTTAAAAAAGGAACTTGCTGCCGGGTCGAGAGCTATGGCAATGTCCCTTCCCGGTTTGAATCCTGCCGCTTTAATCGCTTCTATAATGACCTCACATGCCTCGTCATTGCTCTTCAGATTGGGAGCAAATCCGCCTTCGTCACCGACGCCAGTAGCATACCCTTTTTTATTCAAGATTCCTCTTAAGGCATGGAATGTCTCCACACCATAACGTAAAGCTTCGAAGAACGTGGGAGCGCCGACAGGCATGACCATGAATTCCTGGAAATCAACACTGTTGTCTGCATGCCTTCCGCCATTGAGGATATTCATCATAGGCATCGGAATTCGAAGTGCACCCTGTCCTCCAAGGTAGGCATATAATGGAAGGTCAGAAGCGAGCGCAGCTGCCCGTGCCACCGCCATGGACACGCTCACGATAGCGTTTGCTCCAAGCTTTTCTCTATTCGGCGTACCGTCAAGCGACACCATGAGATGATCGATTTCGGCTTGATGGGAGGGGTCCATATCGATGAGTATGGGAGCAATGAGCTCATTGACTCTGGCAACCGCCTTCATTACCCCTTTGCCTCCATAGCGGCTCTTGCCATCTCGCAGTTCAACGGCTTCATTCTCTCCCGTTGATGCGCCTGAGGGACACGAAGCCGATGCTGTAAGACCATTATCCAGGGTTACGTAAGCCTTAACGGTGGGATTGCCACGCGAATCAAGTATCTCCATTGCACGAATAGATTTGATTTTGCGTATCATATTCATTCCTCCCATTTTTGTGATTTATTGAATACCTAACCAATATGATGTGTATCATCTTTAAACTTATCAATTTCTTAAGCCATTAGGCCTTGTAATCCTTCACGTAGTTTTTGCATAGCCTCGTTAATCTCATCCGTTTGGCCCTGTGTCTTCGATAGTAAGGCGTCTATTGTAGAAAGTTCCTCCTTTACATAATTAATCGACTGTTTCCGCATTTGTTCAATAGCCCTGTTAATACGGTCTTCCCATTGGGCGGCAAGACGGGAGAGATTTGCTTCCACTTCACGGGGTATCTCGCTAATGAAATGCTTTTCAAAAAGGCCTTTGAAGATGAACATGGGGATGAGAAACCAGATGAGATCAAAATGGAAGTCAAAGGATCTGATCGTCTTGATGTCAGGATGATCGGGTTCTGACACCTCAATTTTCCAGTCCGCGGGAGCCAGTTTCACACCGAGAACATTTTCAATATTTTTATCCAAAAGATTCCGGAAAGCCTCAATTGACCGCGATAGACTGGCATGGGCCTTCTTGAGGGTTCCATAAAAATGTCCATGTTCCGTCAAGGATATATTCCGCATCTCTTCTGTCATACGGTCTGCGAGCCATTCTTCATACCTCCGGGTGAGTTTCCACAGGTTCCCTTTCCACGTGGGAAGCTCTTTTCCAAGCGCCTCGGCAATCTTCTTCCTAGTGGGCCTCTGGAACTGCTCGAGGTAGTCCATGATGAGGGTACGCGTCTGTCTCTGGTTCTCACGGGCGATGATGGTCAGTTCTTCACGGATGAGATCAAAGTTGACCTTTTCGTCGATGATCTGGTTACGAAGATTCTCTCGGTCAAGGTCAGCCTGCAGAGATGTCTTAAGGGCGATATCGAGATAGCCGAGGCACCCTTTTGTCAGGGACTGCATCTTGTGCTGGAGGATTTTCCTGAATTCGAACTCACGATTTAGTGATAACTTAAAGAGCAGACTTTCTTCCAGTCGATCCTTGTATTTTTCCGTATTTACACGGGTCGAGTATACATAGATCGGCAATGGCCGGTTAAGTTCACGCTGAATCGTTTGCTCAAAAAATTTTATTACTTCTCCCTGCTGTTCCGGGGAAAGAAGATCGGCTTTGGTCAGAAGGAGCACGATATTCGGAGTGTATTGTGTCAGTTCCCGAATTAATTGCACATCATTACCCGAAAGGGGACGATCAGAACTGATGGCAAGTATGGCGGTCCCCACTTGAGGAAGCCAGTTTTCAGAGGTTTCCACGTGATACTTGAAGATGCTCCCTAGCCCAGGGGTATCTACCAATCTAAGGCCGGCGTAATCTTTGAGAGCTGGGGTTTCGATGTCCACCATCTCCACGTTTTTTTGATTGGATGGATTTTCAGCTTCAGAAGTGACGGTATGAATTTCGCTTATGCCGATCTCGGATGTCTTACCATCGAAGTATCTTACAACAGCCCTATCTTTTTCCCCATATTGAAGGCGGGTGATAACCGTGGTGACAGGTATGACACCGACGGGAAGAACGGATTTGCCGATAATGCTATTGACGAAGGAACTTTTCCCCGCTTTGAACTGGCCGAGGATAGCCACATCAATGGGCGGGTTCTCAATAAGTAGTTTTTCGCAGGCTTCTATCTGGCGGTTCAGGGAAAGAATGGACAATCTGTCGCAAAGTTCAAGAACGTCTTTCAGTAGCAGCCGTACAACATCCTGAATGCGTACGGTCGTGACATTGTGGGTAGTATCTGGCATAAAAAAACTCCTCCAGAATAACGCTGGTAGGAGTTATCAGCCTTGTGGGCGGTTTGGTTGCGGGTGAACTCCATCACCTGCCTTGCAGTTGAACAAATTCAGGTTATCTTGTCAAGCAGATACACAAGGAGCAGATACACAAGGAGTGAGTTGCAGGACGTTATCGGGGCTAAACATTACAGATCAAAAGTGACGCCTTGTCCGGCCACAATCTTATTTTCATCTGCTTAACGTGTTGGAACGTGCCCGGGACTCTTCTGTTATGTATTCGACGAGACTGGATTGTAATCCACTGAAAAGCCTTCGTTCCCTGTGTGATACCGCAGGCATGAATTCTTGCGCCAGTTGACATTGTCTTCGTGAGGAAAATCCTTGCGAATAAAACTTCCACGAGTTTCCCGCCGGCCAATGCCCGCCGTAAGTATCGCTTGAAGTGTAAATACAGCGCTCGCCAGATCCTTGCTGAGAATTTTTTCCGCCGGGTTCTTAGGAGTAATTCCACTTAACTGTCGCTTTATCTCTTCAACTTTTGTAAGACCATCTTGCATGCTTTTTCTGGACCGCACAATGCCAGCATGGTTCCAGGCAGTTTCTCTAATAGTTCTAAGTATCTCGTTAAGACCTTCTTTTAACCGCGGCTGCTGGGGAACTGCAGCTGTCAACATCTCCTCGTAAGGAAGAGAAACTTTCGGAAATTTGCGGCATGAGTGTGCTGCATGATGACCCACAATTTTACCGGTTACAATACATTCTGTGAGGGCGTTTCCGCTCATCCTGTTTGCTCCGTGCAGCCCCCACACAATTTCCCCACAAGCGTAAAGACCATTTACATCAGTCTGGCCATTGCCGTCGGTCCTTACGCCTCCCATAAAAAAGTGGGCCGCAGGTGACACTGCAAAAGGTTTTGACCGGAAATCGAAGTTTATTTTCTTCAGGAGGCTGAGAGGATGGGTTTCCCATAAATGATCAGGAACATCGCGGAAGTCCATCTTTACATTACCAGCAACACTTTCCGCAAAAAGCCACGCAGAGATTTCATCTCTTTTTTTCCTGATCGCGACATTGATATCTTCGAGATTGTATTTTTTGATAATGTCTTCGCCCCCTGCATTGATAAGCTTTGCCTCCTTCGGGTATGGTGGATATACAAGCATCTGAGACAGATGAGGCTCCGCAAGCACCAAGGGATAGAACTGGATGAACTCCATGTCCAATAGTTGAAGACCGGCTTTGGCGGCCAGATAATATCCCTGTCCCATAGTTTTCTTCTGGTTGTCGTTTCTCAAATAAATCGCCCCTGCACCTCCGGTCGCTAGCACAACAACGCTAGATTGGAGAGAAATCTCTTCACCTTTCTTGTTTATACCTTTTACGCCGCATACATGATTTTTCTCATGCATGATCTCGGTAATATACAAGCCCCTTATGACATTTATCCTATCGAGTTTTTTAAGAGTTTCCACCAGCTTCTTCATCATTACCACCCCTGGGATGACGCCGGGCAAGGACGATTCCACAATATGCTGGTTGGAGGTTTCTCTGACATTGAGATTCAATAAACGGAGGAGTTGAAAGGCGCCAGGGGCCTTTTCAGCGATGAGTTTTACAACTGATTGATTATTTATATGCCTTCCTGTCTCACAGGTCTCCTGTATATATGTATCGGAGCTAGAGTAATGCATGGGTGCGGCAAAAACTCCGTTGGCAAGAGATGAATTCGTTCCTATGCCGATAGGCCCCCTGTCTACCAAAACCACTTCCGCACCCTCATTTTGAGCTTCATAGGCCGCAACCATTCCCGCCAGACCAGTTCCCACTATTATAATTTTACTACGCATTACACATTCTCCAGCTTGACTTCATCTGAAAAGTGTTGAAACACAACATTTCAGAGCAAGGAACAAATAAGACTCACAAGACCAATTTTTCAAAATTGGAAAATCACGGGATTAAAGGATTCCACTTAATTTAAGATTATTCAAATAATATAATGGCAATAAGCTCAACGTTTTTATCTCCGACATTTTCAATAGAATGAAACTCGCCGTTACCAGTACGAACCACATCCCCTTTTTTTACAGTCGTCTTGAAACCATTGTCATTCAAAACGCCTTCTCCTTCCAGCACATAGTATAACTCAAAATCTCCCTCGTGTCTGTGATAGCCAACGGAACTTCCCGGTTCTATGACCTCTCTTGCACAGAGCCGCCCCTTGCCCGACAATTCTTCTTTTTCAAGCAAATGGAATAGCTTTACGGTCCCCTTTCCTTCCTTCAGTTTATGAATATGTTGTTCTCGCATCTCATTACTTCGTCTAATCATTTATAGGCCACCTCTTTAAATTGGAGTTTCTTGCGAAAATAATTTGTATTTGCGGTCCAGTCATTTTCTTAACATATTTCCAGATGGAGTTCCGCTGTTTTGATTATTACCAATTCAAATGTTGTATTGACTGCTCTCAAGAAGACTTGTTGAAAATCTTTCACTGCGGCTCTCTTCTGCGTGACAAGGGAAGCCTTCCTGCATTGCAGTGCTTCTTAATTAAAATTAATTAATCTAATCAAATATTGGATACGAGTGATATTCATCACATCATATAATTCGTCATTGATATAATGCTATACCACAAATGTAATTATTTACGCTTGGTATGAATATGGAAACAAACAAATTGAGACATTTCCGCGAATCCATTCCTCTGAGCATTGCCGAACTTGCACGGAGAGCAGGATTGGCCTACCAGACAATTTCAAAGATGGAAGGAGGATTGCCAACACGGAAGCATTCTCAATTGAAGGTCGCAAAGGCGTTAAATAAAAACCATGGAGACGTATTTTGATCAGAGCCACATTGAAGAAACAATCAATCTGGCAAACAACGGTATTTCAGAGATGCTCTCGAGCCATTCTCGAATACCGGAGGGATATCAAATATTTCTTCAGCCGGATGCCGATGGGATCTGATATGTCAGCGGATTTTAGATACCTTATTGCGTTTACCTGACGACAAGGTGATCTTGAAGAGAATTAATTGCTTCAATTGATATCGACTTACAAACCATAGCAGTAACACAAAATCCTGAGGGAAGGCAGATGTTACTCTCGACAAAAGTGCTGATTCACGATGAAAGGCCGGACATACCGGAGTTTTTGCTCAAGATCATATTAGGTCGTGGTTACAGGGCAGGCTTTGCGAAAGACGGTAATGAGATTATCGCCAAGCTCTCGGCTGACCAGTATGATGTTGTTCTCACCAATGGTGGATATAAAGAACTCAATCCCGATCAACGCATGTTGTTGGAATCTTCTTCTGTGTTCATAGTTGACATTAAAGATTCGCGTGACCAGAATCAAGATATGGATTTAAAGGCCAACTTATGTTTGAGAAGGCCCATTTTAATCTCTGAACTTTGGCAGGCACTGGAAGAACTATCATGATTTTCAGGCTAAGCGATGAACTAGTATGTCTTAGATTGATGACATATACCATGAGCCCAGAACCAACTACCATGTTCCTCCTTCGTGGTCTTGGTTTAATTTGGGTTGTAGGGGCGAAGAGGAAGTTTAAAGAGTAAACTCGTTTTTAACTTTCAGCGGAAAGGCAGGGTCATTTGGCTCTGCCTTTTCATTGTGTGCCAGGCATGGCGCGCAGCGCGTAAGCGCTTTCCGGTTGAGCGTGGCGCCCAAGGGGATGACTTTGGAGTGAAAGTCCTCTATGGACCCTTATGGCGGGAACCATTAGCGGAACAGCAAAGGTGTCCCGGGGGACCGGGGATCTGAAGGAAACTGTAGGCAAAGTTCCGGCCTCACGAACAGCAACCGCATACGAGGCAGCCACATCCGGGCGAGAAGGCAATGAGGTTTGAAGCCCGACAGACATAGATGAGGAAGTAAATGCGGCAGGCATACGGGATGGAAGTTGCGCGTATTACTCTGGGAGATCTTTGCCTTGCCATGTGCTACCGTTTCCGAGAGGGGGCGGGATGAGGCAAGCCTTTTGATGTTCGGATTCATTTTTGCCTCCGTCTCTATTCATATGAAAAGTTTCATCCGACTGCTCTGTCTCCGGTCAATCAGGTAATTCCTGATGTTTTATTTCATAAACCCCTGAGGTATTCAGTTTGAAATCCTATATGAGCCGGCGTAATCAGGAAAACAACATTTCAGAGAAGCAACAAGCAAACTTCAGAATATCAATGTTTCAAAAACGAATGACGAGGCAGAATTCTAACTTTAAGTGAGGGTCAGAATATCTTGACAAAGAGATACGGTGCGAGTTAATATATACCTCAGTTCATATGAACTAATAATTATATTACAGGAAACCAATCATGTCGCTGCCTTATACTCTCTTGGGATTGATCCGTTATAAACCGGCCACGGGTTATGACCTGAAAACCACCTTTAAGAACTCGATCCATTTTTTCTGGAATGCCGCCCTGCCCCATATTTACCGCATCCTCAAGCAGATGGAAGGGCAGGGGTGGATCACCTCGATTGTTGAGCACCAGGAAGGAAAACCAAGCCGTAAGGTCTACCGTTTGACCAAGGCTGGGGAAAAGGAGTTCCTAAATTGGCTGGAAGAACCGCCGGAAATGCCGGAGCCGCGTCTGCCGATGCTGGTCAAGGTCTTTTTTGGAAACCAGATGGCCCCGGATCAGTTCAAGGAACATCTGAAGCAATGGCGGGAGCATCATCTTGGCTTACTTCAAAAGTTCGATAAGGAAGTACCGGCAGTCATCAAAAAGCATTCGACTAGTATCGGCTCTTCTGAAGACCCTTACTACTGGGGACTGACTCTTGATTTCGGAAGGCGGCACGCCCGGATGGTTGTTGAATGGTGCGATCAGGCGTTGAAAGGGCAGGAGGCGGTAAAGGGGAAAAGGAAAGAAAAAATAGGTAGACTGAATTTAAAGGATAAGAAAAAATGATGATCCCAAATATCCTTTTGATCCTGTCAAAGAAAAAATACTTAAAGGAGAGAAAACATGGAAGATGAAATCTATCACAAGTTGGCCCGGGTCCTGGACACCCTGCCGAATGCATTTCCTTCAACGACGAGCGGCGTGGAGATTAAATTACTGAAGAACATTTTTACCCCTGAGCAAGCCGAACTTTTTTGTGATATGAGACTGTCCTTTGAAACGGCCGAGCAGGTGGCTAAGAGAACCGGACGTCCCCTGGAGGGTCTGGAGGAAAGGTTGAAAGCTATGGGAAAGGCCGGACAGCTTTTTGCCATCGACTTTGGAGGCACTTGGGTCTTTAAAATGATGCCTTGGGTTTTCGGGATCTACGAGTTTCAAAACCAACGGATGGACAGGGAATTGGCGGAACTTGTGGAGGAATACGAGCCTGTCTATGGGAGACAATTATTTTCCAAAACACCCCAATTGATGCAAGTGCTGCCCATCGAAAAAGAGATCTCAGTCAAGCAGGAGGCCTTATCTTATGAAAAGGTTTCCACTCTCATCGAGCAGAATCAATCCTTTTGGGTTAATGACTGCATCTGTAAAAAAGAGCAGGCATTGCTGGGGCACCCATGCGACCGGCCGATGCAGGTCTGTTTGGCAATCGCCCCGGTGCCCGGTGTCTTTGATAAATTGCCTCATGGAAAGGTGCTTACCAAGGAAGAAGCCTATGCCTTGTTGAATAAAACGGAAGAGCTGGGGCTGGTTCACCTTACGTCAAATGTGCAGGAAGGGAATATCTATATCTGCAACTGTTGTGGTTGTTGCTGCGGCATGCTGAAGGCCATAAATAAACTTGGTATCTCGGCTTCTGAGGTTATTAATTCCCATTATTACGCTGAGATCGATGCAGAGAAATGCCTTAATTGCGGCATCTGTGCCGATGAACGCTGCCAGGTGAAGGCCATCGAAGAAGGGGAAGAGGCTTATCGAATCGATTCCGAAAGATGCATCGGGTGCGGCCTTTGCGTCAGCACCTGCTCAGGTGAGGCCATCCGCCTAGTTCATAAAGATCAGGAAAAGATAGTGCCTCCGCCGATAAACGAAGTGGCCTGGTTCGAAGAACGGGGGCGAGTTAGAGGAGTGGACTTCTCAAAATATAAATAGGATTTGATAAGAACTTGTTTCTGGATACATGGAATGTAGGGGAAAACTTTCTCTTCTAGGTACTACCCATACCATTTATTTTATTTTGAAACGTCGGATTCGGGAGGGAAATTCCAAAAAAAACATTCCACGAAGGAGTCGATTATTTGTAACTGTGCCGCATGGCCCTACCATTGAGAATCAATGATTCCCATTTGTGCTGTTGGAGATTTTGTTGCCTTACTTTTTGTCAAGTTCTTCCCTTATTGCCAGACCTATCTTCTCAAGTATATAGGGCTTCCTGACGTAGGCGCCGACGCCTAGCTCCTGGGCCTTCTTTACACGTTCCGTCTCCGCAAAACCGCTTACAATAATGGCCCTTTGTCTAGGGTTAATTTCAAGAATTCTCTCGTAAGTCTCCAGGCCATCGATCCCCGGATCCATAATCATATCTAAAACGATAAGATCAACCTTGTTTTTCTTCAGGTACTCAGCTGCTTCCTCCCCGCTGGAAACGGTTGCTACTGCGTAATTCAGCTTCTTAAGCATTTGGACGGCAAGTTCGCGTTGCACTTCTATGTCATCCACAACCAGGATGGATTCACTGTTGCCGATATATTCAGAGACAGATATTGAAATTTGATCTTCGAATAGCGCTTCTCTTGTTACGGGGAAATATAGACTGAAAGTAGTACCTTTCCCCTCTTCACTTTGAACGTCAATGTATCCCTTGTGATCCTTGACCGTGCCCCAGACGACTGCCAATCCCAACCCCGTCCCGCTCCGTCCCATGACTTTCTTTGTATAGAAAGGTTCGAATATCTTTTCAATGTCTTTAGACGAGATGCCCATCCCGTTGTCGGATACCGTCAGAACCACGTAATCACCTTGCTGCACTTCATCATAACCCATGATGGGTGTGTCGATATAGAGGTTCTTCGTCTGGATCTTCACTTCTCCCCGGTCAGATATGGCCTCTGACGCATTGGATATGAGGTTCATGATGGTTTTCTCCAAATGAACTGGAGAGCCTTTGATATTCAATAGATCTTGCTCAAGATCAGCTTTAAAAATCACATGTGGGTGGTATATCTTTAACTTCTCGAACTGCGGGGTATTGAAATAGTCGGAAATCACCTTGTTGAAATTGACAACCTGAGAGGCGGCAACACCCCTCCTGGCCAGCGTCAGCAGGTCCGAAATGATAGCAGCAGCTCTATGGCTGGAGTGCTCGATCTTGGAAATCTTCTCCCGCCAAGGATTGTCCTCTGGAATTTCCATAAGAAGCAGTTCAGAATATCCCACAAGAACCGCCAGGGCATTATTGAGATCATGGGCGACACCGCCTGCCAGGGTTCCCAACGCCTCCATCTTCTCTCCGCGACGTAAACGTTCTCCGAGTGTTTTTCGTTCCTCGTCTGCTCGCCTGCGTTCAGTGACATCTCTGATAAAATTGAGAGTCGCCGGTTTTCCTTCCCACATTATGATAATCGCGTGTATCTCCACCCATTTAAGAGTCCCATCTTCTGCCAGAACTCTGAAAGGATAGACAGGGGGAAGGTCTTCACCCCGTACTCTTCTTTCATGACGATCAAGGACCATGCTGCGGTCTTCAGGGTGGATAAACTTTATAAAAGGCTTTGCAGTCAATATCTCCTCAGGATATCCAAAAAGATCCACAGTTCTTCGATTGACAAATTTCATTATTCCGTCCTGTGCAACCAGAATGGCGTCACTTGCATTTTCGACTACTAAACGGTATTTCTCTTCGCTCTCTCGCAAGGCATCCTCTGCCCGTCTGCGCTCAGTGATGTCATGGAGAATCCCTCTAAACCCAATAGGATTTTCAAGGGCATCCCTTTTTAGCGAAACCGAGCACTCTACCACTGCTTTAGTTCCGTCTTTTCTTATAACCTCCCAGTCAACATACCTTGTCGGTACCCCGGTCTTATAGACTTTATTAAAGACATGGAAAATCCTCCTGGCGGTTGCCTTCTCCATATACTGTCTATTGTTCATACCTATCATTTCTTCTCGAGAATAACCGAGGATCCGGGACATGGAAGGATTCACAAACGTAAGATTACCCGGCAAATCAGCTTCATAATAGCCATCCTCAATATTGTTAAGCATCGTACGGTATTTCTCTTCACTCTCCCGGAGGGCCTTCTCGGCCTGCTTGCGCTCGGTGATATCTATGCCTACACCAAAAAAATAGAGGAAGTTCCCTTCGCCATCAAAGACAGGTCGACCATGCCACTCTACTAATAACTCCTGGTTGTCTCCAGTCAATACATAGTTTTCGTTCAACGAAGGCTCATGGGAGATGACAAGTTTTTCAAATACAGTAGAAAGTAAATCCCGGTCTCTCTCTGGAACGATGGTGTACAGGTAATCTTTGCCTACTACCTGCTCATGTGAATAACCTAAGGCATTAAGGAACGCGTCATTCATCATTATAATTTTACCATCAGCGCCAATTGCCACAAAGAAAGCGGGAGATGCCTGGATTAGATCACTTACGAAGCCCCTTTCTCTTCTTAGATTTTCTTCGACTATCTTGTGCCCGGTGATATCTTTTGAAACCACAGCAACACTTATAATTTGTCCATTAAGGCCAGCCTCTTTAATCGGACTAAAAGTACGCAGAAAATACCTGCCATCTCTCCTGCTGTGGTGTTCCTGCTGGACTGACTTGCCCGTCTTAAAGACCTGTTTTACTTTTTCCACAAATATTTCCGTTTGATCAGGTGAGTGAAATTCTTCATATGGCCTGCCAATGATATCGGCTAAGATCATGCCCATTCTCGATGAATGTTGACTGTTAACAAATAAATATCTGCAATTTTCGTCCACTAAATACATTGAGTCAGAAGTCGACTCCACCAGAGAGAAGCAAAATTCTTCTGTTTGTCGTTTGGACATGGTTGTATCTTTCAAACTATTTCCTTTCTCACTATCAACAATTTTTTTGTGCTGTTTGAGGACCCTTGCCCCCCCTTTTACCTATTATGATGCACTGATGTCGTATAGTCGAATTTCTGCGCTGCTTGTATCACATTTCAAGTTAGAATTCCGGGATTTTTTCGCAAAGAATAATTTTGGGGACAGGGGACAATATTTAGTATTGAACAGGCTTAAATAATTGAAAGATTGTAATGGTGGCCTTCTCCGTGACTACTGGGGATTTATGTGGCCGAAATCCCCCTCAGGAGGCGAGTATTTTTCAGATGCCAGTTGTACAAAACTTCCAGGATATGTTTTAAATATTTTTTTTTCTTTCAGATAGGTCGAAGCTTTTTCGATATTCGCAAAATGACCGACCAAAATTCTGTACCATATACCCCGCTCCGGGATATAAACTCTTTCCATATGAACATCGGACTGTATTTTTTTCAGTTCTGTTACAAACTTCATTGCAGCATTTTTTCCGGTCTCTGGATAAGCTCTAATCTGGATAGAATATTCTTTCCCTTTTGATGATTTTGACGAATTAATTACGGATAAATTTCCCGTCTGACCTTTCAGTTTTGCATCTTCTAACGGTGGGACTATAACTGATTGATCGGTCGGCTTGTCACTTCTTGGCGGATAAATCTTTCCCATGGAACTAATGAAATCATCAGGTTTAGTTGACCAGAAAAAAACGGCCATAAGAACTAATACAAGAGTGCATAGAACCCCCAACGAGGCGATAAGTGGAAAACGATTTTTTCGCTTTTTTCTCTCCAGTGATGACAGTTTTTCTGACTGATGTCGAAGTTTCACCACATCAGGCATTTCTGGTTTTTCTGTCCGGGGAAGCGCGCTCGACGGAATCCCCCCTATCGCGGGTGTGACCGCCTTCACGTCTGCCTGCCTGTAACCCATACGGGCAGCCTTCTCGAGGTCCTCTACCGCCTCATCATCCATGCCGAGGCGTTTGCGAGCCCGCCCGCGCAAATAATAAACAGCGGCGTCTCCTGGCGCTAGCTCGATCGCCTTGCTGTAATCGTCTATAGCCTGTTGAAAGTTGCCTACTCTCTCGTAGGTGATCCCTCGATTAAAGTAGGCTCCCAGATGGGCTGGTTCTAAGTGGATGGACTTGGCAAATGCCCGAAGGGCTCTTTTGCTGTCATCATCATTATACAGAGCCTTATATCCTGTCACTAACCAGTCTTCGGCAGTCAATGCTTTCTTCGGCGCAAATTGTTCCGACTCTTCATCCTCATCTGGTTCTCTCCTCTCAGGCCCGCCGTATTGGCTCTCCCTCATTCTGACAGGATCGGTTTCTATGTCGATCCACTTTTCTTGGGAAGGCCGATAGAAATGTTTGATCTTGCGCGACAGGATAAGCTCGTTGAGAGTTACGTCATCAACGAAACCCTCTTGACTGTTCCTGTATTTGACTTGAATTAGCTCATGTTTCATCTTGGCATCCAAAATGTCCGGAAGCAAAGATCTTTAATTGCGGTGTATTTCATTATTATTTTTTTGATAGAAACTTCCTTTTTCACGCGGGAAGTATAAGACAAGAAACCTTGTGAGTCAATACGCTGTGTCAATTCCCCGAAGCTTGCTTCGTAAGGCGCAGTGTGTCATATTGGATATGTGGGCTAATATATTCATAAAAGTCATAATGTGTCTGTTATATTGCATCATGTGGTATGTCCCGCAAAGTATCGTCGGGTTGTATTTACGGGCGAAGTTGACGAGGTGTCGAAGGATATCTGCCTTGAGATATTGAAGCGATATGAGATATGGTTTATAGAAATTGGCGTGGATGACGATGCCATTTTCTCATACAATCAGTTTCGATGTATAGTCCCACAAGAATTATTAGGAGGATTACTGTGCGAGATATTTTACGGAGTACCGCCCGTTAAGGAGGTATTATGGGGTGGTTAGTTTTGGACGAGTGGATATTTCACAAATACTATTAGCCAATTTGGCAACGAGAAGACCATTGTAGAGTATGTTAAGAAACAGGATCGTGAAAGAGGATATAAAAAATTGCATCAGCAACAATTGACAATGTTCGGATTCGATACCCAGTAGCTTGCTGCGCGGCAGTTCATGTGCTTTATCATCAAATCGCATTTTTATTACTTGTGTCTCAAAAGGTCTGAAGATATACAACATACGCAAGAGCGATCTATGAGAAAATGAAATACGCCACTTACTGACAGCACCTGCAATTATCCTGATTACTATTACTTCATATCCCATTTCAAAAAAGCATACGGCAAGAATTCCATAAAGCCTACTTCTGCCACAGTTTTCCCGCTAAGCATCGAATTGTCACCAACCGTGTAAGGCGCTCCCAGCATTTTTACAATTTCCACCTCAGACCATGGATCATAATCAGAATGTCTGAGAATAACTTCTGCTTCTCCTAACTGCATCTCCTTTGGCTTCAGAATGGTCTCCTGCCTTATGAGACGCGGGTTGTAGTCGAAGTTTCCACCTTCAGGCGCAGGGAAATGTTTGAAATTGTTTGCCATGATTTCATCAAATGATTTTACAAAATCTATAATGACGTCTCCTTACCCCGACAGAGCAGTATTAAGTTATTTTTGATTCCCCACCAGGAAACTCATATAGACCTTCGCTGTTTCTTCAGGTCTTTCCATCATGGGACAATGCCCCATGTCCCTCATTATGGCGGTCCTGTAATTCTTCAGACTCTTTTCCAAGAAAGCGACGCCCCCTACATCAACTAGTTTATCCTGATCCCCCCATATGATCAGAACAGGTGCCTGAATAAGGGGTAGGAAAGGTGCCAAAGAAAATTGGGACGTCCACTGCAAATCGCACCATATTTTTTTGTCGAACTCCAGGTGGGCGATCCAATATGCGATCATGACTTTCCTGAAAGATTCAGGTGCTGTGGGCCGCTTTACAAAAACCGCTGTCATAAGCTTCTCATAATCTTCCTCGTTGTGGACCATCAATAGATTATTGCCATTCTCCAATTGCATGACGAACTCGCTCTTGTTCTGGGATGGGGCTCCGGCTGTGTCTAACAGAGCAAGATCCAGAACCTTCTTCGGGTGTTTTGCCCCGTAGGCTGCAGTAAATGCGCCTCCCATTGAATTTCCAGCCATGTGGAACTTATCTAGCTTAAGTACTTCCACAAATCGCTCAATGCGCCCCAGTTGGCTCTCTAAATCGTACCTGCCCGTTGGCACCTGCGAGCTTTCTCCGAAACCAGGGACGTCGGGGATAACCAGGTGGTAGCCCTTTAAGTAATTGGCAAAGGTCGTCCAGTGGTCCTTGTTACCGCCGAATCCATGAAGAAGTACGACTGTTTCTCCATTTCCTCCTTCCAGATAGACTATCTTGTGATCTTCAACTTGGACTTCCTTCTTGACCAAATTTGCTGCGCGACGCTGAGCATCAATCGCCATTAAGAATTCTTTCATTTTATTCCCTCCTGTCATTGCGGCTTGCATTGAGGTCAAGATAGCTAACTAGTACATCGATAGTGCCTTCAAAGACCTGAAAAAATAAGCAGCACTTTGTTAATTAGTTAATTCGATCTTTCTGGCTGTATGAAGATCCCTCTCCGTTAAACGTGTTTCTAACCAGATGTTCGTTGAACAATTTGCTTCTCAATTTCTCTGAAAAGGGTCATCTGATCGTTGTCATGTTCCGGCGGGTCGTGTTCATTTTTTTGGTGCGATTCATATTCGGACCAGTTGAACTCAGTTTGGTGCTCTTCATCGCTGAAAATCACCGGCAATAACGCATGCACAAAACATTTGTCTTTTATCCATCCAACACAATACTCCCCATGACACATTCTATTTACAAAGATGCACCATTTCATATCCGATTACCTTTCACATTTCTATCAGAGAAAACTTCCCATTCCCTAAATAGAAAATCATCAAGTCCAGCCGCTGCCTAATGTGGTCGGTTGGGATGATTGGTTGGACCATCTGCATAAGTTTCACTATTCTCCCTTTGCCGTGGTTCCAGTGAAACTCAACCCCTGCATTTCAGATTCAGCTGTAGTCTTGTCAACCAGTTCTGGGTAAACCCGGCCAGCTATAACACCTAAAACAACGGACAAACGAACATACCGTTCTTGAGCCTCATCCAACGTAAAGCTTAGTTTCCTTTTAGGTTTGGTAGATAAAACAACCTCATAATTGCCAGGTTCCCGATTTACAAAAAAAAACCCACCCGGAACGGAGTCACCAACCTTTTCACCATTAAGCATGACCGAGGGTTGAGTAGCGGAACCAAATGGATTGTAAGAGCGGTAAAAAAATATTCTGCCTTCACCTGTAGCGAGGGGCTGAAATGACGTCTTGATTACCGAATATTTAGGGCCAGTTGCACAGGCTGATAAAGTCAGAGCCAGTAGAATGTTAATGCAACTTCTCATTTCCCCCGCCTTATTGAACGTTTTAGTAGCCTGAAACTGTTGATGGAAACATAGTCAAGATGGGATAGTAAGAACGGGAATCCCACCATTAGGAATGAGCTGCCGTCAATTAACTCTTAGATGTTGTTACGCGGATGAAGATAACGAGAATTTTATGAATAATATTTTCTCTGAGGTCAATGCGAAAAATTTACTATAAAAATACTATACGAAAAGTAATAATATTGGCAATGCAATAAATAGCTCCTCTGCCTTTATTTATCCCCTAAATATCGATGATATGCCCGCCAAACAATGCCTGTGGCTGGGCTACGGCGGCACGGAGTAAGGCCAAAAAGAAACACAGTGGAGCCACCTAGCGAGACGAGCAAAAAGGGCGATGAGAGGCTACTTACAAACCAAAGTGCCAAGGCCGATACCTGTCGCGGCTCCAACTCCACACCAAATCAAACGCCCGACGTCTCTACCGATGTGATGAAGTTTTTCCACAGCTGTCTAAGCTTATCTGTCATAATTTTAGATCACTATCTATGGCTGTGAAAGCACCTACGGTTATATTATTTAACCATCTTATCCAGGGCTGATGCATACAGGGATAAAGTCCTTCTCCTGAGGTCCGTGCCAGGAATCAGTACACTCACCGCTATGACGCTGCTGACGGAACTGTATGACATCTCCAGGTTCTCATCCCTCGACAGGCTCGCCAGCTATACGGGATTGGTTCCCGATATAAAATCAAGCGGCGAAACGGAGTATACGACGGGTATCACCTATCGCCGGAACCCCGTGTTGAGGGCAGTGCTCATCGAGGCCTCCTGGGTGGCAGTGCGGAAAGACCCCGCATTGATAATGGCCTTCTATAAGTTCTCCCTCCGGATGAAAAAGACGGTAGCCATCGTCCACATCGCCAGGAAGCTTTTGAACCGTATCCGTTTCGTTCTTATGAACCATGAGCGATATGTACCGGCTGTTGTTTAATTATAAAAGAACAGGAGCGTATCAAGACAATCTGAAAAATCTTATTTCGTGGGCAACGGATATTTCAATCTGCAGCTGATATAAAAACCATGTCTGCTCATTACAGACTACGTGCCCACACATTAAAACTTGACAAAGATAATGCAGCGATCTCTCATTGATCTGTCTGCTGATAGGAGATTGATTTTAAAGATTGTGATGATACACATAAAATAAAGAATAAAAACTTCCATCACCCTATGAGTAAACAAGAGACTTGCTTTTTTACATAGGAGATTGAAAGCGAGTGTCTGCCCTACCCATGAAATGCTTTATGAATAAACAAGGAGAGCATCTCGGCAAGACCGGAGAAGCCCGTGCTTTCAGAAGAAAATATTCCAGGAGAGAATACCCTCAGTTTCATGAACGCTATAGGCCTTTCTCCAAGTGACGCCGGCGCTCATGCTGCCGTTTGTCCCGTAGGCAAAATTAGCTTGGAGAGAAAGCTCCAGGCTGTTGTGAATATCACCAAGAGCGTAGTAGATGTCTCGCCCGAAAAGATGTATTTTCAGCTGATTGCCTACGTCTCTGATCATCCCGACAGAGCCACCTGTCCCCAATGCCCAGTGCTCTTCCGAGACTCCGCCTAGGTCGGCCTCGGCCTCAGCTAGGACGTAAAAAAGACCGATCATTGGGATCTTCCATGCGAAGCCCCCACCTGTGGTGAGATCGTAGACGAGGTGATCCATGCCATCCTCACCTAGGCGCTGCGTTAACCCGGTTCGCACTTTCCAAGATATCGGTTCAAAGAAATCGTCGCGGGGAGATATCGAGACTATGTCGATTAGATCTAGATTCTGCAACTTCAACTGCTCGCTCTCAAAGTAATACCGGAACCCAAGGCCGGTGAAGATGATCTGGCTTCCTTCAACGTAGCCTCGGTCATTGTCCATGATGCTGTGATAGGCGGGTCGCACGTTCAGTTCCAAGAATGAGTCCCTATCTCGCACACCGCCTACTAACGAGAATCGGTTCGACTGGTGACCCTCATCGGGCTGCGGGGGAGCGGGAATCTCGTAGTCTACTTTTTTCGCACTATCACTGCCAAGTAAACTCCGCACGTGAAGGATCTTTAAAAACCGCTCGTTGAAGACGTCGTTTGTTAAGTCCTTTCTAGCGTAGACGTATTGGAGGTATTCGCTAGCCAGGTCCATCACCAGGACCTTCCGTTCCATCGGGGCATCAAGGCCAAGAATTAGCTCGGAAGGTATATCTCCCTGGACGACGCTTCGTGCCGTCAGTCGATCCTCTTTTGGCAAAAGTGAAGCAATGTACCGGATCTTACTTGCCCTAGAGGGGCGGTAGACTGTACCCACGACGAGGCCGTTCTTTTCCACAATCCGGACGGTGTCCAGCGGAATAACCCAAGGTGCGCTCTGGTCGGTCAATAGCAGTCCGGGCCGAGCCGCGTCTAGCAGAAAAAAAAGGGCGTATGAGCAATTCTCATCGAAGAAGTAGTAGTCGGAGTATATCTGATCCATCTCGTAGGCGTGCATAAGCAAGCGCATGATCTCGTCCCGGTTGAAGTTGAGCCGATACTCCCAGATGTCACGCTGTTCGATGTCGCTGTATTCCTGGAGTTTAGAGTAGTACGGCATCATTGAAAAATAACCAGGATATAATCCAAATATGCCCTTGACTGCAAACAAGGGACCGAACCGTTCAGTCGTAACGGCGGTGTAGTTGATCGCGTAGGCGAGAAGTCTGCTTCCATTTATCGTATCGACCGTTAGCAGCGTGTGGCCAAACATGGATGCGGGACTGTTGATGTGAGCTGCAGGAAAGATGAGGCTTACCGACTCAGGCTGTATCTCCTTCGCGATGCTGTTAAAGCGCCGACACTCTGGCATGGGAAGCTTCGAAGTGTCGATGTCCAGTTTTTCTTTCAGCCAAGAAAAACGGGCGATGAATCGGCAAACGGCGTGTTTTGTCTCGTCCTCCGAAGGCTCGAAAAAGGCGCGCAGAGTTGCCTCCAATTCGGCAGCGGGATCGCGTTTGCCTACAGAGGAGAGGAAGAATTTCGGATCATCGACGAGGCTCCGGAATCCAGTCAAGCCGCGCCGGAAATGAAGAAGTGTGTGCCAATAGGAGTCATCCGCCAAGCTCAGGTCGCGTGCTCGGTCGACGAGGTCATCAATATATACGGACTCTATTGCGAAAACAGGACAGATCGGAAAAATAAGAATCGGAAGAAGGATAAAAAAGAAAGGGATGCGCCACTTGCCGAATGGTCGCATCCCTGCTTGTTTAATCAACGGCAACCAATTACATGTATGTTGATAGGGCTTCAATCTTGTTGAGCACGTCGATGTGTGTTACCTTATCCGATGTGTAGATGCTTGAAAAGTTGCTCTGGAGTTGTCTATAGAAGACGGCACGTTTGCTCTCGGGCACCTCTGCCAGAATCGCAAGCGTAGTAAGGTACTCGCCATTCCCACGAGCGATGTCTCTAGCCAGATTGTCCATGTTTGCGGACACGAACTCGTTGAGCTTCTTGTTGGAGGAGAAACTCGCCGGTTTATCGCAGTTGGAGGTCCCGGAGGTTATGCCGAAGGTCCCGTTCCCGAATGTCCCGTTAGTCGTAACGGCGAAGGTCTGGGAGGCAAGACCATTTTGATCTTCAAAGAGCATAGAACCCAATCCGCAACCCGTGTTCTTCTGGTTCAACGCAGCAGCGTGTGCTGGACCAAGAAAGACTACAAATGCAACAAGTATAAACGCAAGAACGGCAGCTTTTTTCATTGATACTCCCTCCTTTTAGAATTTTACAATTCATAGCATAGTAATAGACTGCTGAACAATAGAAAAATACGGCCTACGTAAAATTTTTTCCACCGTTACCGCAGACATGGACTATCGATTGCCAGTTGAAAGCTGGCACTCCGCCTCTTATTACTGCATTAACGACTAACTATTAGCTCGCCTGACCTGTTACTGATAAAAGTAAGAAAACGGGAGGTGAGCAATGATAATCAGCAACGGACAGACGAAGGATAAACTTGAGAGTCGCGTTAAAGCAAGACGCTGGCTAACATCTTTTACAGGGTCGTTAAAGAGGGGACGAACTGTTCAGCCTTTGAAGCAAGGACCATCTTAGAAAACGCCCGGCGAATATACCGTCTTGGAGACCATCAAGAGGAAAGGAATTTAAAACCAGGCCAACTAAAGATAATTGGAGTCGATGCAAGAGAGCCCGCGGGCAAACACTTGGTTGAATGCCAAAAGAAGGAGGCCATCGTCACCCTTGATGCGGGAGAAGAGGATTACAACCTTCGGTTCAGCCACTCTGGGATTGAGGATCAAGGCGTATCAAGCCTAATGCGATTTCGATTGGTCCGTATTACCCAGGAAGCCTGTGATCAGGGTGTTCTGTTAACTCAGGAGGATTTAGCCTTCCGTTATCTTAATTGTTCTGTCAGCACTATTCGTAGAGATGTTCGACTATTTCTAAAACTCGGTATCACCATTGCCACTCGTGGTCAGCAAGAGGATATAGGACGTAGCACGACCCATCGAGTAGAAGCTGTAAAGAGATTTATTTTAGGTAAACCCTTCACGGTCATTTGCAGAGAGATCTTTCATTCTTCCACCTCTGTCGAAGATATATTACTACATTTTCGAGAGTCGTATTCCTTCAGAAGCGAGGGTTCACTGCCCAAGAGATTGCCTTTATCATCAAGGCGTCGGTGAAGCGGATTGAAGACTATATCCTCCTGTTTCACCAGCTGAATACAAAGACCTACAGAAGCAAACTGGATGAGATAGCTCATCTCTCATCCCCCTTCTTTGAAGGAGAGATGGCGGTTAAAAAAAAGCGAATAAGGCTGACCCCTTTTTATTGAATACGGTTTGCAATGTGCGCTGTCTTTTTTGAATGCGTTAATTGACTGATCTTGAAAAGTATGCAATATTGCTTCCACTAATAGCCGAAATACTATTGTTTCAGTCAGACAAAGGAAGTAACAAAAAAATCAACCTGAGGCATAGGGAGATACCGGTACACTCAATTTTGGCCCTTGGCAGGAACGATCCATGCTCCCGATTGTTGTAATCTCCAACGAACACCACATCGCCATGGGGCAGAGGAAATGGAATGTCCAAGGCGGCTTCCCCCATGTGTGTCACGGAGGACTGCCTACTGGAGGCGCCTGTGCCCTTCATCGAATTCGTGCCGTTATAAAGTGGAAAGGAGGCAGATTATGTTGAGAAGCGATGAGATTCTCGATTTCCTCAAACAACACAAGCAAGACCTCGAAGCACGGTTTTCCGTGAGACGCATCGGCTTGTTCGGGTCTGTCCTTCGCGGTTCCGCCAGTGATAGGAGCGACGTGGACATTCTGGTCGAACTGGATCATCCCACCTTCGATCATTATATGGATCTGAAGTTCTTCCTCGAGGATAAACTGGGAAGGCCCGTAGACCTCGTGTTGGCCGATTCCTTGAAGCCTCGCCTCAAACCTATCATCACCCGCGAGGCGGCCTATGCGTAAGGATTTCAAGCTCTATCTCGATGACATTTTAGAAGCCATCCACCAAATCCGAACATACTTGGCGGACCAGAACGAAGAGGCTTTCACGAAGGACCGAAAAACCCAGGACGCCGTCATCCGAAATCTTGAGATCATCGGTGAGGCCACAGGAAAACTGCCTGAGCAAATACAAAAGGGTGAGCCGGAGATTGATTGGCGCAAGATTACAGGGTTACGCAACATTCTCATTCATGAGTATTTCGGCATCAATTTACCAATTGTATGGGATGTGGTTCAAAATAAACTTGGTCCGCTGGAAACAGTCTGTCAAAGACTTCTAGAGAGAGCTGCCGAACCGCCTGGCCAGAAAACTCTATAGCATGGCCGATTCTAAGATTTCTCGACAGCTGGCCATGTTCGATAACGGGCAAAAGTTGCAAAGTCTCAAGGCGACTGATCGTAACAGCTCGTTGAATACCAAATGAACATGAAATTTTCAGAGGTTGATTTTTCAAATGATCGGGGTTTTTTAACTTCCTTGTACTGTAGATTTTCTGATTCAGACAACCCGTACTTGACTTCACTCGGTAATCACCAAAAAAATCGGAGAATTCTCGCTTAGCCCATCTTCCGCAGTTATGAAGTTTGGAAGATGTGATATTAATAAGTTACGATAAAAAATCAGGCTATTTTCTC
The DNA here is from genome assembly GCA_035685925.1 of Syntrophales bacterium. Lineage (GTDB taxonomy): Bacteria > Desulfobacterota > Syntrophia > Syntrophales > UBA2185 > Fen-1135. Next base: position 4,276 of record DASRZZ010000052.1, on the reverse strand, counting down.
CACTACATTTTCAATAATTTTCGGTCTATTGGGGAGGGGGATCTTCATCCTCTGAAGCAGAACTCTGAGTTCCTTTGGTGGTGTAGCTGCCATTCTGAGTCTGAGGGTTTTCTCCCGTGTCGGCAATAACACATCCAGCGATTTCAATTCCTGTAATTCCTCCAGCAGAAATGGTAAAGCGAGCCCCCAATAAGGAAAGTTTGTTGTGGAGAGAAAACCGCTGAAAAGTGTCATTTTTTATGTTTTCTTAAAAATGTATTTTACATACTTCTTCCTGAAATATTGATTTTCTGATTTGGCCCTCCGATGCCACATTTCAAGTAGAAATAATTGAGCGAGCGTTTTACTGGCTTTTGATTCTATCAAATGATTATAAAATCGAAGAATTATAAATCAAAATATGATAGAAAATTTAGAGCATTGTAGTTTGTAACATGGCTTATCCAATATTTTGAGGGGGGGAGAACCGTCTTGCACTATATTCCCATCGCGTTACCTTTTTTGATCTTCTTCGCATTTCTTTTTGCTATCTTGATCATACTGATTGAAATCGATATTCTTCGTTACGCCTACGACAGAATGGGAGTGGGTCGAAGACACATGTTTGCTCTGTTGTTTTTCTCTTTTGTGGGCAGCTACGTGAACATTCCAATCTACGATCTGGCGGGAACGGTAATTGCTGTTAATTTGGGAGGGGCTGTCATTCCATTCCTTTTGTCGATCTATCTTTGGTTAAGGAACAGATTATATGTACGTGGCCTAATAGGGGTGGCCATTGTGACTTTCTGCGTTCATATGATTGCCTATCCGGTTAGGGGCATGGGGATTGCTGTCCCCACTCTTATCCCATCCCTGATTGCCGCTCCGGTGGCCTTTATCCTGTCGCGGCGGTATGCTCCTCCACTTGCTTATATAAGTGGAAGCCTAGGAACTCTGATCGGCGCAGATCTACTCAATATCGGACAAATCCAGGCTCTAGGCGCGCCTATTGCCTCGATCGGGGGAGCCGGAAAGTTTGATGGCATATTTTTAACAGGTATCTTGTCTGTTTTCTTGGCCAGCCTTCTGACCCGAAGAAAAGGAGCTTCTCAATAGTGAATAATTTCTGTCAGTAGTTGTGAAGAGAGAAGTACAGATACGTAGATGAACTAAATATCTTTTTTCTTGTTGTTATCTTCCTGTAAGGTAGCTTTTCTAATTCAGCCCTTCTATTCCACATTACAATCGGAAATGAACGAAGTGGCACAATCATAAACATGTTGACATATATAATTTAGTGACATATATTACAAAACAATTGAATATTGACTGAGGGTTCAGAGAGTATTCTCTGGAGGAAAAAGAAAATTGGTCGGGCCGCCACTGTTGTTAAAACGGTTGGCGGTTTTTTTATATTATGTCATTTTTATTCTCTCACCTTCATTCGTCTGCGAGTAGATAAATATAGAAAATATGATTGAACCTCATAACTTAATGCGGGGGGATGATCGTGTATGAAAACTAAAGATATAATGATCTCTTTCCAGGATTACCTGAAACCTGATGACACGCTCAGAGTGGCCGTGAATCTGCTCAGGACTGCCGCACGGGGCGAACAAAAGGCAGGCGCTATGGGGTTTTTTTGCCCATTTAACGCGTTAAGACAGTAAGGAGGGCCAAAGATGTCACTAGAAATGATCATTGCTATTTCTGCTGTGGCGGTTGTTTTCATCATTGTGTCGATTGTCATGGGGAAGAATAAATCCAAAAAAGCTGATGTAAGAAGAGGCTTTCTTGTTCGCCTGAGATCCTCATTAACCCTGCATACGCGCATCGATATGATTATGTCTGTCTTTCTATCATCAATTCTTTAAAAAGGGAAATCAATGAGATCATTATCCATAAGAATAACGCTCGTTACTTTTCTATTTGTCTGCTTCTTTTCCGGACAATTACAGGCACAAGAGAAGAACGATGCTCGGTTTATTGCAAAAGATAATGGGACGGTGTTGGATACCAAGACCGGCCTGACGTGGGCGGCGATTGACAATGGGGCAGATATCAACTGGCAAAGTGCCAAGAGCTATTGCAAGAATTATCGTGCGGGAGGGTTTACTGACTGGCGGATGCCGACGCATGATGAATTGGCGGAATTGTATGATGTGACTAAAACTTATAAGTCTGACTGTGGGTATAACGTTCATTTAACCGAATTAATTCACCTTACCTGTACTTGGGTTTGGGCATCCGAAACACGTGGTTCCGGCGCCTCCTACCTCAATTTCAATCTCTGCCACCAGTGGAACTGGCGTTTCGGAGCATATGACGCCTTCTTCCGGGCACTCCCGGTGCGTTCGGGCAAATAGGGAATTTGGTTCTTTGCTCATTTATGGAGCACAGCCATACACCTTTCTTTTGTTAATCTGCAATTTAGTAACAAATGTCCACTGTTTGCTAGTAGGTGTTCTCAACAACCTCTCTTTCTTTCTGAAATTAGCTAATTCCCTTTTCCCGCTATTAGTGCTACATTTTAACGCGATCTATGATGCCACGATAATTAAATGGGAGGATCAGCCATGAATAAAGAGACGGTTGATATTCTCGTCCATCTGGTTGTTGCCATGGTGGCAGGTGGGTTAATTGGGCTCGAACGAAGTTATTATGGACGGCCTGCGGGTGTCCGCACCCATACCCTTGTTTGCATGGCTTCAAGCCTCCTCATGCTTGTGACGATTTATCAGAGAGACTGGTTTTCCGGTGCAATGATCGAGACTGTCAGGATAGACCCAACGCGGATGGCCCAGGGCATTATGACAGGTATTGGTTTTCTCGGTGCTGGTGTAATCATGAAAGAAGGGATTTCGGTACGTGGTCTAACTACAGCAGCGTCAATATGGATCACCGCAGCAATAGGAATACTGGCGGGTATCGGATTTTATAGTGCTTTACTCTTAGTGACAATCCTCACCCTGGGTACCCTTACTATTTACCGCCTCATGGAAATGAAATTGCCAATGCTCCTTTATATCAATAATGTTGTTCGCTTTCGCCGTGATGCAACAATGTCTGAACGAGAATTGCGGGAACTCATAACCAGCCATGGCTTCGGAATCTCAAGTATGAGTTACGCCCTCACGGATAACGGCGACTACTTTGAATACAATTCAGTTATCAAAACCAGGCATAGCGAGAATATGCATCGGCTCTGCCAGACTTTAGCGAGTCATAATTTAGTCGTCGAATTTCGGATCTCTCCAACCGGGGACTGATATGTACAGCCAAAATCAACAAGTTTTGGCAAAAATCAATCTCCGCATCTCATGGGTGATATACATAACGAGCTGTAGGTCACTTCTTTTAAGTTCCGGTTACGGTATTGGCAATTGAAGTGAATGTTTTACTGAGATTTTTGCCTACCAGTGTAACAGCACCAATGATCACAAGGGCTATCAGTGCTGCGATCAGGCCGTATTCAATTGCCGTCACCCCTTCTTCATCCTTGAAAAATCTTTTAATTTTCTCCATGTTTTTTATCCCCCGATAAATTATTTTCCTGTTCAAAGAAGGCAGCTGCTTCCCTATAGAGCTTACGATAAAGGCTCTCATCGTTTATTTTTATGATGTTCCGGGCAGGCGCTAAGGGTAGGAAACGCCGACCAAAATACCATATTGGAGCAGAACAGCTTACCGCAATCGCGTTTCTATCGTGTCCAGAATTATCAAAATTTAATGTTTTCATTCAATTCATTACCGATACTTACCCGGCATCCCAAGCAAGGGGAGGAAATGAAGCTCACAAAATTATCATAAAAAAAGGCCGCCAACTTAATAAGATGGCGACCCTACCAACTCGTACTTCTCACTCCAGAGAATACTCTCTGAACCCTCAGGCAATATTTAATTGTTTTATAATATATATATAATTAATTTCTATATATCAACATGTTTGTGATTGTATGTTTATGATTGTGCTACTTTATCCATTTCCGATTGTGCTGTGGCACACAAGGGTAAAACATGAAATTTGCAAAAAACATTTTTTCCGGAACGGCTAAACCTACCGTTTTTTTTGGGGCCCGGTGTAAATAAAGACGACATTAAATGTATCGCTTTCAAACCATATTCCTTATTTTATAAAAAATATGTGCTTAAGAACTTGTAGGTGCTATCTGTAACAAAAATGATGATTGAAACTTAAGGTTATCAGGTTCATCATCTATCTGTATTTCCTGTTGAATTAGAGGAAAGGAGATAGCGATGGACCAGATGACCACAGAAAACTTCAGTATCACATCCG
>DASRZZ010000051.1:0-5267 GCA_035685925.1 Syntrophales bacterium | reverse complement strand
TATCCGCATGTTGTGCAGAACTCGTTAAGGATAATTGTTTTTTCATCGCGGGAAGCATTTTTATAGCGTAGATGGATTGCCCTGGTGTACTCTTTTTTCGATCGTGGACTCATCTATTACCCTCCTTTTGGAAGTCGATGTTCGGTAACATCGAATTATGAGTCAACGATCTCTTTTATTCACCCCCTTGGGTAACATTTAATATGAGTCAATTCGGCTCAAGGATTTTGTCCTTGAATAAACGTAAGATATCTTTTAATCTATCAAAGAGAGCTCTCTTCAAATTACGTCCCGTTTTATGTTAATGCTGAAAAATCGGGCTTCCTTATTTCAGGCAGTCCTCTCATTACTGTCCGGAGTTGTTCGGTGGCGTATTAGCACGGGAGGCACAAATGGCACAAAAGAAGAAAGAACCCGCGCAGAAAAAAAGCCGAAATAGAAAGAGAACGATCAAATCTAATAAAGACAAAGTCATTTCCGCCATCCCCGCCGCAGGAAAACGGTCGTCCATGGGGAAATTGCCTGATGAGAGATTCTCTATCGTCGGCATCGGCGCTTCCGCCGGCGGCCTGGAAGCCATCGAACAGTTTTTCACCCATATGCCGCCGGACACCGGTATTGCATTTATCCTCATCCCCCATTTGGACCCAAGCCATGCCAGCATGATGACAGATCTCGTCCGGAGATTCACGAAAATAGCCGTCATTGAGGCGGGCGACGGCATGCAGGTGGAACCCGGACATGTTTTTGTGATCCCACCCAACCGGGGTGGAGCGAAAAGGAGGTACGAACGAGAGATGGGAAATACTATCTCATGCGGGCTATACCCTACAGAAGCATGGAGAATGTTATTGATGGGGTCGTCATCACCTTTACGGAGATCACCCGGTTAAAGACGCAGGCCGAAGAACTGACGAAGATGGCAGCTACAGAAGCGGCATTAAGTTATGCCCAGGCAATCGTGGAGACCGTGCGGGAACCTCTTGTCGTGCTGGATGGGGACTTGCATGTTATTTCGGCAAATCGTGCCTTCTATAAATTTTTAAGTGTTGCTCCCGGCGAAGTGGAAGGCCGTTTCATCTATGAGCTCGGCAACGGGCAATGGAATATCCCGCCACTAAGAAAACTGCTGGGACGTATTCTCACTCACGATGAGATTCTCGAGAATTTCCAAGTTGAGCTGAATGTTGAGAAAACCAGGAAAAGTAGAGCACTCCTCAATGCCCGCAGGATCACCCACGAAGGCATTCCCCGGCCGTTGATCCTCCTTGCCATAGAGATTATGAATTAATAAAAGTAATAAGGGCGTAACATTTTAGGCAAATCGTAAGCATGAAAAAAGACGGTTCCAAAAAAAAGCACATTGATGATCTCCGTAAACGCGCGGAAAAGAAAATCTCCGGCTCGATGGACAGCGCTGGACAGATGTCTGCTCCCGAAATCCAGAAAGTCATCCACGAGCTCCAAGTTCACCAGGTAGAGCTGGAGATGCAGAATGAGGCATTGCGAAAGTCTCAGGCGGAGACTGCGGAATCGCAGCAAAAGTACAGCGATCTATATGACTTTGCACCTGTCGGGTATTTCACTTTCGATAAAAAGGGGCATATCACTGAGACGAATGTTACGGGAGCATCCTTACTCGGCGCCGAGAAGCGATCTCTTGCCAATCAACCTTTCCAGCGTTTCATAGCACCTGAACATTTGAGCATCTTCCAGTCCCACCTTCAGAAGGTCCTCGAAATGCGAAGCAAGCAGATCTGCAAACTGAAGCTTACAGGGAAGGATGGCACGTCGTTTGACGCGCTGATTGATACTATAGCCGTAATGGATCGCAAAGGTAAATTTGTTCACTGCCGGTCTTCGGTCACCGAGATCACGAGAGCGGAAGCGGCCCTGAGAGACAGCGAGGAGCGCTATCGTCACATTGTGGAAGACAGTGTGGAATTTATTGTCCGCGCAGATGTCGACGGGATAATAACCTTTGTCAATAGGGCTTTGTGCCACCATTTGAATATGGAGCGTAAGGAGTTTCTGGGAAAAAAAGTTATGGACTTTATTCCTAAAGAGGAGCGTAAAGCACTTTCGAAATTCTCTTCTTCGATCACTTCTCAAAACCCCGTCGCAAAAATTGAACAACGTGTTATAATGCCAACCGGTGATATACGCTGGCAACTCTGGACGGTAAGTGCAATTTATAGCCGAAGCGGCCTATTCATTGAGTTTCAGGCTGTTGGTCATGACATGACCGATCGCAAGAAAGCAGAGCAAGCCCTTGCAGAACGGACGGCGAAGCTGGAAGAGATCAACAAAGAACTTGAGAGCTTCAGCTACTCAATTGCGCATGACCTGCGTGCTCCTCTGCGTGCCATTGATGGTTATGCGCGCATGCTTCTGAAGAAGCACGGGCATGAATTTGACGAAGACTCGACACGAAAGTTCAATGTCATAAGATCGAACACCCAGATGATGGGCAAACTCATTGAAGGTATCCTGACACTTTCGCGTGTGGGCAGGACGAAGATGTCTGTAGTGAATCTCGAGATGGAAGGGATTATAAAGGACGTATGGAAGGAGCTTGAAACGACCAACCCGGAGCGGAATATGGCCTTGACCATCCAGGCAATGCCCTCCGCATACGGTGACAGGATCCTCATCAAACAAGTATATGCCAACCTCCTTGCCAATGCTGTCAAATTTACGAAGTACAAAAATGCCGCACTGATTCAAGCCGGGGGCTATATGGACGGGGATGACCATATATATTATATCAAAGACAATGGCGTAGGCTTTGACATGGCATACTACGACAAACTCTTCGGCATCTTTCAACGACTGCATAATAACCCTGACTTCGAGGGTACGGGGGTCGGCCTCGCCATAATCCAGCGCGTCATCCACATGCACGGTGGAAAGGTATGGGCGGAAGGAAAGGTAGACGAGGGTGCCACATTCTATTTTTCGCTGCCTTTATCACTCACACACGTAAGATGATGTCTAGAGAACTGGCGTAGCGGCTGATTGCTCTATTTCCAGTTTCCCCTCGAACCGAAATCAAAAAAGAATGCTGGCATCCGCAGACGGGTGAGAAAAAATATGTCTAAGTCGAAGGAGCGCAGCGCGCAGATATCTCCAGCTGAGGTGAAGAACGTCATTCATGAACTGCAAGTCCATCAGGCGGAGCTGGAGATGCAAAATGAGCAATTACGGCAAGCGCAGATAGAAGCATCGGAGGCGCGTAAGAAATATGCCGACCTTTACGACTTCGCACCCGTCGGATATTTTACCTTCGATAAAAGGGGATGTATCACTGAAACGAATGTCACCGGCGCTTCTCTGCTAGAGTCAGAGAAACGATCCCTGATAGGACAACCATTCCGTCGCTTTATTACACCCGCACATTTCAGCATTTTTCAGTCCCATCTGCAGATGGCTCTTGAAATTCAAAGCAACCAGACTTGCAGACTGAAACTCACCTTGAAGGATGGTCGTCTGTTCGACGCGCTAATTGACACCATAGCGGTAATGGACGGTTACGGTAATTTCGTTCACTACCGTTCATCCATCACTGATATCACAGAGATCACAATAGCGGAGGAGAAGTTGCGGTCGGCACAGGATGATTTGGAACTTCGCATAGAGGAGCGGACACAAGAGCTGAGGGCATCCGAAGAAAGATATAGAAGCGTTATCGACAATATCTGTATCGGTATTGCTGTTATTAGGAAAGACGGGAAGGTATTGTCCCTGAACAAGCAGATGGAAGAGTGGTTTCCCAAGGCAGATGTTTTAAATAAGCAGATGTGCTTTGAAATTTTCCATGATCCTCCGGAGAAGGCAGCATGTTCCAAGTGTCCCGCTTATCATACATTGCAGGACGGGCTTTTTCATGAAGCCGTCATAGCGCTGCCGGCGGGAAATGATGTCAGGCGTTACAAGATTGCTTCGACCCCTTTCCGGGACAGAGATGGCAATCTGGCATCAGCAATTGTAATGCTTGATGACATCACTGAAAATATACGGTTTCAGGAACTGCTAAAGGAGTCCGAGGACAGATATCGGACTATTTTCCAAACAACGAGCACGTCCACAATCATCGTGGAAGGGGACGGAACGATTTCCTTCGTCAACAGGATTTTTGAGGAATGGAGCGGCTGTTCCAAGTTCGAAGTGGAAGGCAAGAAGAAGTGGACTGAATTTGTCGCTGAAGACGACCTCGAGAGGTTGAAGGAATACCGCCGGCTGCGGAAAATCAATCCGCATGCCATCCCCAAGTCCTATGAGTGTCGGTTCATAGATAAAGGTAGAGATGTGAGGCATATGCTTGCGACAGTCGACATGATACCTGGGACGACGAGTGTCGTCGCCTCCCTTTTAGATATCACCGAAATGAAACGTGCGGAGGAACTGTTACTTAAACAAAAAGCGGACCTGGAGGCCAAAGCTACTCATCTTGAGGAGCTAAACACCACACTGAAAATACTGCTGCAGCAGAGAGAGATGGACAAGCGCGACCTTGAAGAGAATGTGTTGGCAAGTGTCAAGAAATTAATCATGCCTCAAATTGAAAAACTAAAAAGCGGTAGTGCGCGAGAAAAAAATAAATATGCACTTATTGTTGAATCAAGTCTCAAAGACATGATTTCTCCATTTGCAAATAAACTGTCCTCAACACACATAGATCTGACCCCCAAAGAAGTTCAAGTGGCGTTTCTGATCAGAGATGGTTTTGCAACAAGAAAGATTGCCAAGTCGTTAAATATATCGCAGGGGACGGTTAAATTTCACAGAGAAAACATCAGGAGTAAACTCGATCTTAAGAACAAGAAGGCCAACCTGAAATCCTACCTTTTGACATTATCATAAGGCAGGTATTTACCCTGTATTTTCCGCACAATCTCTTCGTATTGCATACCCCAGATTCACATTTTATAATTAAATACATTCGCCAAAATGGAAAATGTGGTGTGCCTGACGTTTTCTGCCGTTGACGAGAATGGTAGACAAAAGAATTATGGAACGAAACTGACGAGACATTGATAAAGTTTTGGGCAAACAGAAGGAGACTTATGAAATTAGAATTTGCGAGGTCCGCCAGATTGCAAAGACATGGAATGTTGACGTGAGGGTCTACCGGTCGAAGATGGAAATGATCCGTGATATCCGGTCGGGGAAGGCTATTCACCCTGTTTTCGCACGAAGGATGTCTGTATAGAGGATTGCTTGTGGAAAGAAGACTGCATAAATCTCAGATGAATATGGCTTCCGGC
>DASRZZ010000050.1:0-27150 GCA_035685925.1 Syntrophales bacterium | reverse complement strand
CAGTCGCCTTATCTCCTCTATACTCATCACTAACATGTCCCTTCCGGCCATAATTACACCCCCTTCATTAGGTAAAATTACAGCCTTATTTTAGGACATTTCTACTTTGGTATTTTAGGACATTATCACTTTGGCGGGACAGTGGGTCAAAAGAGACAAATTTCAGCAGCCTGTCCCGAAGCAGCAAAAGCTTCAACATATTGATATGCAGGGTCTTATATGTTAGTAGTTGCATCACCTGTCATTGCTGATATCCAGGCGTGGATAAAAGGTGCTATAATGACTTAGAAGTGGACACAGGTGGGAAAAAGTCAAGCGCTGCCAGGAAGCCGTACCGTAAGGCAAGCTTTCGAACCTCATGCATGGGTTTCCCATGAGAGTTACAGATCGGAGTTCAATGAAAGGATCTCTATTATGGATATAAAACCATCTTTTCTGCCTTTCGAAATTCCCAAGCTCAAATCCCGCAATATGAGGATGGGTAAAGAACGCCTTTTACGCCGTTCCTTCTCTATAGTTCCTGATGATTTTTTTAGAATCTACCAGAATGACAACCTCCATTTGGAAGTCGAGTTTCAGGAGGAAGATAGCCCCACCAAGGTTTTTCTATATACGAATATCGACTGTACAAAAGATGAATGGCAGGTCCTTCCTTTCGAGCGGGAAGGAGACAGGACATTTACCCTGTCATATAAGGCCAGACTCTGCGGCAGCTACGAATTTAAATTAAAGTATTCTCTCGATGACGGCAAGACCTGGTACTGGGACAGGGTTCCTTTCAGCCACGTGATCGTGGATCCGGGATCCTTGAAGGATATAAGAATGTACACCATGATAATACCCGCCTCAGGCACTATCAGCGACTGGATTGAGCTTCTTCCTCACATCCGAGGGCTTGGGTTCAATGCAGTCCATGTCCTACCGATTACCAGCCTCGATGTTTCTGAAAGCCCATATTCGGCACACGATCTATTTTCCATTGACAAGGCCTACAGTGGAAAAGAGGATGGATACGGGTTTGGTGACTTTGAAAAATTTGTTGAAAAAGCTCAAGAACTGGGACTCCGGCTTTGTTTTGACCTTGTCTTCAATCACATAGGGATCGGGAGCAAAATGGTGCAGACGTGTCCGGAGTGGATAGTTCCCGACACGGACGAGAAAGACGGAATGAAGCGTGCAGGCTGCTGGCACATGAACTCCTGGCTGAAATGGGGGGACCTTGTAAAAATATATTATGACCATCCCCATCCTGATATCAGAGGCGACATCTGGGATTATATGAAAAAATATTCCCTGTTCTGGTCCCATTTCGCCCACCTGACGGGCGGCATGATCCGCCTCGACAACCTGCATTCGAGCCATGAAGGGTTTGTTGCAAGCCTGCTTACGGAGTTGCGCGGCTCCTATCCAAACCTTGGCATTATGGCAGAGTACTTTACAGATTCCAATACTGTGATGAAAAAAGCTGCGGAAGGGCAGGTAAATCTTTTCCTTGCAAATCAGTGGGAATACCCTTATGCATATAATCTTCGGAATTATCTTAATTACATCCATTATATCGGGCGGAAGGTGCGTTCTCACATCCCCATCACGACGCATGACACAGGCGCCCCTGCCCAGCTTTTTGGTAAGGCCGAGGCTGCCGTGCCTCGTTACGCGATTACATCTCTCATGGGTACAGGGCAGACCGGCATAGTCCAGGGAACTGAGTATGGACATCCTGAAAAAATAGATTTTATCGGCAGGAAAGAGAAGTATACGTTCAAGAACAATTTATATATTGCTGAAAGCATAAGAAATATTAACCGGGTGCTGTCGGAATCACCCGTGTTTCATCGTGATGGGAATCTGGAATTTATCGACAATGACCATGGCGCGGTACTGGGCGCCTTACGTCGCCTAGATAAGGGAACGGACAAGGGCTATATGGTCTTTGCGAATCTCGATGTTCATAATGGCTATCATTTACAGATTGACATTTCGTCGTTCATAAAGAATACAAGGACAATACAAATGGAGGAAAGAATTAGCGGAGAGCAGCATGAAACGCAGGTTAACAATGTAGGGATTGATATCGAACCCTGCGGCATCAGAATATACAGGATGGGTAATTGACGGAAGCGAAAAATCAAAGTAACTTTCCAATATACTCCTAATTGTAGCGCTTGTAGAAATGATAAACAGACAAATAAGCATCCCAGGATGTATGTTGACTATTTTAACACCCAGAAAGGAGTAGTTAGATGATTTCTGAAAAAATTTTTAAGGTAGCGGTTCTTGTTCTGTTGGTCGTGGCTATTTTCGTTTACGGAATGGCGAATAGATACCAATTTTTTCATATTAGCAATAGCCTTACCGGGATTGCATGTAATCATTATACAGGGAAGTGTGAATGGCTGTCCCCGGATGACATGGGAGTAGAAAAGGTAATGAAGTATTCGGAGAAACAGCGAGAGGTAATGGAAAAACGTGCAGTCCCGCAAGCGCCGGCACCAGCACCAGCTCCAAAGCCATAGAGTCCAGGGTAATAATGACGGCAGAAACGCTTCCGGGTGAACCTAACTGACTGACCTTGCGCAGTTTGGTTTTCGGTATTGGTGTCGGGTTTTTGTTTGTTCCCGACATTTTACTCTTATGTGAAGGAGAGCGAAGGCATCTTATGGATGAGAGAAAGATGAAATCTGTCCCCGTTTTGAAAACCTAAAAGATTGGGACAACGTCGATGCCGGTGGAATATGGGGACGACCAATCATCGTAAAAGGAGATACTCCCATGAAACGTTTCGTTGACCTCAGTCTGAGTATCGAATCCAACCTGCCTTGTGATCCTCCCATGATGATCCCTAAGATCGACTATATCGATCACGGCATGGGCGCCATCCAGATGCTCGACTTTTTCCCTGGGATCCGAAAGGAGCAACTTCCAGGCGGTATGGGCTGGGCTCTGGAGTTCATCACTCTTACGACACACAGCGGTACTCATCTGGATGCGCCCTATCACTACCATCCAACCATGGATCGTGGTAAGGCATCTATGACTATCGATGAGGTGCCTATGGAGTGGTGCTTCAGCGATGGTGTTCTTCTCGACTTCCGCCACAAGGGTGACGGCGAGAGGATCACTGTGGCGGATATCGGGGGGGAACTGGGGCGAATCCGCTATGAGATTAAGCCTCTCGACATCATCCTCATCTGGACAGGCGCAGAGACGGCATGGGGAAAGCCTGAGTACCTTACGAGGGGAGCGGGCATGGACCGTGAAAGCACTCTTTTTCTGATTGAGAAAGGAGTGCGTGTTGTGGGGATCGATGCCTGGAGCTGGGATCGTCCTCTACCGTATCTGGCCAGGGAATTCAAAGAGACGGGGAACCCCAATGTTATCTGGGAGGCCCACTTCGCCGGCATCGACATGGGATATTGCCACATGGAGAAGATGGCTAACTTCGGAGCCATAGGCCGACCGAAAGGCTTCAGCGTCTGCTGTTTTCCTGTAAAGATAAAACGCGCCTCGGCGGGCTGGTGCCGTCCTGTTGCCATTGTTGAAGATTAGGATGATTTATTTTTTCTCCGGTAAGAAAAACCATGAAACGATCGATTGACACGATATCAATTATCGGAGCAGGGGCATTGGGAGCCGCTTACGGTGGTCTCTTTTATGATATGGACATGCGCTCAGTCTCATTTGTTGCCGGCGGGAAACGTTTTGAACGGCTTCGCAAAGAGGGCCTGATCGTCAACGGCAAGCACTACTTCATCCCAGTAGTCCTGCCGGGAGATCTGTCAGCCCCGGCAGACCTCGTCATCGTTGCTGTAAAACACCATCATCTGGGTGATGTAATACGGGATATGAGAAACAGGGTAGGGGCGGGAACTACCATCATATCTGTCATGAACGGCATAGAGAGCGAGGAACGTCTTGGAGCCGTCTACGGCATAGGAAAGGTTCTGTATGCCGTGTCCGTAGGCATTGATGCTCTGCGGGAGGGAAACCGTGTGAAGTACACCAACCAGGGGAAGATATTCTTCGGAGAGGCAAGAAACGCCTTTCTCACAGATCGGGTCAAACGTATACAGGCACTTTTCGACAAAGCGGGGATCATCTATGAAACGCCTCCTGATATGAAGCGTGTCATGTGGTGGAAGTTCATGATCAATGTCGGGATCAATCAGGCATCAGCCGTACTTCGCGCACCCTTCGCACTATTTCAAACCTCCGGGGAGGCCAGAAACCTGATGGAGTCGGCTATGTGGGAGGTTATAAGGCTTTCTGAAAAGGCAGAGGTAAATCTCACGGAAGACGACGTCAGGAGGTTTAATGAAATTCTTCCGGATTTGAATCCGCAGGGGAAGACGTCCATGCTTCAGGATGTGGAGGCCGGCAGGAAAACAGAGGTGGAGATGTTTGCTGGCAAGGTGATCGCCCTGGGGAGACAATACGATGTTCCCACGCCCGTAAATCAGAGACTATTCTATTTGATCAAGGAGATTGAAGCGCAATACTAAAACAAATGTGAGCGGTCATTATCTATTCACTAACGACGCACTTCCGAAAACTTTCTTCAAAAATTGCCGCCTTATCCTTTGGCATATGATACTTTTTCAGGCCGAACTTGTAGTCACCTGTAGGAGCTAATCCGATCCTCTCGCAATATTGCTCGGATCCCCCCAATGCATAAAGGACAAATTCTCCGTCCAGAGACAGGGAGAGGCTGGCCTTAATAGTGAAATAAACGAGACCGGATCCTATTCGCCGCATTCTACCGGCGGTACCGAAATAATTCCAGGGAGCCGTGGCAAAAAAATCCAAGTATAACCGGCGTTGATGTCTGAAGGACAATAACCCATCCAGCCGTGTTCCTGTATACGCTGCATAGCATTTGTCGATGAACACTGAACTCAATGACATATTGATTATCCTGTCCCATTCGAAACAGCGGTAGTCAAAAGCTCTATCTTTTTGCCGTATGATTTTGTCATCCACATATGGCTCCCATGTGGCACTGAAGTCACGAATAGTGCCGGCAGTCGCGCTCCTTATTTCTGTTTCGCACTCAACTTTGTCGATGCTGTCGTAGGAGAGAAATTTCACGTTAAGAAAACCCTTTCAGTTGCCCGCTGCCCCCTCCGCTCGAGACCGCGGGCTGGATATGACGTTTGTGAATTTTTAGCACAGGTCAAACGATAAAAGAATAGGTCTTTTAGTGTTGTCCGTCACCCTCTTTGGGTGGACCAACTTCCTCAGTCGCCTGCTACAGTGTTTCTTTTGGTGTCTTGATGTCGTAATGCCTAAATGCTATATTGCAGGGGAGGAGATGATCATGGCTGAGTCCGCAAAACGTTCCACCATTTACTTAGATCCTAGTCTTCACCGGGCGCTGCGAATCAAGGCGGTTCACACACGGCGTTCGATGCCCGACCTCGTTAATGACGCCGTTCGGATGGCAATTAGCGAAGATCAGGAAGACCTTGCTGGATTCGCCGAATCAGCCCAAGAGCCTACGATTTCATACGAAGAGCTTCTGAAGGATCTTCGGGTACATGTGAAAATATAGGCTGGTTTTCAAGAAATCGGTTGCTAATGATTTGTGGACCTGGCCAAAAAAGGAAGTGGTTCCCATTTTGAGATGTATCCAGTCACTTGCAGAAGAGCCGCGCCCAAAAGGACGCGAGAGATTATCCGGCTAAGATCGCTACAGAGTTCGTCAAGGAGTCTATCACATCATCTATGAAATTAAGGATGATGTTTTGATATTGATAGTAGTAAAAATCGGGCACAGATAGGATATTTAAAGGACACGCTGGGCAGCTTCTCCGTGAAGCAGTCATGACTGACTCAGATTGTGTGGCAAGCATGAAAGATTTTTTTGAGATTGACAGTAAAAAGAGTTGAAAATATGAAACGGAAGGACGGAAACTTACGCATTTTCCTTAACCTCATGAGTGCCGTAATTCTCCTAGTTGGTTTGGGTACTGCCGTATTCATTTATCGGACAGCGGATACAGATGTGAGAGGAGCGCTGGGTTATCAGATAGTAGGTGGCATTATTTATCCGGTTATGCCGGAGAATACGAAGATCTACAGACATGACCTGGAAGTATATGGCGGAAAGGCAGCGGTGCTTGCGGATGATTTCCGGCGTTGGTTTATCGGGTTATGGCATGGGAAATCTCTCGCATTCACGATAACGGTGATTACCATTATTGCATCCTTTGTCTGTTTCTTTACTGCCAGGCACCTGCCGTCACTCTCAGAGTCTGATGCCGGCGCTGAAGACAACCGGGACGGAACCAGCTAAGTATATCATTTCATGATCAAGACTTCATATCGGCCGAAGTGAGGTATCTTTATATATGTGGCTGATTATTCCAGGATGAGTTCCGCATCAGATCAGATGAAAGAACTATATGCAGCGGCGGACACAGGGTTCATAAGTGAAAATGTGTATCTTTATTGCGCCTCTGCCGGGCTGGCAACAGTGGTGCGCGCATACGTAGATAGACCGGTCCTCGCAAAGGCCATGAAGTTAAGAGCTGACCAGAAGATTATTCTGGCACAGTCAGTTGGATATCCCAAGCATGGTCGATAGGGCCTTTTGTCTCATACGGGGTGGCGGACCTATTTTTCTGGAGAAAAGAAATGAGTATCCAAAGCACAAAAGGAGGTATCGCTATGAATATAGAATGGTATGGTCATGCAGCTTTCAAGATAACGACTGAAAAAGGGACAAAGATCATCCTAGATCCTTATCAATCCGGATTTTCAGATGGCGCCCTATCCTATCGTACAATCGGCGATGAAGCCGACATCGTCATTACGAGCCACAATCACGGAGACCACAACTACATAAAAAGTATTCGGGGGAAATACGATCACATAAAGAAGCAAGGGAGCTACGATATCAAAGGCGTGAAGATAGAGACACTCCCAACCTTCCATGATACCGCCTCAGGGAAGGAAAGGGGAGACAACTTGCTCTCAGTTATCTCAGCAGATGGAATAAAGCTGGTACACATGGGTGATCTCGGGCACGACCTTGATCAGAAGACGTTAAGCAAGATCGGCAAGGTCGATGTATTGCTATTGCCCGTGGGGGGGTTCTACACGATTGATGCACAGGTTGCCACAAAGATCATGAACAACATCAGACCGCCCATTACCATACCCATGCACTACAGGACAGAAAAATGCAGCTTCCCCATAACTACCGTCGCTGAATTTACGCGGGGCAAAAAGAACGTGCGGGTCTTGTCGAAATCAGACATGAAGATCACGGTGGAGACTCTTCCTAAAGAACCGGAGATCATTGTCTTGCAGCATGCGCAATGAATGGGGGTTCGTGTTGCAGTTTAGGTCTGCGGACTCGTATCCATGCATCTTTTTGTCTGTCGGTATAGACAGATGTTCCAATGTGCTCTTTGCAGGTATCCTGAATGACAGGCTATTTTTCTTTTAAGGAATAGAGAGGCTTTAAGAAGCTTATATAATAGGAGGACAAGACGTGAGTATACTGATCACCGGAGGGACAGGGTTCGTGGGCGCCCATGTGGCGAGGCTTATGATAAAACAAGAGGAGAAAAACATTACCATTTTTGATATCAATCCTTCCACCAAACTTATCGACGATATTGCAGGCAAGGTGTCCCTCGTTCGTGGCGACCTTGGCAATTTCAGTCATGTGCTCAATGTCGTATCCTCCTGCAAGCCAAAGACCATTTTTCATCTGGGTGGTATGCTCTCCGTGCCATCTGACGCCGATCATGCGGCCTCTTTCAGGGCAAACGCCATGGGAAGTTTTCATGTTTTGGAAGCAGCTAAGCTGTTCGGCGTGGAGCAGGTAGTATTCAGCAGCACCCTTGCCACTTATGGGCTCGACCTCGAAGAAGGAATTGCCGTCAATGATTACTCTCTCCAGCGGCCGCAGCTTTTCTACGGCGCAACGAAAGTATTCAGCGAATTAATGGGTCAATTTTATCGAAGAAAATTTGGCCTCGATTTTCGCGGTGTCCGATATCCATCGATAGTTGGACCCGGTGTCAAAACGCCCGGAGTTGTGCAGTACACATCCTGGATGATCGAAGAGTGTATCAAGGGGAAACCATACACGGTTCATGTTTCTCCTGAAACCAGAACGCCTGTCATGTACTTCAAAGATGCTGCCCTGTCTGTGGTCAAGCTGGCCCGAGCTCCGAAGAAAGACATAAAAATGGTCAATTATCTAGTTGCGGGTGCAAAGCCGGTGTCCACTGCCCGGGAACTTGCCGGGATCATCAAGACAAAAATACCCAGGGCCAAAATAGATTTTAAGCCCGATTTGGAAATGCAGAAAATATTGAACAAACTTCTTCATCCCATTGACGACAGCACCGCACAAAAGGAATGGGGCTGGAAAGCCGAATACAACCAGAAAGAAATAGTGGATGATTTTATCACCGAGCTGAAAACTAATCCTCAAAGATATGCTTAATGTGCCGTTCGCAGACGGATCCTCAATGGGCAGTTATCGATTGCGATCAGGCCGATCGCAGCTGCAGAAGATTCAATGGTTGGCTGATGAAAAAAGCCTTCTAACCCATTGAATGAAAACATATTATCTAAGTTTCTTCGATTCATTGGAGCATATTTCCCTCCTGCATTTTTTCTTAGGTTTGATATAGAAAAAATGGTTTTCATACAGGATCCTCTTATTATCCTCACATCTTTCATCCATAGGATGTCCTATACGGCCACTATATACTTCTCCAAGCCATAACGGAGGTGCATGATGGCAATGCTTAAACGCGAGTTTGTTCTGAAAGAGTGGCCGACAGGGATCAAGGGCTTTGATGAAATCAGAAACGGCGGGCTGCCGGAAGGCCGCCCCACCCGTGCTTGCTATGAAGTTTCTCCTCCGCGGTGCCATCCATTTATAAGGAGCCGGGCATCTTGGTCTCCTTCGAGGAAAAATTCGTGGACCAGGCCCAGAACTTCGCCTCCCTGGGATACGCCCTGAATGACATGATCGGACGCAACCTCATCGCGGTGGAATTAAGATAAAAGGTCACGCTTTGACTGAAGGTGAACCTGAAAGATCAGAACAGCTTATGCATCGCCTGCCAAAGTTCAGAAATTAATAATGGTCTTGGCAAATGTAAGTCAGCCTTTAAATCCCTGTCTTGATTCTTGTCATGTGAATCATTAATGCTTATTATGAAAACAGGAGCAGATTTTAGCTGCACATGCTGGTCAGGACTAAGTTCTCTAAAACCGCCATTGGCGAGAACAACATCATATTGGTCGTTCGAAAGCATGGTAACAATGTCATTGCCATCTTTCGCATAGCCGGCTTTGTAACCACGGTTTAATATGGTGTTCAGTAAGAATTCAGGTATATCCGACCTTCCATCGTGTATCAGGATCTTTGTCGAGAGCGACATATGCGTTTCCTCCTGAATTTGGGTTATACTCCTACGGGGAATGCTACGTTTGTAAAGCCTCTAACCTTTATGAACAAGTGAATGCAAGCCTTAAGGAGAGCAGCTTCCTAATCATAAACTTGAGCCCACTCTCTTTACTTGTAACGAATTGCTTGGGGAACACTATCTTTCTCATCTACCGCCATAGTCGTTATCATGTTATAATTCTTTCATTATGAAACCGCTTTGTAAATAAGCTTATGCCGGATTTTCGATGCTCCATTTTCCTAGTTACTGATTTCATCTAAAACTAATATCTCTGGCGATTGGACTTTATCCTCAGCATGTCTATCGTCGTCGTGGCTGTTTAGCGGGGAATAGATTCACTATGTACTTGCGGGCTGTTTTTCTCAATATCCGTAGATTAAACATCTCAAATTGACGTTTACGGCACGCCTTGTTATTTCTGCATGGTTAATGTATAAGAGGGCATCGAATTTTAAAGTAAAGGTACAAACCGATGAAGCATGCATTCCTGCGAATTATCCTGATATCATTTCTTGTTGCCATACTCAGTCCTCTCTCCTACTTGGCAGCCGACGATAAGGTTTTTACAAGCCCTACCATCGGAGCGAAGTTTGTTCTCATCCAGGCGGGGACTTTTATGAGGGGATCACCTGAAAATGAGCCGGACCGGTCGAGTAATGAGACACTGTATAAGATCAAGATCAGCAAACCCTTTTACATGCAGACCACGGAGGTTACCCAGGGGCAATGGAAGAAAGTCATGGGTAACAATCCTTCTGATTTTAAGGACTGCGGTGATGATTGTCCTGTGGAGCAGGTTTCCTGGAACGATGCCCAGGCCTTTATCCGGAAGCTCAACCAGATGGAAAAGACAGACAAGTATAGGCTGCCCACGGAGGCGGAATGGGAGTACGCGGCCCGGGCCGGGACGACAACACCCTTCTATACGGGGAAGTGTCTTTCCACGGATCAGGCGAACTATAATGGCAATTTCCCTCTCACCGGCTGTCCAAAGGGGCAATTCAGAGAGAAGACGATTTCTGTCGGAAGTTTTGCCCCCAACCCATGGGGTCTCTACGACATGTACGGGAACGTGTGGCAATGGTGCCAGGATTGGTTCGACGATTATTCTTGGAGGAGCCGCCTGTCGGACCCTTCCGGCCCTTCATCGGGCACGAGCAGGGTGATGCGGGGAGGCTGCTGGGTCGACGGCGCCAAGTACAGCCGTTCAGCCAGTCGTCTATTCTATAACCCTGTGAGTGCGAACCGCTACATCGGATTCCGCCTCGTCAAGACAACGTAGGTTTTCTTATTCGTGTGGACGGTAAACCTTTAGATTGAGGAAATAAAGAAGGCAAAGCCATTTCTGATGAGCCGATAGCTTAATGTGTTGATAATACCATCATATGCGGCGCTGGTCGGTGTTGTTCCGCATGTCACGTCCGCAAGAACGTGTCATAGTCCATGATACCACGTAATCGGAGTGAAAAAAGTGGATCAAGAAAAACGAATCCGTCAACTGGACCCTGGCGACAGGTTCCGGATCGAAGAGATGGTTGTCTCATCAGGCAGATTTAATGATGCCGAGATAGAGACGTCGCATGGAACTGGTTGATGAGGCCATCGAAGAAGGGGATGCGAGCGGCTACATCTTCGCTGTCCTTGAATACGGCAAGAGCGATCCCATCTTACAGGGCTTTGCCTGTTACGGTCCGGTTCCTCTGACGCAGGGCGTGTATGATTTGTACTGGATCATAGTCGATCCGTCAGCCCAGAAGGAGGGGCATGGAAGCTATCTCTTGAAATATGTCGAACATGAGGTCATAAGGAAAGGCGGACGCATGCTCCTAATAGAGACGCCGTCCCATGAGTCTTACGGCGCCACCATTCGTTTTTAGGAGGAACGGTTACCAACTGGCGGCGCGCATCAAGGATTTTTAGCGAATCGATGATGACAAGCTGGTATTCTCGAAGGTACTGCTATGATCGCTGTCAAACCAATTATCTGCTCCGGAATCTTCGAACCTTCCTTACGACTGAATAGAAAAAAGGCTAAAATCTAAATTATGAAAAATAGACTTATCCCCTCAGTTGAAGCACCGCCGGAAAAGTTAGAACCGGCCTGGTGGTTCGTGTTTGTGTCCGACAAGATGATGGTTGCAGAGGTAGATGAAAAAATCTCTGTCCCGTATTTCACAAATCCGGCGGAGCTAGCCCTGGAACCGATCAGGGAATGGTATCTTGGGACCTTTGGTGGGTGCCACTGCTATTGTGCTGAGATCATCGAAAACGCCTCGGTTCCAGATAAAATGGCTTTTCGCGGATTAAGGTATCTCTACGGACGCCTTGAAGGACCCGTCCACCGGATTGCAATGAAAGCCATGCATATGATCGAGTGGGACAGGACCACAAGATATTGCGGACATTGCGGAATGGAAACGATCCGTGCACGAGGCATGATCGCCAAAGAGTGTCCATGTTGCGAATTACTGCTTTTCCCTCGTATATCTCCTGCAATCATCGTTCTTGTAGAAAGAGAGAATAAGGTGCTCCTCGCCCGGGTTAAGAGATTCACTTCCGAGCTGTACAGCGTCCTCGCAGGGTTTGTCGAACCCGGCGAAACTCTCGAAGAAGCGGTACAACGCGAGATCGAAGAAGAGGTGGGTATCAGGGTCAAGAATATCAGTTATTTTGGCAGCCAGCCCTGGCCTTTTCCTGATTCCCTGATGATAGGTTTCACCGCAGAATATGAAAGCGGCGAGATCAAGATTGACGAGAGAGAAATCGCTGATGCAGGCTGGTTTGATCCTGAAAGACTCCCCACCATACCGGGCAAGATAAGTATTGCCAGGGAACTGATAGACCGGTTTGTAGAAACTAGATCACGAGAAAAAGGTATAACGCTGCGAAAGGAAAGAATCTATAATCCCAATGAGTAAGGCGCGGAGAGATCATTTTGACCCGGCATCTTGTTTTTCGTCTTGTCCTTTAGTGCCCGGTATGACAGGAAATAAGTGAAAGGTCAGCGCTGATGTTTGAGGTATTTCCCCTCTTTAAAAATGTGGTATCATAAATATCGTAGTGTACCCATGATACTGATAGAAGGTGATGCATGAAAACTGCCGCTAAAGCCGCATTGTTATCGGGCCTTGTGTTTCCCGGCTTGGGTCAGATTTATCTTAAGAGGTACACGCGGGGTCTTATAATTCTGATAATTGTACTATTGGCGCTTGGCGTAATTATCGGAACAGTGACTGCAAGCGCCCTGCAGAGTCTTAAGGCAATAGAGATCAGAGGCGGAATCGCTGACATGGAGGCAATCTCCAATCTCGCCAGTATTGATTCCTCACATATGGGGGTTTATCTCAGACTTATCTTATTATTTGTTTTATGCTGTTGGCTCTTTTCTGTGGTAGACGCCTATAGAATAGGGAAAAGCGGAGAGTCGAAAAAGTCAAATTGAGGAAACTTTGAAGGAGCATGTCAAAAATGTTACCCATCGCCACATATGAAGACTATCAGGATGGCCAGATCATTTTTGAGGAAGGGAGTCATGGTGATTGGATATATATAATAGAATCCGGTTCTGTGGAAATTTCCAGGGCGGTTGAAGGGAAAAGGACCGTCATCACAGTCTTAGAGGCCGGGGACGTCTTCGGGGAAATAGCCTTTCTATCGCGTATTCCTAGGACTGCCACAGCACGGGCGGTTGGGGAAACAACGGTCGGGCTCCTCGATCGCACTTTTTTGGACGGAGAATACAACAGGCTGTCACAACATTTTCAGGAAATCTTAAAAATACTTTCCATGAAGCTCAAAAAGACGACAGATCTAGTCTTAGAAAAAAGCATACAAAGGTAACCGCAAAAGAGGATAAGAAGACCCGCCGTCTGCCGAAGGCTTCCTAAATCATGGTTGCCAGTTCATATTAGACCGCCGTAGAGCAATTAAGCAGCTTAATTTAGACATCAAATTCAGGGAGATTCGAGATATAAAGAGAAAAGGAAAGGGAAATAAATAATAACCTTGAAGGCCGTATTGTAACCGCGCTTTCTAAAAGTCTCTTTAATTTGTCACATCGTGTAATCTCTATGCAGAAAAAACACCACCTGGAACCATCTTCCTCCTGATTCTAATCGGTTGGAGATTGTGGGCGCAGTTCGAAACCATCATGGTATCTGCTGGCGCCTTGATCATGTTCAGCTCCTATCTCGTTGCACTTGTGGGAATACTGTTAAGAAAGAAATGGGGTACCGTTATAACTGGTCTTCTGGCAATCCTAGATTTGCCTTTGGTATTGTTTTTGATTAGCGGACCGGACAGAATCGGTGCCTTGGTCGTTGATACGATCATTTACTTGACCGTATCATAACTATAAGCTCTTATCCGTGCAAGTGCCACCGGTAGAGATTCCGGAGGATAATCAGTGACTGGTCTTTGAGAGGCTGGTGCGCGAGGGATTTGAAAAGTGAAGATGCAATATTTCGCGCTAATGTATCCGGCGCTAGTTCTTGTCACACGTCTCCCGAAAACAAATTTATTCCAAATATAGAGCATCGTCTTATTGGAGGTTCTGTTCCGACCCTCTGTCGCTGCTAACGGCCTCGATAATTTCACGTCCATAGAGCCTTATCTTTTCAGGAGAAAGGATCTCTGTCTTTCTCAGCATTTCCATAGAGGATGCCTCGGATCTCGCCAAGTCAAGCAGGGCCTGATCGGTCAATATCCTGAAGCGTGCCATGTTTGTCTTCTTTGCCTTCCGGAAACGCCAGCTGTAAAGGTTCATCAAATAATGTTTCTGTTGCGCCGAAAGGGAATCATACCCTTTGATGCCTTTACATGCATGGGGGTTGAATGATTTCTCACTCCATGTCACAGCAGCGATTTTTTCAAAGGCCTTTGCCGCTTTTCTCTCGAGACCCCTCAACCGGATCTCAGCGTCAAGCCTCAGATAGAGGGCCGTGAGGTGTGCCGTATCCTCTACAGCATAGTGTATCTGCCCCTCCGTGAGCGGACGGGCCTCCCATTTTGAACGCTGCATTTTCTTGTCTTTCTTGAGTTCTATGCAGAGATACTGGCTTATCAGCGTCGAGAGAGAAAGATGGTGGCACCCCAGGATGGATGCAGCCTGATGTGTGTCAAAGATATTGACGAATTCGAAACTATAGTCCCTTTTTAGAAGACGGATATCGTTATCGCCGGCGTGCATGATTTTGAGAACGGCAGGATCTTCGAAAACCGTTCCCAAGAAGGAGAGATCGGGCTTGCCCAGAGGGTCGAACAGGTAAGTCCTTCCGCCCGCATCTATCTGAATCAAGCATAGGACTTCACGAAAATATCTGAAGGAGTCATACTCTGTATCAACACAGATAATGGATGAGTTGCCGATATTCTCCGTTGCCTCATTCATTTTTATGTCAGTATCGATCCAGACACAGTGGTGTCTCGTTTCCATGAATTCTTACCTTGCCATCCTCCCGTCCGCAATACAGCTATTTACTGAAGGGAGGCTCAACCACGATTTGCCGCGAATGTCAAGCTAATTAACTTTTCCAATTGACAAGATAATTCGCTTCGGCTTATAGTGCGCCCTCAAAAAAAACAGGTTCCTGTTGTTTTTTGGCAGTTGATGGGGCGTTAAACTGCGGCAAAAGCAGGAACCTGGCACAAGGAGCTTTATTTAAATGAAGTACACCAAATCAAATCTAATGCGCGGATACGCGAATCAGATTTTAACTATCGATCTGCACAGCGGAGTGATAGATGTGCGAGTTCTCGATCCGCTCGTGCGAGACTACTTCGTCGGGGGGAGAGCCATGGGTTTATATCTGCTCTACAGGCGAGTATCTCCGAATACGAGTCCCTACGCTCCGGAAAATCCATTAATCTTTTCACCGGGGCCCCTGGCGGGCGTTCCCAATTTCCCCGGTACGAGCAAATGCATGGCTCTCTCCTTGTCCCCGCACACTGGTATCCCGGGGGTATCAAATTTCGGCGGACATTTCGGGGCCCACTTGAAATTCGCAGGGTTCGACCTGATTGAGATCACGGGAAAATCAGAAAATGACGTTTTTATTGTAATCGATGGGTTTAAAAATCAAGTGACGATTACTGAGGCGCCGACGATAGAACACGTCTTTGACCTACAAAAATTCATTGCAGATAAATTCACGCGGGAAGGCTACGACAAGAAGGACATGGCCTTTTTAACAACCGGCGTGGGCGCAGCGGCCACGACTTTTGGATGCATCAACAGCCATTATTTCGACCCGACGAAGACGGCTGATGGACAGAAGGGTTTTTTTAGGACAAAGCAGGCAGGTAGAACCGGCCTTGGATCCGTTATGCTCGATAAGAAAATACGGTCCGTCATTATCCTCGCAGAATACCCACACGGTGAAAATCCCTATGGCGCAGCGGACTGGGAGAGGGCAAAAAGAGCGGGCCAGAAGCTTTCCAAGGTTGTGAGGGAAGTTGATCCCGTATCCTTGAAAATGTACCGCAAGGGAAGTGCGGGACTCATCAGTTTCATGAATAAAGAAAATTACAAGTCTCTTCCTGTGAAGAATTACCAGTACGGTTCCGATCCAAGGGCGGAGCAGATCAGCGGCAAATTTTACGCAGATAACCTCTTCGATCATAGGGGGATGGACGGGTGTTATCCGGGCTGCTCTTTACGGTGCACCAAGGGCGGCTGGGTTACCCTGTCAGCCGGTGAGCAAAGGGGCACGAAGGTCTGGGTCGACGGGCCTGAGTATGAGACCGCAAGCGGCTTCGGCTCGAATTTGGCCATATGGAATGCCGAGGCCGTCATGGAGGCCAATTGGCATTGTGACAACTATGGGATCGATACCATAACTGCCGCCGTTATTATCGCCTTTTTGATGGAGTGCTTCCAAAGAGGTTATCTCACGAAGGAAGACGCGGGCGGCCTGGAGCTAACATGGGGAAATGAAAAGGCGATGCTCGGTTTCCTGCACCAGATCTCGAGCGGCGAGACTGAGTGTGCCAGGGAAGCCGGAAAGGGAATGCTTAGATTGCTGGACTGGGTGTCAGGGAAGTATGTTAAGAGAACGGGCCGTGAAAATCCTAAAAAGGAACTCATGAAATTCGCCATGCAGACAAAGGGTCTTCCATTTTCTCTTTACAGGACCCACAGGTCTCTCTCTATGCAGGCATCATATGCGGCGGCGAGCGACATAGGGGCGCACCACGCAGCGGCATGGCTTATCAAGGCAGACCTCCTTGGTGCGTTTCCTTCTCTTGTAGACAAGGCCAAAGCCCTGATAACTTATCCGAGGGTTCGCCTCGGCAATGACAACCTGGGTCTCTGCAAGCTTCCCTGGGTGGATGTATTCAATCCGGAATCGGGAAAAATGAAGAACACCGATATATACATAAACCCCGCCTCGCAGGAGATGTATGCAGAGTTCTATAACGGCATGTTGGGCGCAAACCTCACATGGGAGGAGATCTACGAGAGGACCGATAGGGACATAAACCTGCAGAGGGTCATGAATGTCATGGTCTTCTGCAAGAAGACAGGCGAGCTGGACTGGGTGCCCGATCGGGCAATAGGTCCCACAGATGACGATCTCTATGATGAAGAAAAGGATTTCCATGATGAGGAAGTGAGCAGGATACTAGGGAAGCCCATAGCTGACATAGAGAAAACGCCTGCGAAGGAAAAGAGGGAGACCCTGATGAGATTCAGGAAGGAACAGCTCCGGAGACTGGTACAGGCGTACTATAGCGAGCGGGGCTGGAACGCAAATGGGGTACCGAAAGAGGAGACCCTTAAGAAGATCGGCTTGTGGGATTTTCTGACAAAGGAAACGCAAACGGCAATAAACAAATTGAACCGCTGAGCATACTGCACCGGTATATTCGCTGCGCTGTAGGTACTATCCCTACCTTTGGGACCTTCGCCATGACGGCGGAAATGAGATCGGCTAGTATGGATCATGCGGCGTACCACCTGCCACTCATCGGCCGTGAAGCTGTTCTGCGGCGCGTTTCTGTCTATAATTGCGAATGACCATTCTCCAATTTCCCGTCCATTCTTCGATGCGTCATACGGGCGTGTATGAATGGTCTTTTCGGCGTTCGTCTTTTTGCGCTCATCTTTGGGATTCGCAGAGTTCGATAAAATATTTCAGCGCCTCCGGGCGAGAGGCGAGATGCATATGTACATAGCTAGCCAACACACGACCCTTCTGAAAACCTTCCCTGGCGGCATCATCGGTGCGGTGCCTTTTCAGCGCATAGACGGTATTCCAGTCGGATTCCTTTGTTGGATCGGAGGTCAGTTCGGAGTAATGAAATTCATGTCCACGCAGGACTGCGCCACTTGCGCCCCAGAGTGAATTGGCATTCAGGGTGACCTCGACGTATCCCAAAGACTTCAGCCTGGCTAGCATCCGCGTTGCAGCGGGGATGAGTCCAACCATCGTACATTGGGTGCCGTTCTGCTTTTCCAGTTTCCGGCAGAGGTACATAAGCCCGCCGCATTCTCCATATACGGGTCGGCTGGATTGCGAAAATTTCTGTATGGCTTTAAGCATTGCCCTGTTTTCCGAAAGCCTCTCCGCGTGCTCTTCCGGATAACCACCACCGATATAGAGGGCATCGAGGTCATCCGGGAGACGGCTATCCGCAAGGGGCGAGAAATAATGCAACCGGCAGCCTCGCATTTCGAGTGCGTCAAAGAAGTCCTGGTAATAAAAATGGAAGGCCGCGTCACGGGCGACACCGATCGCGATGCCTTTGCCTGCTTCTACTCCCCCCTGTCCCCCTTTTGTAAAAGGGGATGCAGTGGGATTTGAGGGGGGTGAGGCAGTATCACCCGTGGCCATTCTTTCAACATGTTCGGCCGGTGTACAGAAACCTGTCCTATTCGAGTCGGTGCAATCGCTTGCAGCTGTTGTTTGAAGAGGCTGCGCATGCCTGGCAATACTGATGATATCGTCGAGAGACGTGTGCCTTTCGAAGGCTCCCGCAAGTTCATCGAGGGCCGTCTGGGAAAGAATTCCTGTGTCTGCGCTCACCCAGTCCGAGATGCCTGCTTGCGAGATTGGGGATAGCTCCCTGCGGAATACCGCCCACCAGACGCGGAAGGGCTTCCGCTGCAAGGGAAAGGGCAAGCATCGATGCGTGGTGTTCAGAGCCGCAGCGGTTGGCGATCACCCCGGCCAATTGTAGGCCTTTCTCAAAACCGGAATAGCCCCTCACCAGGGCGGCAAGACTTCTCGCCATGCCATACACCACGGCGATAAGTATTATTGGCGCATTAAGCCAGCGCGCGATTTCCGCTATACTTCCTTCGGAGCTGGCGGGGTCGGCGCCGTCAAATAGTCCCATGACTCCTTCGATAACGGAAATATCGGCGCCTTGCGAAGCGCGGGTAAAGAGACAAAAGACATAGTCCTTGCCGGCCATCCAGCCGTCGAGATTATAGCAGGGCCTTTCCGAGGCCATGGAAAGGTATGTGGGGTCCAGGAAATCCGGTTCCACCTTGAATGGTCTGCACCTTATACCCGCGCCTTCTCAGCGCCGTGACGATGGCCAGGGTAAGGGATGTCTTTCCCACACCGCTTTGAGTGCCCGCTATGACAATCCGGGGACAATCCATTACTAGTATTCCACTCCCTTTTGCCCTTCCCAGCCATCCTGGAAGCCGTGTTTGACCATGCGCATATCCGTCACCGTGTCGGCTATGGATACAAGCCCTGCCGTGGCATTACGGCCTGTCATGACAATACACATGCCGGATGTTCCCATTCGGACGGCATCGATGACCTTCTCCTCGTCCAGGAGTCCCTTACAGATGGCAGTGCATATCTCGTCCAGTACAACGAGATCATATTTCCCCGAAGAGAGAGCCTTCTCGGTGAGGTGAAGACCTTCGCTTGCCGCACTTATGTGTTCCTGGAATGCCGGGTCCGTCCGCTCCGGGACAAACCCCCTCCCGGTCTGCACGATCTCGCAACCAGGGAGTTGCCGGCAGGCGGAGAGCTCCCCGGTGGTGGGATCCGATTTTACGAATTGAATGACCAGGGTCCTCATGTTGTGTCCGCTGGCGCGGAGAGTCATGCCCAAGGCGGCTGTCGTCTTTCCCTTGCCGTCACCGGTGAATAGTAATATCCTTTTATCCTCTTCCATCACAGTTCTATCAGGTACCCTTTCGTAAAACAACAAATCCCTGGGCCCCTTTAGAAAAGGGGGCGAGTCTGTGTTTATCGCAATCCCATCAACTGGTAAATTTTTTCCATGTTCAGGCACCTGCGGACGACTTCGGCAAGGCGGTCGAAGGCAGGCTCCAGATCGTAAGGGGCGAGCACCCTTCCCATAGGGGTCAGGCCCTTACGGGTCCTCAATCTGTCGATAAACCACCGGCGAAATTCATCGGCATCGAATATCCCGTGCAGATATGTCCCCCATAGGAGGCCGTCTTTCGATTTCACACCAACTACTGTTCCGTCTTCGCGCACAACCGTGGCGGGCAGGTTCAAGCCGTTTGTCTGTCCGTGGTGTATCTCATATCCTCTTAAGGTGATTCCTGAATCGACATGACGCGCCGAGACACACTGCAGTGTCTTCTCCATGGCCAGCGTCGTCGCAACCGGCAACAGTCCCAGGCCTCTCATTGTCCTTTCTCCGGACTCGATGCCATGAGGGTCGGCAATCTCCGTCCCGAGAATTTGAAACCCGCCGCAGATGCCGACAATCTCCGTCTTTCCGTCATGAGCCAGGTCTGCGATCCTTTCAGCGAGGCCATCTTTCGTGAGATAATCCAGGTCACCGATAACATTCTTGCTCCCCGGCAGGATAATTGCGTCCGGGCTGCCGACATCATAGGAGGACCGGACGACACGCAGGTGCACATCGGGTTCCATGCGGAGTGAATCAAAATCAGTGAAGTTTGATATGTGGGGAAGATCAATAAGTGCGATCTCCACAGCATCTCCCGCAGGGCAGGCTCTTTCTTTCGGGCTGTTCTTGAAAGTGACGGAGTCCTCCTCCGGAAGACCGAGGTTTGTGAGATACGGCACAATGCCGAAAGTAGGGCGGCCTGTATGGCACTCCAAATAACTTACGGCATCATTAAGGAGTGATTCGTCACCCCGGAAGCGGTTGATTACAAATCCCGCTACGAGTCTTCTTTCCCATTCCGCAAGTACTTCCATCGTCCCTACAAACGATGCGAAAACTCCGCCTCTGTCGATATCGCCCACTAGGATGACTGGTGAGCGGGCGTATCGGCCCATGGCCATGTTGACTATGTCATGGTGCTTCAAATTGACCTCTGCGGGGCTTCCCGCTCCTTCGAGGATGATGACGTCGTGCTCGGAGGTGAGGGAATCATATGCCTCCAGGACACATCTGAACGCTTCGGGCTTATAGCGGATGTATTGTTCCACATTCATATTGCCCACGGGCTTTCCCATTATGATGACCTGGGTGCCGGTATCGCTGCTGGGTTTGAGAAGGATAGGGTTCATCCGGACATCCGGGGCAATCCGGCAGGCCTGGGCCTGGACGACCTGGGCGCGGCCCATCTCGCCGCCATCCTGCGTGACGTAGGAATTAAGAGACATGTTCTGTGCCTTGAAAGGAGCGACGCTGTAACCGTCTTGGAGCACTATCCTGCAGAGGGCTGCAGCAATGACGCTTTTTCCCGCGTTGGAGCTCGTTCCCTGGATCATGAGAGCAGGCTTTGGCCTCATTGCGGCGGGCACATGTGTCAGTCCGAGGGAGAGGCGGAGCTTTTCACAGAGCAATTCATTTTCTTCGGCCGTCCTGACGGCGACGCGGAAGAACCTTTCATCTAGTCCGTCAAAATTATCACATACCCTGATCGTGATTCCCATGGGAAGTAGCTTCTCTGCAAGTGCCGGCGCGCTTAGCCCTTTCCGGTCGATCCGCACCATGAGATAATTCGCCTCCCCCGTGTACACGTAAAACCCGGGGACGGACTGCAACTTCTCCGTAAGTAGTTTCCGCTCCGTCCGGCAATATGCCCTTGTATTCCTGGCGTATTCTTCATCCTTCATTGCCTTTTCGCCGACGGCCTGTGCAAGGGTATTGACCGACCAGGGGGGTATCATCGCCCGTATTCGCGAGATGATAGCAGGGTCGGCGATAGCGCAGCCCAACCTCAGCCCTGGAATGGCGAAGAACTTGGTGAAAGAAAGAAGTACGATGACATTGGGGGGGCGCTCACGAGTTAAGCTGTCCATTCCTTCAACAAATGCAGCAAATGCCTCGTCGATAACGAAGGTGACAGACGCATTTCTCAAGGCCATATCTCTTAGGGCATCGGCGTTGCACAGCAAACCCGTCGGATTATTTGGCTGACCGATAAACACGATGTCGTTTTCATGGAGCCGAACCTCGATTGACTTGAGATCGGGCCTGAACCCATCCTCTTCTTTCATGATATCCTTTTCTACGGGGAGCCCGGCGAGTTCTGAAGCCAGTGCGTAATCTGAATAAGCGGGAACGGGAACGATAGCACGGTTCAATGGGATGGCTCGTGGTATGAGATACAGTAACTCTGTTGAACCATTGCCGGCTATGATCTCATCTTCTGCGATTCCATAACGGGCAGAGATGGCATTAATGAGGGCTGCACAGTCCGGGTCAGGGTAATGGGTGAGGGACGCAATCGTCCTGCTTATGAGAGGACGTAGCCATTCCGGCAGACCAAGCGGGTTTATATTGGCTGAGAAGTCCAGTATATCTTTCGGTGACAGACCCGCCAAAGATGCCAGCTTTCTCAGATTTCCACCGTGTTTGTTTGATGTCATTACTTTTTCCTGTATCAGACTGCTTTATCACCGCGTACGCCAGCTACAGCGTGGTGACAACGGGATGCTATGGGAGGAATTACGACATGGTCAGGAGGGCTGGCAGATTTGAACGAACCGCAGGCATCTGTGCAGACCGGGATGGCGGGCTGGCTGGGCGGTGTTGGAATAATTGTGAAATGTGAAGTAACCATAAGAATCCCCCCTCGAGGAACCGCGATGGATTGGTTTTCCGGCTTCGGGCTGCCTATTTACCCGCCTTCCCGCCATGACTTTTCATGGCAGTGACTTTTCGGGCTTTCGTTCCCTTCACGGCTGCGGGGCAGCGGGGGCATCTAACCCCTCTTCCACACATCCATCCGTATTTCTGTTATTTGATGGATGAGTAGCAAAGGAGGGTTTCTTTGTCAAGTGCAAATTCAGTTAGCAGATTCAATGAGACCTGGTCTTTCTCGCTCTTTATCCGAACCACCCTATAAGGAATACGCCTGATATCATTATGATTACACCAGTGAGTAGTCTCTCGGCGATCTTTCCCTTCTTGAGCCACAGCGCACAATACATGACCTCGAATAAGAGACTCGTCCGTTTCAGAAATATCATATAGGCAACATTCGTCGTCGATATGGCAAGCATGTGGCTGAAAATCGCCGTCGCTACAGTTGCGCCGATAAGGCCGATGACAGGACGTCTGACAAGTTTTTTCACAGGTCCGGTGGTTGCTGCTGCTGGAAGAAAAAGGGCCAGCAACATGGCGAGGGCAATGTTGTAGATAATGCCGAAGATGTATGGATTGGAATGGAATGGATGATGGCAAGCTTGCCGATTGTTGACGTGAAGGCATAAAGAAAGGATACCAGGAGCATCAGGCGTGCCCCCCGTTCTCTGAATATGGCCATGAGGGGAACAAAAACTCCATCCCTGGTCCTGGAAAGATTTAGACAATATGCCACTGCTATTATTAAGATTATTCCCTAGAATCCCTGGCACTGATCTCTTCTCCCAGGATTATCCGTCCCGTCAGGATAATGAATCCGGGAGTGAGAGCCAAGAAAGGCACTGTTAAGGACAAGGGTGATACCTTGAGTGCCTTCATGTAGCAGTAGAACGGCAATGCAGAACCAGAATGTCCTGTCGGGAAGAGTCAACGGTATGGCGAGCAATGCGGCCAGAAGCCAGGGCACGGCATAACCCAGCCGGGCATGCCTCATCATAAGAGGTGGGAGATTACTGAAAAATATTTTTGTCGGGGCATCGGATGTGGCAAGACCGACCGCGGTCAGCAGCGAAAGAAACCATGACACGGGGCGACATCACTTTACGTCATCCGCAGTTTGAAAGACCAGGGAGTTTTTCCTTACGAGAGCGTCATCTTTGCATTTGTGCAGGCATAGGTTGTACCCATTTGTTCGTATGCCCGTCGTAAAACCACCTGTCGGGGAATCCGCGGCGTTTCGTGTAAGAGGGTCTCTTTGCCCATAATGTCAGCTCTCTGTAAGCCTGGTGTATTTTTCTAAATGTTGCTGCATCGCCTCCGAGATCGGGATGATGCATCTTTGCCTGCCTGCGATATGCTTCTTTCACGCTTTTCTGCAGTTCTATCGGGTTTAATTGAGATTTGTCAAGTTTAAGGCGGGATAAATATGTTGCCTTGATAGAAGGAACTTTTACCATCGTCGGCCTTACAGAAACTACCGGCACGTTATTCTTGACGGCTTTTCCAAGAACGTGGAACGAGGCGAGGTATCTTTTATTGGTTCGCCTCCTTTCTTTCCACCAGAGGTTCCCCAGCATGTCTGCCATCTTGCTGAAGTCTTCGGCAGGTTTACTCCCGGGTGAGCGGGGATAGAAGAAGGTGAATATCTGCTCGGACCCGTAGGGGAGCATGTCCATTATTATCATGACCTCGGAAAAATAGAACGTCGCATACTTTGCATTCAGGGCCCTTATCAGGCCTGTTCTCACTTCCAATTTATAATGGAGACGTTTCCTGCATTCCATGGAGCAGTATTTGCGTCTGGACGTATTCAGCATGGCACCGCAGGCAAGGCATCTGCTTTTTTTGCCGCTGTTAGGCTCGATAATATTTCTTACAATTAATTGTTTCATAATCAAACACCCAAAGGCGTAAAATCCTATTACAGAAATTGAAAAATGTCAACGCCCTTCCCAATACGGCCTTCCCAATTTCACGTTGCTTGAGAGTGAACAAAACAGACTCACTCCGTGGGTTATCAGCTTCTTCTTCTGAGAAAGAAAATGGAGTAATTTCGACTGAAAATTACCTTTTCAAACGCAAATCACTTTGGCTAAAAGAATTTTCTGGCGACTTTTCATTTTATAGATGATTTCTGCTAGTAGAAATGTTGTTACGTAGAAATTAACACGATGATTGGATGGGCTATGAAAAATATAGATTCTTTTAGGGCAGGTATTCGGGACTTATTTACTTCCGTTGAGATGAAACGAAGAGAATTAATTTATAAAAGCAGGAGTTAACCTTGCAGTTGGCGAACCTGAATACATTGAAGATGATCTTTAAGGACTCATACTGGCTCATGAGAAGAAAAGGAACATAGGGGCTTTTTAACTGACGTCAAGCAATAATGGAAGCTACTGCAGCAAGTCGCGCTTTTTCTTGGAAAGAGATGATCTTCTTCCATGGGCCGATTTTGAAAAATTGATCTTTCGACGGTTGATTGCTCCTTTCTGTGAGGTTGTTTTCTGATTTTGCCTGTCCATTCAACATTTCGAATCGTAGCCAAGAAAATAGCTACAGAAGTTCAAGTTAAAATGGTATATAAAAAAGCAAGCCATATTCATATGGGCATAGGTTCATAGCTTTGCAATTCGGTCATAAGAGTTTTTTGGGATAATGAGCTATTCAGGGAAAGCTGGAACTTCCGGCTATTACAGATTCTCTCACCGGCATTTATAACCGTCGACACTTTATCGAACGCAGTGAAAAAGAAATGAATCGTGTCCATCATTCTCGAACCCTTTTTTCAGTGTCCATGATAGATACTGACCACTTCAAAATAATTAATGATACCTATGGGCATGCTATGGGAGATCTTGTTATCGAAGGATTGGCTGCAATCTGCAAGGATGGTATTCGACCATATGATTTGTTGGGCCGAATTGGGGTGAGAAGTCCGTTATAACAATGGTGGATTACGACCCTCAAAAAAACATTTACCGTGTCCGAAAGGCTCCGCAAGAGAGTTGCAAAGCATATAATGAGCGTTTACGGCAAGGATATCAGCGTAAAGATAAGTATTGGAGTAGCTGAATTGGTAGGAGGCAGCGAAAGTTTTGAATCCATGATGGATCGGGCGGATCAAGCTTGCTAAAAGGCTTGGCAGAAACCAGGCCGAGAAATCATCCCTTAATCCAGCCCCAATAAAACTTTTTTTGCGCTTCAAATCTTAGGATTAAGAATAGAAGGCGAGACACAAATTTAAAGGAGATTCTTGGATGACACAACGCCGCAGATACCAACGTTATGTTGCAAATGATGTCAAAGATGCTCAGGGCGAAGTCAAAGTTAGCGGTATATCAGTGCAGTTAGTGGATTTCTCACTGGGTGGTTTATGTGTTCTTTCAAAGACACATTTCCTACCAGGCGAAGTAAGCATCTCCGTCGAATTTGGAAATCACGGGAAAATAGACTTAATCGGCAATGTTGTTCGAGTGCAGGAGGAAGGAGATATGTGGCGTATCGCGATAGACTTGACAAAAACCTATGATCTGGATTCTGTCCTAAAGGGGTAACCAATCCGTTCTCTCGTCTCTTCTTCGATATTACAGCTACAAAATATAATTATGGCAGGATTCAGCCATGAAAAAGGCAGGCAAGATAATTGTATTATTTCCCATAATCTCCCGAGTAAACGAGTGAAAGTAATAATCAACTTCACTTTAAAATGATCATTTCCTTCCATTGCATTTTCGTTTTTGCTGACGAGGCACCGTATGAGAATCCTTTTTGCCTTCATTTTATTTCTCACTCTCTTTGGCGTATGTCCGGATGCGGCCCTATCCAGAGTATTTTTCTATGATGACGTCGCTTTAAATGGCCGGGAGGTCATGCTCAGAGCAGAGACAAGGGGAACGTTGTTCAGTAGGGGTGGGGAGGTTGTGGAGTTTTTCGTCGATGGGAGGCCTATCGGCAAAAACCTTTCCGGCACAGACGGCTTTGCCGTCAAAGGATTCTTCCCGTCAAGAACAGGTCTCTACAAAATAAACGTAAAATCCGGCGATGACAAGGATAGTGGTGTGCTCCTGGCACTGGAGAGAAAAACACAGATAGTCTTCATTGATGTTGAAGGGTCTTTGCTGGAAGGGCCTTTTGGGGAAAGGGAGAGACCGGACAGCGGAAAGGCCGTAACAAGAATCCATAAAAGATATCCCATAGTCTATCTCCAAAAAGGTCTTCTGAGTGTGGAATCCGTGAGATCATGGCTGAAGAAAAATAATTTCCCCGTTGCCCCAGTGCTGCCTTGGGGTCATGGTGATGTCTTCAAGGAAATCAGGGAAATGGATCTAGGGATTAAGGCGGTTATTGGGGGGCCAGATGTGATTGAATCTGCTCAGATATACAAGCCGCTTGCTTTCAGTTTCGATTCCGTTGAGGACGCAGAAGTCGTCGAGAACTGGAAAGAGATAGAAAAGAAGCTAAAGTAATCTTTCGTCTTCCCGTGTACTCCGTCTTTTGATTGTTTATTCGATTTTTGAGATAATAGCAGCGGTCTTGCGTCTCAGGCAGGGCACTTCTTTTGTTGCTGCTGTCCATGCAACAGGGATCTCTTGCTAAAAAATCTGCTTTAAACCTCCCTTGGGGGACCGGGTCCACCTTACGCTGAATGAGGTCTGAAAGCTCACGCTGCATACGGGAGAGAGTTAAATACCCGCTTGCGCGT
>DASRZZ010000049.1:0-7593 GCA_035685925.1 Syntrophales bacterium | reverse complement strand
ATTCTCATTTTCGGCAAAGCCAAAGAGTTCAAATGGCAATCGGTAATCTTGTTGTTTTTTGAGGATTGGGGTATAAAGTATTGCCTGTTTCAAAAGGAGGCTATTTCGATGAAATCCACCCTTTTAAAGATATGTGTCTTTTCCCTTTGTCTGGTTCTCCTTTCGCCCGTTCAATCCAAGGCGGCCAAAGAACCCCGGCTGGCTTTGATCATCGGCAACAGTTCTTACCAATCCGGACCCCTAAAGAATCCCGTTAATGACGCTACGGATATGGCAGCCATGTTGAAGAAACTTGGTTTTACTGTAATTCTTAAAAAGAATGCCAACCTTGAGGAGATGGAGGGAGCTGTTGAAGATTTTGGAAATCGTCTTAAACGAGGAGGAGTAGGTCTTTTTTATTATGCTGGCCATGGTCTACAGGTTGGTGGAGTGAATTATCTTGTGCCTGTAGGAGCCAAGATCAATAAAGAATCCGATATCAAATATAAAGCTGTTGATGCAGGCAGGGTTCTCGATGAGATGGCCAATGCCAATAACGGTTTGAATATAGTCATTCTTGACGCTTGCCGAGATAATCCTTTTTCGAGAAGTTTTCGTAGCGCTACCCGTGGGCTGGCTATTATCAGTAATGCCCCTTCAGGGACCTTTATTTCCTATTCTACAGGAGCAAACCAGGTCGCCAGAGATGGAGAGGGGAGAAATAGCCCTTACACTAAGGTCCTTTTGGAGAATATAGACAGGTCTGGATTATCGATAAATGATGTTTTCATGAAGGTGCGAAGCAGGGTAAAAAAGGAGTCAGGACAAATACCATGGGAGTTATCTTCATTGGAGGGGAACTTCTTTTTTATTCCCGGATCGGTTGATTCAAAGTCAACGGGCACGGATAAGCTGGATGAAGAGAATCGGAAGTTGAAAGAAGAACAACGCCGTCTTGAAGCTGAAAAGGCTGAGTTGGAGCAAAAATTAAGGAGCGAAGAGGATAAACGCTTAGCCCCGTCCCAGGCCAAGGCACCGGGAGCCTTGAATGACTGGTTGCCTTTTGCCGGACAATGGTATGGACGATGGTCAAATAACCTCGGGGAGAGTGGCGATGATTGACTGGTTCTCAAGGAGGATCAGAACGGAAACATAAGCGGCGTCTGGACCAATGATGTCCCAGTCTCGGGAAGACGGATCAACGGGAATACCATAGAACTGCAAGGATGGACGGCTACCCGGTCCTACCAGATGACTGTCAGCGCTACAGGGAATGAGATCACGATGCAATATACTGCCACACGATTGAACAGCAGTGGGTCGTACCGCGGGACAGCGTGTTTATTTCGTAGATGAACAATTGACGCGGATGGCGCAGTAGATTCGGACAGCGACATAGGTGGTTCGCTGACGTGTTTCAAACGATAATAATCAACCTCATGAGGCTTCATCCATATTGCTTTGTAAGTGGACACGAGAGCCGGTACATTTCATATTTCCATTGTGCGTTAGGGTTTTTCTACTACCGAAAAATATCTGCATTTCATCGATTCCTACCAAAGAGACACGATGGCAAAGACGAAAGGTAAATTTTCAAAAGTGCACCCATAAGTACACCCGCCAAAGAAAATGGGTTACATATCACTATGTAACCCATTGATATTATAGGCGGTACTGGATTTGAACCAGTGACTTCTACCGTGTGAAGGTAGCACTCTCCCCCTGAGTTAACCGCCCGCTTGCTGAGTCATATATCTTAAAGAACATGCATTTTCAAGATAAAAAAGCTGCAGATAAGTGCGCGAACTATCAGTTACGGAGGCTTTTGTCAGGGCATCTGGATATCATATTTCATTTTCACCGCCGGTCTTTTTTAGTTATAATACGCCACAATTGAACTAAGACTTCCGAGTTAATAGACCGCTATGATTACGAAGAGAAAGACGTTCCGCTATATCTTCCTGTTGGTGATTTTTCTCGCGGGGTTTCTCGCATATTCCCTGTTGACAGTAAGATTTGGCACTTCCTTTTCCATCGTCAGAAAAGACACCACGCTGATCGGAGACACTCGCAAGCTGCACAGGCACGTCAAAGAATTAAGCGCTATGATCGGCTCAAGGAGCGTGCACGAATATGACAATATAGAAGAAGCAAAAGAATATATTGTGTCGTGGCTGTATTCGTGGGGCTATACCCCCCTTCTCCAGACATATACGTACAAAGGAAAGAAATACAGCAACATCATCGCGCAAATAGAAGGCGTAAAGAATCCTGGCGAAATCGTGGTCATCGGCGCTCACTACGATAGTGCGCACGGCACACCCGGGGCCGATGATAATGCGAGCGGAGTCGCCGTGCTTCTCGAAATATGCCGTGCACTGAGGGGATATTCTCCAGACAAGACATTAAGGCTCATCTTCTTTGTAAACGAAGAGCCGCCGCTTTATACATCCCATCAGATGGGAAGTTACGTCTATGCAAAATACGTGAAGGGGATAGGCGAAAACATAACGGGCATGATCTGCCTCGAGATGGTGGGCTACTACAGCAATGAAGAGGGGGGGCAGTCATTTCCGCTTCCTTTTATGAGCAAGATTTATCCCACCACGCCAAATTTCGTTGCCGTTGTCGGCAACTTGAGTTCTCGAGGCCTAGTCCGTCAGGTCAGAAATTCCATCAGGGCGGGTTCGAAGATACCCATTGAAACTCTGACCGCCATGAGTTTCATCCCCGGTGTCGATTTCTCCGACCACCGGTCCTTTTGGAAAATGGGCTACCCGGCCGTGATGATCACGGACACCGCCTTCTACAGAAATCCAAATTATCATACCGAAACGGATACAATAAACACACTCGACTTCAATAGAATGACGGAGCTCTTGAAGGGCCTCGTCCAGACTGCGCAGGATCTGACGAGTTCCCCGCCCCTGTGAAAAAAGAAAATCCCCCCGTTACCTTCTCGAAAACCGGCTCAGGGGGGATCGCGTCCCGAAAAATTCTTACGTCAAATCAGTAGTCGTAATCTCCCATGTCGGGCGGCATTCCTCCGCCTGGCGGCATCGGGGGAAGTGGTGTCTTCTTTTTTGGTTTCTCCGCAATCATCGCCTCCGTCGTCAAGAGTAGAGCGGCTACGGACGCAGCGTTCTGAAGGGCGAAGCGGGATACCTTCGTGGGATCGATTATTCCCCCCTTGCTCATGTTCGCATACTTGCCTGTGTCGGCGTCGAACCCGAAATCGCCCTTGCCTGCTTTGATCTTCTCTACGACAATGGTTCCTTCATAACCGGCGTTCACCGCAATCTGTTTTGCCGGCTCTTCCAGTGCCCTTCTCACGATATCGAGACCGTACTTCTCGTCATCTTCCGCCTTGGTCTTTGCGAGTATCGGCAGACTCCGCAGATATGCTACCCCGCCGCCGGGCACGATACCTTCTTCAACGGCTGCCCGCGTCGCATTCAACGCATCCTCAACGCGCGCCTTCTTTTCCTTCATCTCGAATTCGGTTGCCGCGCCCACCTTGATGACCGCCACGCCGCCCACCAGCTTCGCCAGACGCTCCTGCAGCTTTTCCTTATCATAGGTGGACGTTGTTTCTTCGATCTGGGCCCGCATCTGCTTCACTCTGCCTTCGATGTCGGATTTCTTGCCTGCGCCATCGATGATGGTCGTGTTATCCTTGTCTATATGCAGGCGCTTGCACCTGCCGAGGTCTTTTAATGTGACATTCTCCAGTTTGACTCCCAAGTCCTCCGAAACGACTTTGCCGCCGGTGAGAACCGCGATGTCATCCAGCATTGCCTTTCTCCTGTCGCCGAATCCCGGGGCCTTTACAGCAGCGCACTTCAAGGTGCCGCGTATCTTGTTCACCACGAGCGTCGCAAGAGCCTCGCCCTCAACATCCTCCGCGATGATCAGGAGGGGCTTCCCCATTTTGGCAACCTGCTCCAGAATGGGAACCATGTCTTTCATGCTGCTGATCTTTTTTTCGTTAAGAAGAACGAAGGCCTCATCCAGAATGACTTCCATCTTCTCCGGATCGGTCACGAAATACGGGGATATGTAACCTCTGTCAAACTGCATGCCTTCGACAATTTCCAGAGTTGTTTCGATGGACTTTGCCTCCTCCACGGTAATGACGCCTTCCTTGCCAACCTTTTCCATGGCGTCGGAAATGATCTCGCCGATCGTCGAATCATTATTGGCGGAGATTGTGCCGACCTGGGTAATCTCTTTCTTGTCCTTTATCGGCTTGGAAATCTTCTTCAATTCGGCAATCACTACCTCAACGCCCCTGTCTATGCCCTTCTTGAGAGCCATTGGATTCATTCCGGCCGCTACCAGCTTGGACCCCTCGCGGTATATAGCTTCTGCAAGGATCGTGGCCGTCGTGGTACCGTCTCCTGCCACGTCGGATGTTCTGGATGCAACCTCCTTCACCATCTGTGCACCCATGTTCTCGAATTTATCCGCAAGGTCGATCTCCCTTGCCACGGTTACTCCGTCTTTAGTAATTGTTGGAGCCCCCCAGGTCTTTGCGATCACGACATTACGGCCTTTCGGCCCGAGTGTCACCTTCACCGCGCTCGCCAGAGTTTCAACGCCCTTTATAATTTTATCACGGGCAATTGCGTCATACTTGATTTCTTTTGCCGCCATACCTACCTCCTCCTTTCATCAGCCTACAACGCAGAATATATCATCTTCCTTCATAATAATCTGATCAACACCGTCTATCTTGATTTCCGTTCCGGCATATTTGCCGAATAAGATACGGTCACCTTTTTTCACGTCCATGGCAATTCGATTGCCGTCACGGTCCCGCCTTCCCGGCCCCACTGCGATCACGGTGCCTTCCTGCGGTTTTTCCTTAGCGGTATCGGGAATGATAATCCCGCCCGCCGTCTTCTCCTCCGCGTTATCGTTTGAAACCAGTATATAATCGTTTAATGGCTTGAATTTCATGATATCTTGACCTCCTGGATGATTATACGTTGAATAATTAATATTCATTGCCAAACAAAATGTCAAGGCACGAACGTAATTTTATTGATATTTTTTACGAACCAGCGGGTTTAGACCAATTGGCCCCATCCAGGGTCATTTCTTCCCTTTTTCCTCTGCCGGAAAGATATAGATCCGGTCACCCGGCTTCACTTGCTTCTTTGCACTCAGATTGTTCCATACGAGGAGCGCGGGAAGAGGAACATCAAACGATGCGGCAATTGACGAAAGGCTTTCTCCCTTCTTTACCACATATACATGACTGTTGCGCATGGCGAGCCATTTTTGCAGCAGGTCGTTGTATCTCGCCTGGAACCCGTCTCCCCCGCCCTTTGGCACGAGGAGGGGGTGCTCCCCTT
Source organism: Syntrophales bacterium (assembly GCA_035685925.1). Classification (GTDB taxonomy): domain Bacteria; phylum Desulfobacterota; class Syntrophia; order Syntrophales; family UBA2185; genus Fen-1135. The sequence continues at coordinate 2,254 of DASRZZ010000049.1, read as the reverse complement.
TGGCGAGATAGTGGCCCCTGATCTCCGGGTTTAAGTCTTTTATCATTTTGTAATAAGTTTTCGCCGCCTGGGCAACAATGTAGACGGGCGTTGAATGTTCACATACAACGTCGACTCTGTCAAACATGAGGGGCGGATAGATGTCTTCCTTTGGCACTTTAAATCCATACCTCTCCGGATTGGATAGAATCTCTTTTACGCACACGGCCCGCAGGACGTATTGCTGTGTTTCCATGGGAAGATAAAGATAATAATAGTCCTTGATGTTTTGAAGGAGCATCTCCGCCTTCAGTCCCTCCTCGCCCATATTGTATGCGGCCGCGGCCAAGGTCCATGAACCTAATTCATCGTGAAGTTTTTTCAAGTAGGCGACGGCTGCCTTGGTGGAAGAAAAGAAATTTCTCCTTTCATCGATGTCGGTGTCGATCTTGAGACCGTATTTTTTCCCTGTACCCTCTATAAACTGCCAGCTCCCCTTCGCCCCTTTCGATGAACTCAGATGAGACGTGAGCGCGCTCTCAATGACGGCTATGTATTTCAAATCCGGCGGCATATTATTCTGCTTCAACACCTCCTCTATATAGGGCATATAGCGCCCGGAGCGCTTCATCCAGAGAATTACCTGGGGACGATTCCACAGGATAAGTAGAAACTCCCTCTCGAGTCTCTCACGTACCTCCGGATTGTCCAGTGGAACCGGTTCGCCACAAAAATCGAGCGGTCCCGTCATTTTGATCAACTGAGTCATCGAATGGGAAGAGGCAGGTTCAAGCGTATACGGAACATCAGCGATAGCAGGCTTGCCCAAAAGCAGCATCATAAGAAAAGTGAGAAGGCATGTTTGCGCCAACCTTCTCACACAGTTTACATTTGCATAACCTTCCGGCATGTCGTTCTCCTCGTAATTTTTTATATCGTTATTCATTATCACACATGGCATCATCATGAAAGACAGTTTCCATGCCGTATACGTATAGCGGCCGGCTGCGTTAATAGTATTTACAAACGACGCAGTTTCTTCTAATATGCAAAAGAAGAATAACTATTTTACCTCATCACGAAATGGCCGTTACACCAAAAGACGCTGCAACCCTGATTCTTTTGAGACCTTCTCCAGTCAGAGAAGCTAACGCATTTGAAGTCCTGATGGTCTTGCGACACATGGACAGTAAATTCGTGCCGGGTTCCTATGTGTTTCCCGGCGGCTGCCTGGACAAGGATGATTACTCGCCGGAGGTTGAGAGCCTTTGCACAGGCATAGATTCGACAAAGGCGCAGGAGATCCTTCGCAACGTGTCCCAAAAAGAGAAGGCCCTGGGCTTCTGGGTGGCAGGCATCAGGGAGACCTTCGAAGAGGTCGGCCTGCTGCTCGCGTATGACAATAACAGGGAGCTGATAGCTTTCGATTCGGAAGACAGGAGGCGTCGCTTCCACTCATATCGCAGGAAATTGCAGGCGGGCGCGATTACTCTATCCGCCATGTTAAGAAAAGAGGGCCTCTCTATCGCCGCCGACCGGCTTCACTACTTCTCCCATTGGATAACGCCCGAGCTCCTGCCTCTCCGCTATGATGTAAGATTCTTTATCGCCCTTGCACCCGCAAATCAGGAAGCCCTGCATGACGGAATCGAACTGACAAGGCACGTCTGGCTCACCCCGAAAAAGATCCTCGACGGCTTCAGCCGCAATGAATTCGATATGGTGCTTCCGACACTGATGACGATTGAGGAACTATCCCGATGGCAGACGATAAGGGAAGTTATGGCCTCTACGACGAACAGGAAGATCGAACCGATTCTTACCGTTATGGTAGAAGAAGACGGTGGAATCGCCGAGCACATGCCTGACGGCCGCGTATTCAGAAATCTTCCGCCTTCGGTGTAGCCCGATCACGTAAATTGCTGATCAAAAATTCCTGTTTTTTACATCCCATTTGTTGTTGACAAACTACACGGCCCTGATACCCCTTTTCATAGGTCACAAATCTGTTCGTTATCTGAGACTACACTGCGAGCGACAACGATGGATCTGAAGCGCCTACTCAATTTGCCGCCTCCAAAAATTCTCGGCTCGGGCGTAATCGCAGGCGTTGTCATCGCGCTTATCCTTGCCGGCGGTTACCATGCGTCAGGAAGCCCAAAATTATGCTGCTCCTGCCACAGCATGGAGCTGGTCTACCAACGCTGGAATCAGACCAATCATAAACAATTCGCCTGCACTGAATGTCACTTGCCGGATACAAACATCGCAGGAC
>DASRZZ010000048.1:0-11494 GCA_035685925.1 Syntrophales bacterium | reverse complement strand
ATGATTAGAAGTGGGAAAAAAATCACGAGGCCATCTTTACCAAAGCTGAAATCCGGCGAAAGTGAAAGTTATTCTCTGACGGCGCAAAAGGATGCCCGTCCTAGAATCGAAGTGCGCAGTGAAATTCAAGATTATATTGAAAAGGAGAAGAACCTCAGAAGACGCGTAATTGTATCAAAGAAGCTGACGTTACCTCATCCCCTCGTCAGACAATCCATCGAAATATTGAATAAGGCGAAACCCGATAACTACGGTTTTCTACGACCGTGGGGGAAGAAATATCTCAATATACGTGTCAGCCGGTCTCATTTATCTCGGGCTTTAAGGATAATGGATGCGCTGATAAAATTCTTGGAATCCTGTGGGTTTCCCGTCTCAACAACGATGGGTTATCATCTTCCAGTCACTTCTGTAGAGATATTTAATGAGAAAATTGAGTTCCTATTAGCTGAAAAAATCAAGAGATACGATTATGTACCATCGAAGGAAGAAGAAAGAAAAATTGCATTAGGCAGGCACATTTATCTGCCACGTTGGACTCATGAAAGCACAGGAATACTCCTGTTGCAGTTAGATACATACGGTGCCTACGGTGTTAGAAAAAAATGGATGGACACGACGGTAAAGAAAATTGAAAACTGCCTGAATGACTTTGTATTAAGCTCCATAAAGATTGCTGATATACGGCGGACGGAACGCCTTGAACGCGAGGAAAGAGAGAGAATGAGGAAGGAAGAACAGTGGAAGCTCGCAGAGGAAGAGCGTCGCCTCGAAGAAGAAAAAAAGCGCATCAGAAATCTCGAAAAACAAGCTGACCTTTGGCTCAAAAGCAGGATACTTAAAGCTTATATCCGTGCCGTTGAAAAGGCAGCATCGGCTAATCAGCATTCAGAAGAAGAAATGGCCTGTATAGAGAAATGGTTATCTTGGGCAAGGAAGCATATCAAGGGTATTGATCTCCGAAATTGTGGGTTGCCGTTTTGAAGGCAGCGATATTCTTGTGTCTGGCGCCCGTCATAGTACCGTCTCCACGTAGGGACGCATGGTTCATATCCATCATCGACATGTTCCTCCGAAGTATGCTATATTTTTCCACAACAGCGTAAGGAGATTACATGGACAACTCGGTGAAAATAAAACTGGTCCAGGACCGGTGCTTGGAAGTTTTTGAGGATCCCACAATGTGCGATGGCTGGCTAAAATCGCCGTGCAGGGTGCTGGGTAATGTTACTCCGCTTAGTCTTTTGGAAACAGATGCGGGTATAGAAGCTGTTCTTAACGAGCTAGGCAGGATAGAGCACGGTATAATCTCGTGATACATTTCCACATTGGCCGGCCTACAAGAATTGCTGGTACGCCATTCCCACAACAGCATTATGCTGCCTGACGTATTGATGTCAGTTATTTGGATTAATCTGCGGCTGAAGATTGTCTAATCAGTGTCTGGAGAATTCCCTCTGACTCTATGCCTTATCCGTCACGCGCAAGAATCTTACTTCTGCGATATACAAAAGCATAGGTTACGTAGCATGAATATCAGCAACAATGTTGAGGAAGGCACTACCCATCAGAAGTGACTTTCATTTTTGCCGACCTCTCAATTACGATATTTACGGAGGTGTGCTGTGAAAGAGATTCCTCGTGGGGCAAGAAACAAATTCACAGAAAGACATAAGGAGCGGTTGGCACGGGAGTATAGCGAGGCCGCGAAAGAAAGCACAGAAGTCTGCAAGGATTTACATGGGACATTTGACGATGGTCTCTGCGAAACAAGTGATGTGGATGATGTGGAAAGAGTGGAAGCATGTTTTGAAGATGGGGCTACTCGGAAAAGATGAGGTAGATTACGTGCACTGGCAAGAAATCGTCGTCTATAAGGTCCTTCTAAAATATCGGGTTCTATTTCGCCGGGGAAGAGGCTTTCGCATTAACTCTACCAAAAATAAAAATCAAAATTGATTCATTATTATCAAGCGTTCATTATTGATGAACATTTACAAATAATGAACATATGCTGGTTAGATGTAGTGATTTGTTCTTCCATAACATTGATTAACTATGGATTATTAAGTTGTAATGTGACATGTAAATATAGCCTAAAAATATCTTGCAATGTGTTCATTTATATGCTATGTTCACAAATAATGAACATATTAAATAAGTGAACATATATATGGACAGGATCAACAGAAATACTGAAGAGCAAATTTTTCAACTTGCCATCGAGGCGTTTAGAAAGCATGTTCCCTTGCAGGCGCAGATTGAAACGGTGGCGAGGGAGCCTTATTACTACACGGCTGATTTGCGGCCGGACCTGTTACTGCGGATAGTAATACAGGACAAGGAATTACACTACTACGCAGAAATCAAAGCCGCTGTTACACAGGCAAATAAGCTCTTATTGCTGATGCACAAGGAACGCTTACCACACCCTGTTTTGATAATCGCAAAATATGTAAATCCTCAAATGGCAGAACAGCTCAGGCACGATGGTCTGGAATTTATTGATACTGCCGGCAATGCGTTTATCAATCAACCGCCGCTGTATATTTTTGTCAAAGGGAACAGGCCTCCTGAGATTCCCGGGCAAGCTCCTGTCAAAAGAGCCTTCATGCCCACCGGTCTAAAAATGATTTATGCCTTCTTATGCAATCCAGGGTTGGAGAACAAGCCATTCCGGGAAATTGCGGCAACAACGCATGTTGCACTTGGTACCGTTAACTGGATCATGAAAGAATTGAAAGAGCTTGGTTTCATTCTGGACATGGGAAAGCGAGGACGTAAATTAATTCAGAAAGATATTTTGTTGCAGCGATGGTTAACGGCCTATCCCGAGCAGCTAAGGCCGAAACAGATGCTGGGGCATTACAAGGGTGAAAATGGCGACTGGTGGCAACAAAGGAAGCTGGACCCTTTGATAGCGCAGTGGGGCGGAGAGGTTGCCGCCGCAAAGCTCACACAATATCTGGTCCCTCAAATCGTTACGATCTATACGACGGCTCAGAATCTCAATCAGTTATTGCTTGAGTTTAGACTCAGGAAGGATACGACGGGCGACGTTGAAATACTCAAAAGATTCTGGGAGCCTGACGAGACGTGGCAATATGAAGATACAGTGCATCCGATCCTTATTTATGCCGACCTTCTGGCAACAGGGAACCAGAGAAATATCGAGACTGCGAAAATGATTTATGAGCAACATATTATTCGACTTATCAGGGAAGATTGATCAGCAAACAGTAGAAGTCCTTTTTGCTGTAAAGAAAGAAGCGGACACTTTGAGCATTCCTTTCTTTATAGTTGGTGCCGCAGCAAGGGACATCATCCTTAAGCATTGTTACGGGATAGAACCTAAGAGGATGACCACGGATGTTGATATAGGCGTTGAGGTTGCAAGCTGGGACCAGTTCAAGCAGTTGACAGATCCATTGGTTGCGAGCGGTAAATTTACCCCCACACGTGAGAAGCAAAGGTATCGCTTCGGCACCCTTCTGATTGACATAGTCCCTTTTGGCGCTCTTGCTGACGAACATGGAAGAATTAGTTGGCCGCCGGAGCATAAAATATTCATGAGTATAGTCGGGTTTAAAGAGGCTTATAATAGCTCCGTTACATTAAGGTTAAGTTCCGATCCCGAACTTGATATCAAAGTACCTACCTTGCCAGGTCTGGCGCTCATGAAGATCATTTCATGGAAAGACAGATATCCTGAGCGCAAGAAAGATGCTGAGGACTTGTTGCTTATCATGCATAAATACGAGCAGGCTGGAAACTTTGATAGGTTGTACGATGAAGAGCAGAGACTGCTTCAGGAGGAGGATTTCGATACCAGACTTGCCGGCATCAGGCTACTCGGCCGTGATATGGCAATGATGGCTGATAACCATGCGGCCAGAGTGGTCAGAAACATTTTGGATGCTGAAACTGGACAGCAAGCCCAATATAGATTGACTACTGATATGGTCCGCGGCGCACACATATTTGATGGAAATTTCGAAGCAATAAATCTTCAGATTAAAAAGCTAAGAAAGGGGTTTGTCGAGGTCGCAGAAAAAAGATATTCAAAATATCTATAAATGGAATATCGTTCTTTTTTTGTAATACACAAACAGGGCATTCCACCCTTTGTCGGCCGTTTCAAGTACTGATGTGCATAATTGGTAATCGCATTAATTTATTGAATTAAGGATGAAATGTGGAAATGCTTGACGGCTTATTTCCTGTTCAGGCAAGATGCGGATAGCTTCTTGTTATCCACAAATCTTTAACCTCGACTAAAATGCAGGACTTCAATCAGTAATAAACAAAAATACCATGCGAAAATAAGCGCCAATCTGCCTTTTCTTATGCCTTGAATATTTCGCTTGACGTCAAGAAAAATCTCTGATTAAATGTGACCATACGTTCACATATAATGATATGACAGAGAAAAAAAGTACGCATATAAGAAAAGAAGAGATTGTCCAGGCGGCCTTTCAAGTATTAGGCAAAAGAGGGACAAAGGCGCTCACTATTGCCGCCATCGCGAAAACGGCCGGGATGAGCCAGGCGAACATTTATCGGCATTTTGGTGGTAAAGACGACATTTATACTGCCCTTGTGGACTTTATCGGGGTAGCCGTGATGGGAAAGGCAGCAATCATTGCAGCGGAAAGCAGGAGGCCTCTGGAGAAACTCGAGACCATCTTTTTTTCCCATATAGCGCTGATCGAGGAAAACCCTGGCATGCCGCGTCTTATCTTTTCAGAGGACATCCGCCTTGGTAATAAAAAGTTGGGAGAGAAGATCTCCTTGCGCTTGCGAGGCTATGTGGAAACACTGGGAGGCATCGTTGAGGCTGGCATTAATGAGGGAGATTTTCGTCAGGGGCTGTCTCCAAGGGAGACGGCATTGACTTTTCTCGGGCTGATCCAATCGACGGCGCTGCGTTGGACTATAGGCAGCGAATCTTTCGGCATCAGGGAAGAAGCGAGAAAACTGTGGAGCAATTTCATGCAGCTCGTTTGTTAAATTTTTTTGTCAATCATGTGAATATATATTCACATTATTATGTTTAAGATGCAATCCTTATAACAATTGGTTGACCAATAAGGAGGTATCCAAATGAAAACGAAGAAAGCCATCTTTGCCCCGTATCTCATGCTCGTGTTCGCGGTCATTGGAATGGCCATCGCATCTTATGATGTCATTGGGATATACAACAATTGGCTGCTGTGGTGTCCGCCACCCATTGACGGATGCAACACAGTCGCCTACAGTCCGGACGGGCGCATTTTCGGCGTGCCGATAGGGGTTTACGGTCTGATCTTTTATTTTATTATGATCGTATTGGCGATACTCCTCGCATTCTTCAGGTCCTCACGTCGCTTGCGTCTGGTCGGGCTTCTCTATGCTGTGACAGGCGTGCTCTTTTCAATATACTTTTTTTACCTAGATATAGCCTTAATCCACGCATTCTGCATTTACTGTCTTATATCTGTCATATTGACGGTTCTTCTTCTCATGTACGCAATTGCGCACTTTAGAGCACAGCCCGACGGTTATAGTCTGACCGCGAATGAGGGGCAAGAGTTTCACGTCTAACCCTGTAGTTCCGGTCATTTATTAATCCTGAACCAATGACACCTGAAAGGGGCAAAAAATTGGTATTGACATTCCCGTAAAATGATTGTATCATACAACCATGAATCGGTCAGCAAATCAAAAAAAAGTCCTTCAAATGCTTATTCGCCTTGCACGGGAGACCCGTTGCTGCAGTCAGGATGGGGCCTTTTGCGCTGGTATCACCTTTCATCAATTTATTGTACTGGATGCGATTGTGAAAAAGAGGGAAATTCATCTGTCAGATCTACACGAAATACTATCGGTTGAGAAAAGCACGACGACTCGCCTTGTAAACCCGTTAATAAAGAAAGGATTTTTGAGTCGCCAGAAGGCGGAACATGATTCAAGGGCTGTAAAGCTAATTCTGACCAAGAAAGGGGTGGACATTCACGAGAAGGTATCATCCTGCCTTGCAGGTTTTCTCCAGAGCATCGTCAAGAATATTCCTGAGGCTCAATTGGATAATGTGCTGGGATCCGTCGAAATATTCTCGAGGGCGATAAGAGGCGCCATCGGGGAGAGCCGTTGTGCCATTAATAGCAGGATGAGGATCAAACGATGAACAGGGAGGTTCGCCCCGGCCAGATATTCACGACGATAAACCCCGTCTGTTGCCCAGCCGAAAAAACCGAATTGAAAATGCCGGGTTTAGACCAGGATTTCATTGTTGGAATAGTTGCAACGCCTCTGGGCACTGTACCCCAAATCACATCTACGCTTCGCCCGCGGGATCACTGGGGAACGATCAAAGCCAGATTCGGGGTCGGCCGGATGGAGTATACTGTAGATCCCGGTCTTTATGCATTGGGTAATCCGGACAGTGGCTCGCCTGTTTTCGTATCCGCAAATTACAAGATGAGCTTTGACGAATTGCGCCGCTCCCTGCCCGGAAGGGACGGATGGATCCTGGTGCTCGATACAGATGGGATTAACGTCTGGTGCTCGGCCGGTAAAGGGACGTTTGGCGAAGACGAGCTGGTAAGGCGAATCGAGGCAACCGGTTTGATGAAACTCGTCCATCATCGAAAATTGATTCTACCCCAGTTGGCAGGGCCGGGAGTATCAGCCCACAAGGTCAAACAGCGTTCGGGATTCTCGGTTCAATATGGTCCCATTAAGGCACAGGATCTGCCGGCTTATCTCGAATCCGGGCTCAAGGCCACGCCTGGCATGCGCCTCAAGACTTTCACGCTGTCAGAGCGAGCCGTCCTAATCCCGGTAGAGCTCGTCGAGGCATTGAAGCCGACACTTCTGATCCTGCCCGTTTTTTTTCTGCTTGGCGGTTTGGGCGGTCATGCGGGATTTTGGGCTAACGCCGTCCATAACGGACTTTTTGCGGTTTTGGCATTTTTAAGTGCCCTGCTTGCGGGCGCCGTATTGAATCCTTTATTTCTTCCCTATCTACCCGGAAAGGCATTTTCTACAAAGGGATTTTTTATCGGGACCCTGATGGCTTTTTTTGTTCTTTATCTGCGGGACAACTGGGAGACCTGGCCTGAACGGATGGAGGCGCTTTCATGGCTGCTGATCATTCCCGCTGTAGCGGCATATCTGGCAATGAATTTTACCGGATGCTCTACGTTCACGTCTCTTTCCGGAGTGAAAAAAGAAATGCGCTGGGCCCTGCCCCTTGAAATAGGAATGGCCGGTTGCGGATTCCTAGCTTGGGTAATATCGCTCGTTTTTATGTAGGAGACAACATGAGAGATTTTGTTTACCTCGAGAACGTCGTGACCCTTGAGCTCGACGAAGAAAAATGCACCGGCTGTGGAATGTGCCTCGAAGTCTGCCCGCACAGGGTGCTCGAAATGAACGCTTCCCACATCTCGATTCAAAACCGTGATGCCTGCATGGAATGCGGCGCCTGCAGCCGGAATTGTCCCTTCGATGCCATATCCGTCCAGGCTGGTGTCGGTTGCGCTACGGCAGTCATCAATTCCATGTTGGGGAGGAATGACCGTTCCTGTTGCTGCCTCGATGATTCTAAGGACTACTGTGCTACCGATAAAAAGACAACCTGCTGCTGACAGGAAACGGAAATACGTTGACAAGAAAGGTGAACGGCAATGACGAAGACTAAAGTGTTGTTCTTGTGTACGGGGAACTCTTCCCGCAGCCAAATGGCAGAGGCCATTCTTAGAAAGTATGCAGGGGATAAGTATGACATTTATAGCGCTGGTCTTGACCCTAAAGGTATCAGTCCATATACCAAGCAAGTCATACAGGAAATCGGCATAAGCATCGCTGGCCAATACTCAAAGCATGTCAGAGAATACATGGGAAAACTTAATTTTGGATATTTGATTACAGTTTGCTCTGATGCAGAAGAGAAATGTCCGGCAACGTTCCTTGGCATCAGCCATCGTCTTCACTGGTCTTTTGAGGACCCTGCAGCATTTATCGGTTCAGATGAAGAAAAATTACAGAAGTTCAGAGACGTACGTGACCAGATTGACCAACAAATCAAGAAAAGGCTGGCAGAATGAAGCGACGAAGGGAATGTACTGAAATTATCGACCCGCAATAAATATTGATCACGATATGGCATGACAATAACTGTCAACACAAGAATAAGTCAGGGAAATCCCCAAAAGTAAATTTTCCTTAAGGAGAAATATATGTCGGACGGAAAAGTGAAAGAGCTCTCTTTTCTGGATCGCTTTTTGACTCTCTGGATTTTTCTTGCCATGCTGATCGGGGTTCTCTGGGGTTATTTTTATCCTGGCGTGCGGGGGGTGATCAATACATTTCAGGTTGGTACGACAAATATTCCGATTGCCATAGGCCTGATTCTCATGATGTATCCACCTCTGGCCAGAGTCAGGTATGAGGAATTGGGCAAGGTCTTCCGGGATATTCAGATCCTGAGCCTCTCCCTTATCCTTAACTGGATAGTGGGCCCCATCCTCATGTTCATTCTGGCTGTTACCTTTTTATCATCATACCAGGAGTACATGGTGGGCCTGATCCTTGTAGGCTTGGCACGATGTATTGCAATGGTCATTGTCTGGAACGAACTCGCCGAAGGGAACCGGGAATACTGTGCGGGACTGGTTGCCTTCAATGCGATCTTTCAAATGCTTCTGTATGCTGTGTACGCTTATTTTTTTATTACCATCCTTCCCGGATGGCTGGGCCTCAAAGGAATGACGGTTAATGTGGCCATGTCTGACGTGGTTAAGACGGTCCTTATTTATCTCGGCATCCCTTTCTTCGGCGGCATGATCTCCAGGTTCGCATTGATCCGCTCAAAAGGGAGGGAATGGTATGAACAGAAGTTCATTCCGAGGATCAGTCCCATAACCTTGATTGCATTGCTCTTCACGATTGTCGTCATGTTTTCTCTAAAGGGAGAGTACATCGTGCAACTCCCGCTCGATGTATTCCGTATTGCGGTTCCATTAAGCATTTATTTTCTCGTGATGTTCTTCGCGACTTTTTATCTATTTCGAAAAATTGGGGCGGATTATTCCACGACAGCAACGCTCGCATTTACTTCTGCATCCAATGATTTCGAGCTCGCCATTGCTGTCGCTATTGCCGTTTTTGGAATCAATTCCGGGCAGGCCTTCGCTGCAGTCATTGGTCCTTTGATGGAAGTTCCCATCCTCATTGGACTCGTGAATGTCGCTCTATATTTCCGTAGAAAGTATTTTCCATATGCCGTGGAAACCCCGGCGGGCGTTTGTTACATGAGCTGCAAGGAATAGACAAAGGATGATCCGAAAATTCTGCATCGGCCGAAACTGGAGACCGTAATCATCTGCCCGGTGTACAGGGAGGCCCACCCAGTGAAGGAGGAATGATGAACAAGAGTGAACAAGCAGTTGCTAAATTTACGGAAGGTTATAACTGTGCACAGTCAGTTCTTTTTTCTTTTTGTGATGATCTCAAGATTGACAAGGATAAAGCCTTAAAAATAGCTTGTGGATTTGGTGCAGGCATGGGGAGGAAAGAGGAAGTCTGCGGGGCTGTAACCGGCGGGATAATTGTAATTGGAGCTAAATATGGTAGGGGAGAAAATGATGATCTAACAGCCAGAGAGGAGACTTACGCAAAGACGAGAGAACTCATGGACCAATTTGCCAAGAGACATGGCACCTTTATTTGCCGCAATTTGTTAAATGGTTGTGAGTTAACGACAGAAGAAGGTCGAAAACAGTATAAAGAAAATGACTTTTTGAATAAGACATGTAAACCATGCGTTCAGAGCGTGGTCGGAATTCTTGAAAATCTTATGTTATAAAGCTCAACCAAGGAGGAATCACATGACACCCATGAAAATGCAGGAAAAGGCGATACGGATTTTCGGTCAGGGTTTGGAATGAAGCCAGGCGGTTCTTGCGGTCGGGCAAGAAAAACTGGGAATAGAAGATGAAAACCTGATCAAAGCAATGGATTCATTCGGTGGTGGTTTGGGCGCCCATGGTGAAGTATGCGGCGCCGTTATCGGCGGACTGGCTGTCATCGGCTTGAAATATGGACGCCCGGAACCTGGAAACCCAGCAGACATTAAGATGTGGAAGTACTCAAGCATATTCATGAAGCGATTCAAAGGAGAAGTCGCTGATGGTAAAACCCTCTGCCGGGACATTGCCGGAGTTGATTGGAGAGACCAGGATCAAGTCAAAAAGTTTCATGAAGGAGAAAAATTCAGATCATGCCAGATTCTTACTGGCAAAACGGCAAAAATAATTGGCGAACTGCTGGAACGATCTCTTATGGAAAAATAGAGAGATATAAAAAATGGCGACAGAGACCGGCATGGTTATTCAACTCTCAACCGGTGATCCCTAGCGCACTCTCTTTCAATTAGTAATTCTCAATTCTGACAACTACCCAATAACGTTTGTTTGTAGGTGCAATGTTCATCGGATCAAGACCCCTTCATGCCATCTTGCAAGATTGACCGGAATTGCCATTCTCTTAGATTCCTTTTTCTAAACAGCCATCTACGATCAGGCTTCATCCTTCCAGACCTCGCCGTCAGAGTCTTCTAGGTGTCCTAGCTTCCTATGTGAGGATCCTCCAATTCAAGGGGCACTTCTGTCAATTACGGTCTGAAGTCAATATGGCGGTCGGATAGGACCCCTTTGAAATCGGAAAGTAGGAAGGCCAGCGTCATGGGTTACCAATGGCAATCTTCAATTTTCAGACGATTATTTCATCATCTCATGATCCGATCTCGCTCCTGTTCTGGGATTTCTGGGGAGATCCTGTGCTATGTTTCTTTTTGCAATCCGCACTTCCTAAAGCTCAAAAAGGGTGTATATTACAAACCGTAATTAATGCTTGGTAACTTCCAAGCCCCAAATTCGTCTGTAATGAAACTCTAATCTTTAGAGAATGAATGTGAAGGCTAAATATCTAAGGATGATCCAAGGGATGAAGAAAAGGGGGCGAAAGGAATGGACAGTTTATATCCTCCGCTGCGGCGATGGGTCGCTCTACACGGGGATAGCAAAAGATGTTCAGGCTCGGGTCAAGCAACATAGTGAGGGTCGGGGGGCAACTTACACCCGAACTCGCCTGCCCGTCGAGCTGTTATATCAACAAGGAGGCTTGACGCGTTCCAAAGCTCTTATTCGAGAAGCACAGATAAAGGCGATGCCTCGGTCCAAGAAAGAGAAAATCATCCTTAGTGAACGGATCACTCCAGCGGGAGGTGGATAGCCGCCGCTGATCGGAAAGATTACCCTCTCTTTTACTCGCAAATCAGCAAATTTTATCATAGACTACTTTTCATATTTTGTAGGTGCTATCTGTAACAAAAATGATGATTGAAACTTAAGGTTATCAGGTTCATCATCTATCTGTATTTCCTGTTGAATTAGAGGAAAGGAGATAGCGATGGACCAGATGACCACAGAAAACTTCAGTATCACATCCG
>DASRZZ010000047.1:0-22609 GCA_035685925.1 Syntrophales bacterium | reverse complement strand
GACCGGATACCAGGAAATAATTACAGATCCGTCCTATAAGGGACAGATCGTCACCATGACATATCCCCTCATAGGCAATTACGGGATAAACCCGGAAGATATGGAATCCGGGGGTATCCACCTGGAAGGGTTTATTGTCAGGGAGTACCAGCCGCATCCCAGCAACTGGCGAAGCCGTATGACCTTGAAAGACTTTCTTGAATCACATGGTAAATTAGGCGTCGAAGGTATAGACACGAGGGCCCTGACACGCCGCATTCGCCTCGAGGGCGCAATGCGGGGGATTATTTCAGCGGAGACGGCAGACATCGATTATCTCCTCTCGCGTGTGCGGGCCTATCCGGGCCTTGTGGGTAGAGATCTGATAAAAGAGGTTACTTGCAGGTATCCTTACCGATGGAAGGAAGGCAAAGCGCAAGCACTCTCTTCCGGTGAGAGAAAAGCAGTGGCGTCCGGAAGAGAACGGCCGTTACGGGTCGTTGTTCTTGACTGTGGCGTCAAGTACAATATACTTCGCAATCTGGAGATTTTGGGTTGTGAGGTTCTGGTCTTGCCTGCAACAACAACGGGAAAGGAGATGTTATCGTACAAACCAGATGGCGTTTTGCTCTCCAACGGTCCCGGGGACCCCGCGGCTTTGCCGTATATAGTAGAAGCGACTCAACATATTCTGGGCAAGGTTCCCATCTTCGGTATTTGCCTGGGCCATCAGATTCTGGGGCAGGCACTGGGTGGAAGGACAGAGAAGCTGAAATTCGGCCACCATGGAGTTAATCAACCGGTAAAAAATATGCAAAGCGGCCGGATCGAGATAACGTCGCAGAACCACGGCTTCGTCGTGGTGCCGGACTCCTTGCCGGATGAACTCGAAAAAACATACGACAACCTGAATGACCGTACCTCAGAGGGAATGTGCTCAGGTTCTGAACTTGCATTCAGTGTACAATACCACCCGGAAGCGGCACCAGGACCCCACGATGTTAATTATCTCTTTAAAAAATTCGTATCTTTAATGGAGATGAAGAGGAATAAAACTGATGGTTCTGATCATTGATTTTGGCTCTCAATACAATCAACTGATTGCTAGACGTGTCCGGGAACACCATGTCTACTGCCAGATTGAGCCCCCTTACATTGATGTCGCAAGAATCAAGTCCCTACGGCCGGAGGGCATCATCCTGTCCGGAGGCCCCGCTAGCATCTATGAGAAGGGGAGTCCGAGGGTAGACAAAGAAATTTTTGGCCTCGGTATTCCTGTGTTAGGCATTTGTTACGGTATGCAGTTCATGGTCGATGCCCTCGGAGGAAGGGTTATCAGGACTGAAAAACGGGAATACGGTTTTGCCCAACTCAAAATTAAACTTGCATCTGGCATTTTTGCCGGAATAAGCGAGGAAACCCGATGCTGGATGAGCCATGGAGACACCATCGGCGTCTTGCCGAAAGGCTTCAAGACCACCGCGTCAACCCTCAATACGAAGATCGCTGCTGCAGAAAATACATCTATGAGATTATATGGCCTACAATTTCATCCGGAGGTTGTCCATACACCCGAAGGTAAAAAAATGATGGAGAACTTCCTCTTCGGAATCTGCAACTGCATAAAAAGCTGGACCATGAAATCCTTTGCCCGGGATGCCGTTGCCAAGATTCGCTCCCAGGTCGGCAGCAGCAAGGTGATACTGGGCTTGAGTGGCGGCGTGGACTCGTCTGTTGTGGCCATCCTGCTCCATCGGGCCATCGGACGTCAGCTACAGTGTGTATTTGTGGATAACGGCGTACTGCGGGAAGGTGAAGCGCAGAAGGTTCGGGATGTTTTCCGGAAGCATTTCCAGATCAACCTGCGTTTTACCCGGGCAAAGAAACTTTTTCTGAGCAGACTCAAAGGCGTAGAGGATCCTGAAAAGAAAAGGAAAATTATCGGCCGTACTTTTATCGAGGTCTTTGAGAGGGAGGCCCGGCGGATAAAGAATGTTAAGTTTCTCGCCCAGGGAACACTTTATCCCGATGTCATCGAATCCCGCTCGGCCTTCGGTGGGCCAAGCGCTGTAATAAAATCACACCACAATGTGGGCGGCCTCCCGAAAAAGATGCGTCTCTCCCTAGTGGAACCCCTCAAACACCTCTTTAAGGACGAAGTCCGGCTGTTGGGTAAGGAACTGGGGTTGTCCGACGAACAGGTCTGGCGACAGCCATTCCCCGGCCCCGGTCTGGCCGTCCGCATCATCGGGGAGGTTACGGAAAAACGCCTGTCTATCTTGCGCAAGGCCGACGTAATTCTCATGGATGAGATTCGAGCGGCAAATCTCTATCGCAAACTGTGGCAGTCTTTCACTGTTCTTCTGCCCATCAAGAGCGTGGGAATTATGGGAGATCAACGGACATACGAAAACATCCTTTCCATTCGTGCGGTAACGAGTGAAGATGCCATGACTGCTGACTGGGCAAGGCTTCCCCATGACCTACTGGGAAGGATATCCAACCGCATTATCAATGAGGTACGGGGCGTAAACCGGGTGGTCTATGACATAAGCTCGAAGCCCCCGAGTACGATTGAGTGGGAGTAAGAAATATCTGGACACATCCTCGACGCTGACTTCAAGAAATTAATTGGAAAAATATGCCTAAAAGGAACGACCTGAAAAAAATTCTTATCATCGGTTCCGGACCGATCATTATCAGTCAGGCGTGCGAATTCGACTACTCCGGGACGCAGGCATGCAAAGCATTGAAGGAAGAAGGGTACCAGGTCATTTTGATCAACAGCAATCCCGCGACAATAATGACAGATCCCGAAATGGCAGATAGGACTTACGTGGAACCGATTACGCCGGAAGCCGTAGCAAAGATCATCGCCAAGGAACGTCCCGATGCCCTCCTCCCTACCATCGGGGGGCAGACGGGACTGAACACTGCTGTGGCAGTTGCGGAAAGCGGCGTGCTTGAGCGTTACGGCGTGGAGATGATTGGCGCATCTCTCGAGGTTATCCAGAAGGCGGAAGATAGGGAAAAATTCCGCAATGCAATGGAACATATAGGACTCCGTGTGCCGAGAAGCGGATTTGCCAGAACGATGGATGACGTATTTGCCGTGGCAGCAACTGTTGGATTCCCCCTCATTATTCGCCCCTCTTTTACCTTGGGGGGTACAGGAAGTGGCGTTGCCTATAACAGAGAAGAACTGGCAGAACTCGGTAAGGTTGGACTGGACTCCAGTATGATACATGAAATCATGCTGGAAGAATCCGTCCTAGGCTGGAAAGAATTTGAACTGGAGGTGATGCGAGACGGGGCTGACAATGTAGTTATCATCTGTTCCATAGAAAATTTTGATCCTATGGGCATTCACACTGGAGAGTCTATTACAGTTGCACCTGCACAGACCCTTACCGATGTAGAATATCAGCGGATGCGGGATGCGGCAATTGCCATAATGCGTGAGATAGGGGTGGAGACGGGCGGATCGAATGTACAGTTTGCAATAAACCCCCGAAACGGAGAACTGGTTGTCATCGAGATGAATCCACGAGTATCTCGGTCTTCTGCCCTCGCTTCCAAGGCAACGGGATTCCCCATTGCAAAAATCGCGGCAAAGCTCGCAGTTGGCTACACCCTCGACGAAATACCGAATGACATCACCAGGGAAACGATGGCATCCTTTGAACCGACCATTGATTACTGCGTCGTCAAGATTCCTCGCTGGACTTTCGAGAAATTTCCGGAGACGGAAGATTTGCTCTCGACGTCCATGAAATCGGTGGGAGAGACCATGTCCATCGGCCGTACCTTTAAAGAGGCCCTCCAGAAAGCGATCCGCTCACTGGAAATAGGCCGATACAGCATGAATATTTCATTGCCTCCCGATATTGACAATGCCGAGGAGTTCCTGGCTTCCAAATTAAGGACTCCAAATTCTCTGCGGCTGTTCTACATTGCTGCTGCCTTTCGTCACGGGATGACAGTAGAAGAAATCGCCCGCCTTACCTTTATTGATCCCTGGTTTCTTGACCAGATTCAGACCATCGTTGAGGCGGAAAAGATTCTTGAAGCGACACCGCCTTCAGTCGAGGTATTACGGGAAGCCAAACGGATGGGGTTTTCCGATAGATATCTCGGCGAACTCTGGAGGAAACCGGAGGCGATGATCCGCGGAGAGCGCTTTCGTGAAAACATCCTCCCCGTCTTTAAACTCGTCGATACCTGCGCCGCAGAATTTGAGGCCTATACCCCCTACTATTACTCCACTTACGAGATCGAAGACGAAGCGAGGTCGTCATCAAAACCAAAGGTGGTCATTCTGGGGGGAGGCCCAAACCGCATAGGGCAGGGCATCGAATTCGATTATTGCTGCGTCCATGCGTCCTTCGCCCTGCGTGAAGAAGGCTATGAGAGTATCATGGTGAATTCGAATCCGGAAACTGTAAGTACAGATTACGATACATCAGATAAGCTCTTCTTCGAGCCGGTGACCATGGAAGATGTGCTTCATATACTGAAGACGGAAAATCCTCTGGGCGTAATCGTACAGTTTGGAGGGCAGACTCCTCTCAATCTCGCGAAAGGACTGGAAGCTGCCGGGGCAAGAATACTGGGTACATCTCCAGACGCGATAGACCGCGCCGAAGACAGGAAGCGCTTCCAGGATATTGTAAATCGCCTAGACCTCAGGCAACCGGACAATGATACGGCAACAGACGTCAAAGGTGCACTCAAGGTTGCCCAGAGGATCGGATACCCCATTCTGGTGAGGCCGTCCTATGTCCTGGGAGGGCGGTCCATGGAGATTGTGTACGATAAGGAAACCTTGAGCCAGTTCATGGAGAGGGCCATCTCCGTCTCTCCGGATCACCCCATCCTGATTGATAAATTTCTCCAAGATGCCATTGAAGTCGACGTGGACGCCGTAAGCGATGGCAAGGATACCATCATCGGCGGGATCATGGAACATATCGAGGAAGCCGGTATCCATTCCGGAGACAGCGCCTGTGTGCTTCCACCCATCACGTTCTCACAGGAACTGCTTTTGACAATTGAGAGGCAGACAAAACTTATTGCCGGAGAGCTGGGAGTAGTCGGCCTCATGAATATACAATATGCCGTAAAAGACGGTGTTCTTTATGTTCTGGAGGTCAATCCACGGGCATCCAGGACCGTGCCGTTTGTCAGCAAGGCAATTGGCGTACCTCTTGCCAAGCTCGCAACCAAAATCATGCTGGGGCGATCCCTGAAAGAATTGGGTTTTACGGAAACCATATGGCCTAAACATATCTCTGTAAAAGAAGCCGTATTCCCTTTTAACAGGTTCCCGAATGTGGATGTGCTCCTTGGCCCAGAAATGAAGTCAACCGGTGAAGTGATGGGGATCGACCGCTCTTTTGGAATGGCTTTTGCCAAGTCACAGATGGCTGCAGGATTCAGTTTACCTCTCGATGGCGGCGTATTTGTCAGCGTAAATGACCTTCACAAGGATAAGATCGTACCCGTCGCCCGTTCATTTCAAAATATGGGCTTCCATATTATGGCCACTCGCGGCACTGCCGCCCATTTGGAAAGAAACGGCATAAAGACAGAGACCATCTTCAAGGTCAGCGAGGGGCGACCTCATGTTGTGGATCGTATCAAGAATGGCGATATTCAGGTTGTCATCAACACCAGCGTCGGGCGAAGGTCAAGCCTTGATGCCTATCACATACGCCGCGGCGCACTGACTTATAATGTTCTTTACACCACGACCATTGCAGGATCCAAGGCTTTGAGCGAGGCGATTACGGCCTTGAAGAAGGAGAGCTGGGAGGTTTCTTCACTTCAGGATTATTACCGTAAAGCGAAACAATCGCGGAAGAGAAAAGCTAAGATTTGAGTAGCGACTACAGGGCTTGATAAAGTAAAAGCAGCCATTCGCACAGATGTTGATGAGCCTCATGCAGACCCTTACTGCATAGCTTGCAAAAAGAAGACAAAGGTGTTAGTTAGTTCCTTCATGTTTTTACGAAGCCTCTCATGGATAAATTGAGGTCATTATTGATGTTTCAGCATTTTATAGCAGAAAGTAAGCCACGGGAAGAGTGTGGCGTCTTTGCCGTTTATGGAAATGAAGACGCGGCACGCGTTACATTCTTCGGGCTTTTTGCCCTCCAGCACCGGGGACAGGAGAGCGCAGGCATCAACACGGCAGATGGCTGTCACGTTTATGGGCATAAGGGCATGGGACTGGCGTCTGAGGTGTTCCACGAGGATATATTTTCAAAGTTACCGGGGCACCTAGCCATCGGGCACGTCCGTTATTCTACCACAGGCTCCTCCATTCTCTCCAATGCCCAGCCATTCCTCGTTCATCACGCCGGTGAGCATTATGCCCTCGGTCACAATGGCAACCTTATCAATGCCCACGCATTAAGGGTTGACCTTGAAGACAAGGGCTCTATTTTTCAGTCCACAATGGACAGCGAAGTGATCATCCACCTCATGGCCCATCATTTGAGAGATGGGTTCGAAGTCGCCCTTACTAAAGCCCTTGCACAGGTTCAAGGTTCTTACAGCATCGTTATGCTGACTAAAGACAAGGTAGTTGCTGCGCGCGACCCCCGTGGTTTTCGCCCCCTTGCCTTGGGACAGCTCGACGGCGGGTGGGTAGTCGCTTCCGAAACCTGCGCTTTCGACCTATTGAGTGCCAGATATGTACGTGATGTAGAACCCGGCGAGATACTAATCATCGATCAGACGGGATTAAAGAGCTTGACACCATTTCCAAAACTGAGGCCTGCACATTGTATATTTGAGCTCATATATTTCGCACGGCCGGACAGCCAGATATTCGGCCAAAACGTCTACATGTGCAGAAAACGACTGGGACACAGCATGGCAAAGGAATACAGCCCGAATGTGGATATTGTAATGCCATTTCCCGATTCAGGCACCTATGCCGCATTGGGCTACGCTGAGGAGAGCGGCATCCCCTTTGAGATGGGTATGATCCGCAACCATTACGTAGGACGCACCTTCATACAGCCGAGTCAGCCTATGAGAGACTTTGGTGTGCGGGTGAAATTGAACCCCGTAAGGCCCTTGCTTGCGGGCAAACGTGTACTGATTGTCGAAGATTCCATAATCAGGGGGACTACCAGCCGCAACCGTATCCGCAACCTTCGCGAGAGCGGTGTGAAGGAAATTTATATGGCTGTTAGTTGTCCGCCGACGAGATATCCGTGTTCATACGGGATCGATTTTTCTTCCAAGGGCGAACTAATTGCCGCGCAGAGGGAATACGTTCAGGCTATTGCCGAGTTCATAGGATTGGACGGTCTGCACTATCTATCGTTAGAAGGCATGGTAGAAGCGACCGGCATGGATTCCGACAGCTTCTGTCTAGCCTGTTATACAGGTAAGTATCCTCTCCCTCCTCCGGCGGGCTTTGGAAAGTTCTGCCTGGAAAATTGAGCGCCCAAACATACCGAAACTGCCATTTTTTCATCCTGTGTCCTTGCCCTCAGGCAGACATTTAGTCTCAGTTATCAAACATCAATAGGGAGAGTGTTAAGAAAAATGGTAGGTTAAGCCTATAATTTTACAGACAGTCAACCATTATTGTATACGTAACTCCCTTGCATTATAAGCATAATATAGTGTTACTTTAAACCGCGTGAAATTTATGGAGGGAATATGAAGCTCAAGATTGCTGTTCTAACAGGTGGGGGCGATTGTCCAGGATTGAACGGTGCCATCAAATGGGTGACAAAGACCGCTCTCGACCCAAGACTCGCGGCGAAGCGTCCCGTATCTTTTGAGGTTGTAGGTATTGGAGAAGGCTGGAAGGGATTGGTAGAGATTGATCCTGAAGATCCCAAGAGCTGCGACCGGTACATGAGACATCTGGACGAAGAGGTCGTACGAACATGGGACCGCCACGGCGGAACATATCTTGGGACATCACGGACGAACCCGTTTAATCCGAAAAATGACCGTTCTGCAAAATTAATAGACAACATTGAAAGGCTTGGCATTGATGTCCTCGTTGTGCTTGGCGGAGAAGATACGCTAGGGGTTGCGCATAAATTACATAAATTGGGCATCAAGACTGTAGGCATACCGAAGACCATTGACAATGACCTTACGGGCACAGAATATTCACTCGGGTTCGACACGGCTGTTAATGTGATCACCGAGGAAATTGACCGGTTGAGGACTACCGCCGGATCTCACAGCAGAAACTTTGTCGTTGAAACGATGGGACGTCATGCTGGATGGTTAGCGCTTCGCGGAGGAGAGTGCAGTGGCGCCTATATAATTTTGATACCAGAGTATCCCTTTGACATTGACGTGGTGTGCGATCTTCTTCGTGAACGGGAAGGACGGGAAATAAACTATTCAATTATTGTGGTCTCTGAGGGGGCAAGGCCCGCAGGGCAGCAGGAATTCATTAGAGACGCCAAAGTTGATGACTTCGGGCATCCCACACTGGGGGGCATAGCGAACTCTATCGCGCTTGAAATTGAAAAAAGGACGGATTTCGAAACACGATCTCTCATCTTGAGCCACTTGCAGCGGGGAGGAACACCTTCTGCCCATGATCGGTTGATGGCCCGGTGGTTTGGAATAGCCGCAGTCGACATGATCGTCAATGAAGACTACGGTCGCATGGTGAGCCTTACAAGGGGTGAAATCACAACAATCCCTCTCAAGGAGATAATCAGCAAATTAAAGCTTGTCGATGTGGAAAAATATTACGATACCGAGAGGTACAACGGCCGGAGGTCAATATTGTGAGGCAGGTTATTCCGCGATGCCGCTTTCATTTGATCATCTCAAGTCTTGTTGTGCTAGACATATTCTTGATCTCCCGTGGAACCCCACAAGGAACCCCTCTAAGAGCCTCAATCTCTGACATATGAAAATAGAAGGGCTTTCTCCTGTGCCCGCGCCGACACCTTCCGCACCGGAAAATCACGGCGCCATAAACCCAAGCACGAGTGAATATTATCCACCCAATAGTCAAGAGTTCGTTAACCCTAGAACGGGCGCATATTACTCCCATGCTAACCCCTGAGGTCATAACTGAGACAGCGCAAATTAGACTTCTCCGCTAATTGTGCCCTCCTGCTTTAACCGATCAATTTCAATCTGCGAATAATTCAGGATGTTTCTTAAGATTTCTTCCGTGTGCTGTCCGAGAAGCGGGGCGGGCGCATACACTTCTCCCGGCGTCTCTGACAAGTAGATCGGTGAGCCGGCGATAGTCATTCTGCCCACTCTAGGCTGCTCTATTTCTACCAGCATATTCCTGTAACGGATATGCGGATCCGCGCAGATATCCTTGATACTGTTGACAGGTGAAAATGGCAGGTCAGCTCCAGCAAAGAGCTCCGCCCACTCTTTCGTTGTCTTCTTGGAAATCTCTTCAGAAATGATGGGGACAAGTTCTTTTACATGTTCGGTCCTTAGACGATTCGTTCTAAACCGGGGATCCCCTGTCAAGTCTTCTCTGCCAATCACTTCGCAGAATCTGGCCCAGAGGACATCATTTCCTATTGCGGCAATGATCCATGAGTCCTTTGTCTTAAAGCTTTGGAAAGGGGTGATGGAAGGGTGCCTGCTTCCCAGGGGGCCTGGTATTTCTCCGTTCACTGTATGACGGACAACGGCGTTTTCCAAGACGGCAAATAAGCCGTCAACCATGGCGCCATCATAGTGTTGTCCTTTTCCGGATTTTTCCCGGTGAATGAGGGCTGCTAGGATCCCGATAGCGGCCTGGTGTCCGGAAAATATATCACCCACGGAGGAGCCCACTCTGCAGGGTTGTCCTCCTTCAGGCCCCGTTATACTCATGAGGCCGCTGTAGCCCTGGGCCACCATGTCATAAGACGGTCTGCTGTCGTATCCGGGAAGAGAATATTGGCCGAAACCGGATATGGAGGCATAGATGATGCGCGGGTTGATCTCTTGAATTTCCTCCCAGCTGAATCCGAGTTTCCTCATCGTCGTGGGTCTGTAGTTTTCTAAGAGAACGTCGGATACTTCAATCAATTGTCTCAGTATCTTTTTTCCCGCCTCCTTCCTCAGATCGAGGACCATGCTTTTTTTGTTGCGGTTGAGACTGATGAAATACCCGCTGCGGTTCTTGCCGGCTTCGCCGACAAACGGCCCGAATTCTCTTGCATCGTCCCCGCGCGGCGGCTCCACATGAATAACCTCAGCCCCAAGATCCGCCATAAACATGGACGTTATTGGCGCTGCCAAGACATGGCTCAGATCAACAACTCTGATACCTTCCAATGCACGGCTCATTTTTGTAACTCCCAAGAGATTTATTTGATCAACAGACAAGTTATCTACTGTAGCGCTCGGAGATAACCCCTTCAACACAAGATTCTACGTGCTATAAAACACGATTTCAAATCATGCGGCAATCATAAAGAATATTCCATTGCCCTGTTCACTACAACATGAACACATAAATTACAGCGCCTGTAAACCCTATATAGAGTATGTCCACCTTGCGGATTAAAGTGGCTAATGCTGCAAATCCCTGCAACATCCAATGGAACCGTTGTCGTAAACTTGAAGAAGACATATAAGAAGCAGTCCAGCGAAAGAGGCAAAACCCCCGTCTACAGCCATCAGAAAATATACCGAGTTTTTCAACCGATCAAAAAACGGGCCGCAGTAATAAGCACAGAAAAGGAACTTAAGGCTATTCCGTCCATGAATGTCTTTCTGTCCAGCGAGCCTCTGCCCATAACTATCTCGTGAAGCATCAACGGAGATATGCAAATCCACCTCTAAAGGTCGAGACATCTGTCTTTAGCATAACCGACAGCTCATGATAGTCAGAATGTTGCATAATAAAGCCCTGACAGGATAATAGTAATGATAAGAATGATGACTACGGGCCAGGCAATATAGCGATAAGCACCGAACACAGTAACGCAGAAATATTCAGCCGTAACCACGAAACAGGCGTGCATGGGAGAAAGCATCATTCCCATGTAGCCGAATGAGTAGGCGAGTACAGTAGTAGCAGCCAACATGCCGGTCGTAGGTTCCGATCCGATGAGGGCAAACACAATCGGAAAACTGGCGCCGACAAAGCCGAAAGCAACTCCCGTCACCATGCCGGAGATAAATGGAATTAGCATGATGACCGTGATGAGAGGAATGCCTGTTCTGATAAACTCGTCCCGCATCCCGGTGATCAATGTCGCTCCGGTTCCATCAACAGGACATACAAGGGCCGCAGAGAATGCCTGTATTCCCACGACAAGTGCTATCATAAACCAGGTATCTATGCGCATCAGCATGCGAAGTGATGGTCGGAATGCTGCTGCATGGCCGGAGAAGATAGCGGCAAGCGCAGTCACAAGGCCAGCCAGCATGGCTGTCAGATTTGCCAGCGCTCCTTCGATGCCCATAAGGGGAAGAATCGCTGATCCTGCAAGTGATATCATGACAAGCAGTCCAATCGGCCCCATTGCGGAGAGAACTTCACCGGTGTCTATCTTTCCATAACCAACACCCGTGTCCTCTTCCTTTTTAATTCTCCGCAGAATAAATATATACCCGCTGATGACTGCTACGATGGTAAAGGGCATCTGTATGAGAAAGAAAGCAATTGCCGGAAGCCTGGAATACTGCATCGCAAGGATGACGCCGGGATAGAGTGGCCACCAGTATTCCCAGATGTGCCGAAACCAGTAATTGATTGCCACCTTGTGAGACAATTCAAGTTCCCCACCTTCATCGACGGCAGCTACAAAAGGAGCTGAAAAGAGGGCGCCCGCGGGCATCGGAAGGAGTCCCACCAATGCGGGGAGTCCGGCAAGGATAAGATGTTTGCTTTTCAGCCATTCTTTGAGGGCCGTGATCGTGCGGTCCATCCTGCCAGTCTTGCTCAAGGATTCAGTAAAGAACAAAAGAAGGAGAATGATTACCGGCAGTATATAATTCTGCGGCTCGCCAAAGCTTGCTATCTGGTAGTAAAGGCCACTCATACCTGTGCCTGCCCACAAGGGAAGAAGAATAGAAAAGAGAAGGATAGCGAGACCCAACGGCACACCGTATGAGTTGAGTAGCAGTATCCCCATAAAGGAAACGCCTACTTTACTATATGCGGGAAGATGTAATAACCAGTCGGTCATTCCGTATCCTTATACACTCGTCAACATGTTCATCCATGGCAGCGGTATGGCACACAAGCCTGTCCCGGGCCAAGATGCTTTTACACTTTTTTTTCCTGTTTGCGAAGAATATTGTGCTGAAAATCCGGACATTGAGGGAAGGGAGCATTCGGATAGACTAAAAGATCTCTTTATCGAGGGGCTGCACCGGCTCGTTAAAGTAGAAATGAAAAGGCACGGGGAGCAGTCGGTAGTCGGCCGCCATCGCCACTGGCGGCAAGGGCCGGGAGTTTTTCGTATTCCAGAAGATCACTGGTCCGTCACCGTCGCTGCGGATATCAGCTAGGAAGGCCGCAGCGGCCTTGCCCGTATATGTGCCATCGAGGATAATCCCATCGCTTTCCCTAAGAATCTTTGCTGCGGACACGGCCTCCGGTGTAAACAGGCCATACTTTTCACCGAAGTATTCGTGGCGTATCGTGAGGTCTCCCGGCTCAAGTGTACAAGAGGGGAAAGATGGATCCATCTCGCAGAGGAGTTTGTTGGTTTGATTAAAAAGAAGTTGACATTTGTCTATGCTGGCCACGTAGATAGACACTGTACGCACCGCCTGCAGATTCGTTTTGATCCCTGCGGCCTTCAATCCAAGCAATAGTCCCACGGCCGTTCCCATTGTACCCAAGGCAAGGTAGATGCGGGAAGGGGGGGGTAGTTCACCTGCGGCAATCTGTGCCGCCAGTTCAAGTCCCGCATTGACATAGCCGATAGCACCCACTGGGCAAGAACCGCCCAGTGGTATCACATACGGCGTTTTGCCATCTGCCGACTCGTACTGCCGTACCGTTTCCTCAAAGGCCTGAGTATGCTCCTGATATGTGTCATGGTGAATAAGCTCCGCTCCACTTGCGAGATCCATGATGAGATTCTGCCGAACCGAGTAGGAGTTGGGCTGTCGAAATAGCATGAGCACGGTTTTCAAACCAGCCTTCTTTCCATAGATCGCTGTGGCTAATGCGTGATTCGAACCGGCCCCGCCGGAGGTGATAACCCTTTTTACGCCCTGCTTCAATGCATCCGCCAGTAGCAACTCCAATTTTCGCACTTTGTTGCCGCCATAGACGCGGCTTGTCAGGTCATCCCTCTTGATATACAGATCGTCTCTGTCCAAGCCGCCGGAAATACTCTCCACAGGAGTTGGGAGTTCTCCGAATGACAGTCGGGGGATTTTTTCAGCGAGAGTTGAATACCGTTCAAACAAGGAAATCATCGCGCCTCATTGAGGACTTTCACCTCCGAGTGGGTGCTCCCTTCCGAGAGCACAAATCAAAAGGGGCTCTGATAAATCAGGAGCCCCTTTTGAACAAACTGTTGCGAAGACAAGATTGAAGAAAGTTATTTCTTTGGTTCGTCCATCTTCTTCTCTTCCATCTTCTTCTCTTCCTTCTTTTCCTTCTTGGCCTTCTTTTCCTTCTTGGCCTTCTTTACCTTCTTCTTCTCTTCCTTAGCAGGCTTCTTCTCTTCCATCTTCTTCTCTGGTGCCGGTGCCGGTGCCGGTGCCGGTGCCTGAGCGAAGCAGAGGCCGGTCATAGAAAGTGCAAACAGAATAGCGATAAATACTGTCGTGAGTTTCTTCATTCGATTTCACCTCCTTTCATTCAGTTTTCCATTATTTTAGCAAGAACTGTTCCACAATGAAGATAAATAAATTCGACAGTGATAATAACGGGTTGAAAAAAGGCGGTGATGCCATAAGCCTCCTTTATTGAGGAAGTATTCCCCTCCCTTTGGGGAATAATTCCCTAACGGGACAAATAACTTATCCGGACGGCATCGACAGTTATTACGAACTATTGTGATGGATTCTTGAGGTGTTAAATCGATTGGCCCCAGGTTTATGCTCGTCGGGATAACCGATCTGACCTGCCTTTGCCGTAGCCTCACGCCTTTTCGCTCTTGAGGATGCCCCATTCACAGGTAAGAACATAAATAAAATCATTCCCCCGGCAATTATAGTACCAGTTTTCAACAGGATTCTTTTTTCCCCTTCAGATAAATGCCTTGGCCTCGCCACCCTCTCCTTTCTCTCTTTTGTCTATCCTGCAGTGTACGTGCGACGATAATGATTATGTCACGGAAAATCCTGCTTTTTTAAAGCATACCTTTCCCTTCGACGTCGGTTTGCCGCATTCAAGGAGTACTTTTATTTTAGTCTCCGATACTAACATAGCCGGAGCCGCATCTAAACGCATAGCATTCAAGAGTCTTTGATAAGATGAAGCAGGCAGCGGCCAACGCTGAAATAATTTTTTTTGTCCTTAAGGTCTCCTCTCAAGGCCTATGATCATGTGGCCATTTATGGGTGGCATTATTTGTTCACGAGAGAGAGCGGACATTCTGGAAGGCGCACTCCTGCCTTTGTTTCGGCTTGTGAGGGCGTGAGTTAATAATGCGTCAACTTTTTCTGCTCGTCTTGGTCACGAACGTGGAGATCTGCTGCTTTACCTTTTTGCTTTCGCATTTAGGACATGCAACTTTCGCTTTTTCATGTTCACTGAAACTCTTTATCAACGAAAACTTTTTGCCGCAGGCTTCGCAGACGTACTCATACGTTGGCATGTTCTTCCCTCCATATCAGGATCAGTGATATCGCTATTTTCCTGGTAGTATTTTAATAAAAAGCCATATATTGTCAAGTATAGCAGAAAAATTTTTTTGATGTATGATCATGCGGTGAATTGCTTTTAATCTTAACGGGTCGTAAAGGAGCTTCGAAAATGCCATGTCCAGGATATTAATAATATATCATTCTCAGACAGGAAACACGGAAAAGATGGCGCGGGCTGTAGCGGATGGAGCCCGGATGATTGAAAATACGGAAGTGGTTCTGAAGAGGGCGGGGGATGCCACCCTCGATGACCTCATGGGATCAGCCGGGTTGGCGATCGGCACACCGGAAAACTTCGGTTATATGTCAGGTATGGTCAAGGATTTCTTCGACCGGACTTACTACCCTGCCGGAAATAAGGTTTTCAGGAAACCTTATGTAGTATTCATCAGCGCCGGCAACGACGGAACGGCCGCTTTCAGAGCTATCGAGCGCATCGCCCTCGGCTATAAGCTTAAGATGGTTTATGCCCCTGTGATCTCCAAGGGAAAGTTGACCGATGACGACCTTGCAAAGTGTCGTGAACTGGGCAGTACTCTTGCAGCGGGCTGCCAGGCGGGCATATATTAAGAAGTGGCCTCAAGCGGATCTCTGCGGTTCAATTACCACCTTAAGGGATTCTCCACCTTCAGCAACAAGCAGGAAACCGAAACCGGTCTTATCCAGAGGCAATCTATGTGTAATCATCTTCCCGACGGGCACGCGTCCAGATCTTATCAGCTCTATGGCAACGGTCGCGTCCAGAGGGCTGTTGCCGTACGACGGCATCAACTTTATTTCATTGCGCCAGAATTCATTGAGAGGGACGGACAGTTCCGCATCCGGTTCCGTCGTTGCAAAGCAGAGGATCGTTCCGCCGCGATCTACTGCCTTTAGGGCCTGGCGGAAGGCAGCCGACGCTCCCGTACAGACGATAACAAGATCGGCAAGCCTGCCCTTATTAACCTGCCGGATACTATCAGGTATATCTTCTCCGGCATAAAGGACTGCGTCTGCCCCGAATGACCTTGCCATCTGCAGCCGGTATCCGCTGACGTCCGTCGCCATAATTCGTCCCGCCCCAAGGGTTTTGGCCAAAAGAATATGGAGAAGGCCCGAGATGCCGCTCCCCAAAATCAGTACGGACTGGCCTGCTTGAAGATTTGCTACCCGCTGCCCGCGGACAACACAGGCCAACGGTTCGATAAAGACACCTTCTTCAAATGATAGCTCCTCCGGCAGGAGAAACACGCCTCGATCGACATTGAGTTTGGGTACTCTGATATATTCGGCAAAACCGCCGGGGTCGTAGTTTGTCGTATGCAGCGTCTCACAGGCTGTGTGATATCCCATCAGGCAATAATGGCACGTATTGCACGGAATATGGTGGGAGACAAAAACCCTGTCGCCGATTTTATAGACCCCTACCCCTTCTCCGATCTCGACGATCTCTCCTGTAATCTCATGTCCCAGGACCAGAGGCGCCTTCCGCGTACGATACCATTCCATGACGTCGCTGCCGCATATGCCGCTCGCTATGACTTTTACCAAGATCTCACCGGGTCCGATTTTCGGCCGCGGCATCTCTTCCAGCCTCACGTCCCTATTGTTGTAGTACATTGCCACGCGCATTGATTTGCGACCTCATCGGTTTATTGCCATTCGCCACTCATTTCCTGAGACAATTGAACAGCTCCCATGCTTCCTTCGCCGTATAGTTCTCATGAATGATGGATCGCAAAGCCCTGATCATGGCCACCGGATGGGGATTCTGCCATACGTTTCTTCCTAGATTGATGCCGACGGCGCCATTCTGCATGCCGTCATATACAAATTCCATGACTTCGAGTTCTGTTTCACATTTCGGACCGCCCGCCATAACCACCGGGACAGGGCAGCCACACACAACCTTGTCGAAGTACTTGCACCAGTAGGTTTTCACCACGCGTGCCCCGAGTTCCGCGGCAATGCGGGAGCTGAGCCCCAGATACTTGGCATCCCGCTTTTCCAATTCCTTGCCGACCGCCGTCACGGCCATTACGGGAATGCCAAAATTTTCACATTCATTGACAAGCTGAGAGAGGTTGGTCAAGGACTCGCGTTCGTAATCACTTCCTACGAAGATGGAAATTCCCACGGCAGCCGCGTTGAGGCGAAGGATCTCTTCTATGGATGTGGTAATGCTTTCATTGGCCAGATCCTTGCCAACCACGCTGGTGCCCCCAGATACTCTCAGGATAACCGGTTTACTCCCTACGGGATCCACGGCCGCCCGCAACACACCCCTGGTTACAAAGATGGCGTCGCAATAGGAAATGAGTGGCGCTATGGTTTCTCCGGGCTTCTCAAGGCATGACGTCGGCCCCTGGAAATAACCATGGTCTATGGGAAGAAAAAAACAGTGGCCATCAGCCTGGATGAGCTGTGACATACGATTCTGCATTCCCCAATCCATTTTCAGTTCCTCCAAATGCTAATTTGTCTTATGTTCTAATAATAAGACATTGTTCTTGACAAATATATTTTAATTATTGATTATTTTCAATATAAAGCTGCTCTTATGCAACTTCGTTTGCTATTGCTTCATTTGCCAATAGCAAGCTCTAAAGATCCTCTGACCTCGGCAGTAACGATGCCCCCTGCAACCAGCTAAAGTTCATGCCGGGAGACAGCGCCCTGAGCCAGGCCGACTCGCAGCAATATTAGAAAGGAGTGGACCGGAAATCGTCTTTTATCTGTCGAGATGTCAATGAGTCTTTTTCTACTTACCTTTTTCCTTATCTACGGCGGTGTGAACTTTTATCTTTTTGCGAAGATCAAAGTGGCATTTCATCCGGGCACCGCAGCTAATATAATCATCATTATTATCCTTCTGCTCATGATCCTAGCCCCCATCTTTGTGCGGTTGTGCGAGCGCTACGGCTGCGATACCTTGGCAACTATCGTGTCGTATATCGGTTATCTATGGATGGGCGTATTGTTCTTGTTTTTCGTCTCTTCCCTCCTTGTTGACATATACCATCTCCTGATCCGTGCAGGCGCCTTTATTTCCAACAGGGATTTATCTCATCTGATCATTTCACCTTTATATGCATTTCTGTTGCCTCTTATAATCTCCTCGGGCATCAATGTGTATGGTTATTTTGAGGCAAAGAACATAAAAACAGAAAAAATCACAATAGCATCCCCCAAGATCCCCGAGGCGGCAGGAAGGGTAAGGATCGTGCAGATATCCGATGTGCATATCGGAATCATCGTGAGAGGGGAACGCCTGAAGCGCATTGTCGAAGAGGTGAAGAAAGCCCAGCCGGATATACTAGTATCTACGGGAGATCTCGTGGACGGACAGACGGACAACCTCACGGAGCACGCCACATTTCTGAGCGACGTGCAGCCCCGATACGGCAAATTTGCCATCACGGGCAATCATGAATTCTACGCCGGCTTGGGTCAGGCGCTTGATTTCACGCGGAGTACAGGATTTGCAGTACTAAGGGAAGAAAGCATCAATGTGGCGGGAGCGATTAATATCGCTGGTGTCGATGATCCCACAGTAGATGCCTTGGATCTCCCCAAAGAAATCTCTGAAAAGGACGTGCTGTCAGGACTTTCACATAAGCACTTCACGGTACTTCTCAAGCACCGACCCGTAGTAGAAAAAGAAAGTGTCGGATATTTTGATCTCCAGCTTTCCGGCCATACCCACAACGGCCAGATTTTCCCCTTCAACTTTGTGACGCGACTCTTTTATCCGCTCAACACCGGATGGTTTAATCTGCCGAATGATGCGTATTTATACGTAAGCAGAGGCACCGGCACATGGGGACCGCCGATCCGTTTTTTATCACCCCCGGAAATCACCGTGATTGATCTGATACACAAGAGGACACCGACATGGAAATGAAAGAGAAGAAACAATTGTTGAACTTTTTGTGGTTCCTGGTAGGCATGACCGCCATCGCAGCCATACCACTGCTGCTGATTGAACAGTGTTCGGACGCCGGGAAACCGGGGATCAGCAGAAAACAGGAACTGATACGGGATTCAGCCGATCATTCCCGCGGGAGGCATGTCATTTGCGGGAATCTAATAATTACCTGTCGCGCATGATTATTCTGATCATTGATCCCCAGCAGGGAAGGAGGAAGCAGACAATGAAAAAGTTCTTCTTATCTCTATCCATATTGATACTTTCCTTGAGCATGGTTCCGATGGTATCAGCAGCCCTCTTTGACATGGGCGACGGCACGGTTTATGACACGGATACTAACATTACCTGGTATAAGCATCCGAACAATAATCCCATGACCTGGGATCAGGCGATGAAATGGGTCGCCGGCCTCACAGTAGGAGGTTACAGCGACTGGCGTCTCCCCACCACTCCGGGAAAAGAATACGGTTACACAAACGAAGGAGAGATGGGGCGGCTATATTACGATGCTCTGGGTAACGATGAGGATGGCCTATTAGCAAATAAGGGACAGTTGTCGGAACTTCAGCCCTACGACTACTGGTCGAGTACAGAGTTTCAGGACAACCCCGCCGACTTCGCGTGGTCCTTTGATTTCAGGACCGGCAGACAGCGCGCGATAGCCAAGAATAGCATTGCCTATGCAATAGCTGTGCGCTCTGGCGGCAGCAGTGTGCCTAGGCCACCATCGCGCGACAAAGGCTATGAAAATTTGCCGAATCTCCCTCCGGGAGGCAGCGGCGGCAAGCCTTCATACTGATTTTTTCAACACGATATCTGGAAGCGAAGCTGGGGATAAGAATCCCTTTGTCTCTTGTCACCTACCTATTTCCGGGATCTGCACCAATAGTACTTCGCCTTTTGCTCGAATTTCACCCTCCGCAGACAGCGTGACACTAACGATAACCTTTCTGCCTTGAACTTCTTTCACACTGCTCCTTACGTTCAGGACAGTCCCCGTCGGAGTTGGTTTTAGAAAATCAACTCTTAGAGATGCTGAAACAAATCGGGAAATCGGTCGGCCATTGAGTGTCAAACCCTCCTCACGTAATTTAGCTGCCGATGCAGTAGCAGCGGCATGACAATCCATCAATGAAGCGATAAGTCCTCCATATACATATCCGGGAAAACCACCCGTGTAGAAAGGCATGGGAGTAAAATTACAGACGCTTTCTTCACCATCCCAGTAACTCTTAATTTGCAGACCTTCTTTATTTAGTCGTCCGCAACCAAAGCAATGCGCAAATTCATCAGGATAATAATCTTGAAAGGCCTTAGCCGTCATATTCAACTCCTTCCCTCTGTCGCACTTTCCCAGTCAAGGACAAGACGATGAGACATTTATTCCTTTATGCAGTCAATCTCCGGAGAGTATGGCTTGATGTCGAGTACCGGCGTTCCATCAAAGGCATCAAGGCCTCTCACGGTAAGCCTGGTGCCATCGATGCCGAGAAGGTCTGTTACGGCAAACCCAATCGGATTAGGGCGGTCTGGCGAGCGGGTGGCAAATACTCCATGCTCCTCTTTTGAATAGGGCGGGATGGCCGTTAGTGTGCCACGCTCCGCCCTGTCAAACCAGTACATTATGATCAAATGCGGCCGCTCTACGATATCTTTTAACCCCTCTGCATATTCTGGAAAGATTTCAATCTCACTTGTAGCGGGAGAAAGCCTTCCCTGACGCGGCGCATCGTCCTTGACCTGGTAAGGCGAGTGTATCACACCGATAGGAACCAGTTCCATAGATTGTGAGCAGTTCTCTCTTCCCAATCCGCACATGGGGTATGCCTTATCAATATTTTCGTCCAATCATCAGAAAGACCGTAAATTCCAGCGACCGCCCTTCAGACAAATCCTTAACAACGCTGGCCGCGGTCATATCCCTGACGTCCTGAAATCCACCCGCAATGAAAAGCCCGCGTATCTCCGCTCTGTCAAAACCAGAATGAACTACTCCTGTCTTATCTCTGTGAAAATCGCCGTTGTCGGAATCCAGATCGGCAATGCATAGATACCCTCCGGGCAAAAGACAGTTATAAAACTCATGGATGATGTATTCTATATTCTCGATGTGATGCAGGGTCATGCTGCTGATAATAAGATGATATTTGTCTTTCAGCTCGACACTCTTTCCCAAGTCGATAAATTCTGTTTTGACATTGGTGAGATTCTTCTCCTCGATCTTGGATTTAAGCACATCAAGCATGCCGTGAGATGAGTCGGCTCCTGTAATAGTTCTTAAAAAAGGTTGAAGCTGCAAAGTAACCAAACCAGTTCCGCACCCGAAATCAAGGGCGTCCATATCTGAATTAAGATGAACCTCGCTGATTATTGCGGTTGCTACATCCTGCGCCAGCTTAACCCGCCCTGGCTTCAGATCATAGGATTTGGCGTCCTTGTCAAAATCTCTCTTTTCCATGTGCCTTGATGAGCAATCTTTCTTATTTCTTCAAGAAGACTTGACACGTCACTCACTCTCGGTCAAAAATGGCGCCAGTCTTTAATTACCAACCTCTTGAACCCGAGGACAGTAGCCGCAGCGACAACCCATGGCACATCCGGCAGTCTATAAGGGATAAGCCTACGAAACCCGACGGTTGGTCCCGGCCGGAAGGATACGCGACAGCCGCCTGTCAAGGCAATATATCCCAAGAAGAACGTGCCACCGTTTTCGAGTGCGTATGTCCTCGCTTCCGGTGTAAGGTCAACATGGATTTAACCTTGTTTTTAGTATAACGATCCTGTGTTGTGAAATCAAGCGCACAGAATCGAAGGAGCGCTTTCTGAAAATGCTGTTTTCCACAACCAAGACCCAACTGGGACGCAGTGAATTATAATCATCAATAACCGACTGTGCTCATTTTTCTTGACATAAGGGTTACTTATTCCTTACACTGACCTTGCAGAAAAACTTTGTCAGAACGCTGCCCTTATATGAATGCGTGGCAGCAGACGAAGGTGATGTGCGAAAAGTAGAATGCAAAAAAAGAATGGTATGTTTCGCTGCCGCCATCATGGGAGTCCTGCAGATAGGATTCACAGCCTTTTGGACAGTGCAGAATTCATCGGCCGAACCGCAGTCAGCCGATATCAAATATAAACTGGAGCTTTTTTCGGGCGGCTTGAAAAATCTACGGGCGAGTTTCAATGCAGAGCAGATCGCCTTATTGGAAAAAATCAACCGCAGGGATCTCGCTCATTTGGTAAGACCTAATGCTCTTGTTATTCCGCTTCAGTGGACCGGCAGGGAGCTTGATTACAGTCCGTTTCCAAGTCGATATACTTGGGCGGAGAAATACCCCAAGGCATTAGTTGTAGATCTGCCGAGTCAGGCCTTCGGGGCTTACGAATACGGCAGATTGGTGCACTGGGGTCCGGTCAGCTCCGGGCGCAAAGATCGGCCCACTCCCTCGGGGCTTTTCCACCTGACCTGGCGTACACGAGGCAGACACAGCACCGTGAACAGAGAGTGGTACATGCCTTGGTATTTTGGTTTTGACAACAAGCACGGATTATCGTTGCATCAGTATGATTTGCCTGGCTATCCGGCAAGCCATGAATGCATTCGCCTGCTTGAGTCAGACGCCAGGTGGCTCTATGATTGGGGAGAAGAGTGGCAGTTGGATAAGAAGGGATGGAAGGTCTTAAAACCGGGAACGCCGCTGTTCATTTGCGGCAGTTATGACCACGCATCGCAGCCTCCATGGCGTTCACTTGAGTGGCTCGCTCATGGCATCAGACTTCCTGATGATCCCCTTTCGTTGAGGAGCAAGCAGTACCGACAGATGAGGGTTTACGGGAGAGGATAGAGAATGGCGCGTAGATATATCATAGCGATTCTAGTTGTTCTTCTGAGCCTGGGAATACCAGCGGTTGATGGAGCCG
>DASRZZ010000046.1:0-44575 GCA_035685925.1 Syntrophales bacterium | reverse complement strand
TACCTGGCAGTGAATCCTGTCAATGGGCAGGTAGCCGGGGTATCCATTTCCGGACACGAACTCCGTCTTCCCATCTGGATTGACGAGTCCCTCCCGCCGGGAGTGGCGGGAATACCTGCCGGCATCCCGGGAGTCCCCGCGATTGAGTTTCCCGCACGGGGATATTTGTTTTCTGATGGCAATGAGGGGGGAAAAAAGACATGAACGTTATGAACACTCTAGCCATCATCTTTGGCGTCCTTGCAGGGGCCCTTGTTGTTGCCGCTCTCAACATCTGGCTCGAAAGGCGGCTCCTCGCCCTCTGGCAGGACCGTTACGGCCCCAACCGTGTGGGTCCATTCGGACTCTTACAGGTCTTGGCGGACATGATCAAGATAGTGACCAAGGAGGATTGGATTCCCCCCTTTGCGGATAGACCCGTTTTTATCATTACGCCGGGGATCATCGTGGTGACGGTACTTTCCGCCTACGCCGTGATTCCCTTCTCTCCAAACGTAGAAGTTGTGGGCCTTGACATAGGCGTCCTCTTTTTCCTGGCCATGTCGTCCCTCGGCGTTTACAGCATTGCCCTGGCCGGCTGGTCGTCGGACAATAAATACGCCCTCATCGGGGGATTGAGGGCCGTGGCACAGATGCTCGGCTATGAGGTTTACATGGGGCTCTCTGTGATGGGCGTTTGCATGATGGCCGGATCGTTTCATCTCCGGGTAATCGTAGAGGCACAGAAGCATATATGGTTCTGCATCCCCCAGTTGCTGGGCCTTGCAATCTTTATCATTGCTGGGATCGCCGAGGCACGGCGGCTCCCATTCGACCTACCGGAGGCCGAAAGTGAACTGGTGGCAGGATTCCACACGGAATATTCCGCGATGAAATTCGGCATGTTCTTTCTGGGTGAGTATCTCGGCATCACCCTTATTTCAGCAATGATCGTGACTCTTTTCTTCGGAGGCTGGCTGGGGCCGTACCTGCCGCCTCTGATGTGGTTCGTCGTAAAGACTTTTTTCTTCATCGGGTTTTTTATTCTGCTTCGGGCCTCCCTTCCGAGACCCCGGTATGACCAACTCATGGCCTGGGGTTGGAAATGGATGCTCCCTCTGGCGCTGGTGAATATCATCGTGACAGGAGGGATTTTACTGGCAGGGAGTTGATTGCGCTCATGTGGACACACTTGAGAAGCATCTGGCTTGTTTTCCTGCATGCCTTCCGCAAGCGGGAGACAGTCCTCTATCCGGAGGTCATGCCGGGCATTCCGCCTCGGTGGCGGGGAAGGATCATTTTGTCCCGGGACCCGGAAGGCGCCGAGCGGTGCGTCGCCTGCTATCTTTGCGCCGTGGCCTGTCCCGTTTCCTGCATTTCCCTGGATGCCGCTGAGGATGCCTATGGCAGACGCTATCCGGCTTTTTTCCGGATCAACTTCTCGCGCTGCATCTTCTGCGGTTTCTGCGAGGAGGCCTGTCCTACATATGCCATTCAACTCACCTCCGATTTCGAGATGGGGGAATACGCAAGGGAGAACCTCGTCTATGAGAAAGAAGACCTCCTCATCAGCGGGCAGGGGAAATACCCGGACTACAACTATTACAAGGTCGCAGGAGTCGCGATCTCCGGCAAGGGAAAAGGGGAAGGGAAAGACGAAGCCCCGCCGGTGGATGTGAAGAGCCTGCTACCATAAAGGAAGATCTGTATGACTTATGCCTTTTACATAGCCTCTATCATTGCCATAGCAGCGACGGTCCGCGTCATAACGGGAACACATGCCATCCATGCCCTCCTTTATCTCGTAGTTTCCTTCCTTGCTGTGGCAATGATCTTTCTTACCCTGGGGGCGCCTTTTGCGGCCGCCCTGGAGGTGATTATCTATGCAGGCGCCATCATGGTTCTGTTTGTCTTCGTCATGATGATGCTGAACCCGGGCCCCCGGTCCGTCGGGAGAGAGCGGCACTGGCTCACTCCGGCTGTATGGATCGGGCCCGCTATTCTCACGGCCATCCTCCTCGCCGAACTTGTCTGGATACTGGCTACGGGAAGGGGAGTTGTTATAGAGATGCAGAATGTGAGCCCCAGGGAGACCGGCATGGCCCTCTTCGGGCCTTACATCCTGGGTGTGGAGATGGCCTCTGTACTGCTTCTGGCGGGTCTTGTCGGCGCCTACCACCTGGCCTACCACCTCGGCCGCAGGCAGGAGGAGCAAGAGGAAGGGGGTAATACAGCATGAATGGGATCCCCATGGCACACGGCCTCGTCGTGGCATCTGTCCTCTTCGCGCTGGGTATAACGGGCGTGCTGATACGGAGGGATATCCTTTTTATCCTTCTCTCCCTGGAGATTATGCTCAATGCTGCAGGTCTGGCCTTTGTAGTTGCCGGGTCTCGATGGCTCCAGCCCGACGGCCAATTGATGTTCATCTTTATCTTGGCCGTGGCAGCGGCGGAGGTCTCTCTCGGACTTGCTCTGATTCTATGGATGTATTCCTGGCACAAGACACTCGATGTGGACTGCGCCAGCAAGATGAGAGGTTGAGATGCTTGAGTTTATCTTGTTGATTTGCGCCTTCCCTTTTGCGGGTTTTGTCATCCTGATACTTGCGGGCTCCCGTCTGTCACGTCGCGGCATATCTACCGTTGGCGCCGGTTCTGTGGGACTCGCGGCGATCACAGCCATCCTGACAGGTATAAATTTTGTCATCTCTCCTCCACCCGGAGATGCCTATACACAGACCCTCTGGACTTGGCTCGCAGTCGGCGGCTTTTCGCCCCTCGTCTCGCTTTACCTTGACGCCCTGTCTGTTGTCATGGTTCTCGTTGTTGCCATCGTCGGATTCTTTATCCTCCTCTACTCTGCGGAACACATGGCACGGGAGGCAGGCATGAAGCGCTTTTT
Source organism: Syntrophales bacterium (assembly GCA_035685925.1). GTDB lineage: Bacteria > Desulfobacterota > Syntrophia > Syntrophales > UBA2185 > Fen-1135. The sequence goes on along the minus strand of DASRZZ010000046.1, from coordinate 41,692 downwards.
CTCCTATATGGATCTTTTTGTGGGCTCCATGTTGGTCCTGGTCATGGCGGACAACCTGCTCCTCCTCTATCTCGGATGGGAAGGGGTGGGTCTGTGCAGCTATCTCCTTATCGGTTTCTGGTATGATGACCCCGTTAATATAAAGGCTGCGAATAAGGCCTTCATCGTTACCCGCATCGGCGACACGGCCTTCGCTGTCGGTCTTTTACTCCTTTTTGTCCACCTCAATACATTGAGCATGCAGGGGATTCTCCAGGCAGCGCCCTGGCAGTGGACTGAGGGCTCAAACATAGCCTTCTGGGCGGCCCTCCTGCTTCTGGGGGGTGCAGTCGGCAAATCTGCCCAGCTTCCGCTCCAGACGTGGCTCCCCGATGCCATGGCGGGCCCTACGCCGGTCTCCGCCCTCATTCACGCGGCAACCATGGTAACGGCCGGGGTCTATCTAATCGCCAGGATGCACGTCATCTTTCAATTGGCCCCTCTCGTCCAGGGGTTCGTAGCCGTCATCGGCGCCGCCACCCTTCTTCTCGCTGCAGGAAGCGCGATTGCCCAATGGGATATCAAGCGGATCCTGGCTTATTCCACAATCAGCCAGATCGGCTACATGTTCTTGGCCCTCGGGGTAGGTGCGTGGTCGGCGGCAATCTTTCATTTCATGACCCATGCCTTTTTCAAGGCCCTCCTCTTTCTCGGAGCGGGTGTCGTAATTACCGGCCTTGGCGGCGAACATGACATTTACAAAATGGGTGGGCTCCGCGGTGAAATGCCTGTAACATTCTGGACATTTCTCATCGGGGCCGCCTCGCTCGCTGCCCTACCGTTCATCACTGCCGGTTTTTACAGTAAGGACATGATCCTGTTTGCCGCCTGGGCGTCAGAGCGGGGAAGCCCCTGTCTCTGGGCCGCCGGGTGTGTCGGCGCCTTTCTCACAGGGCTTTATGCCTTCCGCCTGGTCTTTCTGGTCTTCTTCGGCAAGACTGTGACTCCCGTGGATGATAGGCCCGGTCCGGCGATCATCATTCCTCTGGTTGCCTTGGCCGGTCTCTCCCTCGTGAGCGGCTTCGTCCAGATGCCTGCCGTAATTGCACCGGTTGCGGTCTTCTCGGATTTCATGTCCCGGTCCTTACCCGGGATGAGAATGCTTCCTGTATCCTTCAAGGTTGATTTATTCCTTCTTCTGGCGGCCGCGCTCATTTCCTTGATCGGTATCTTTACGGCCTGGTGGCTGTACATAGGCGGGTCACATCTCGTCACCGATTTCACAGGAAAACCTGTGGGTGCATTGATTCATCGTCTCTCCCTTGCCGGCTGGGGGTTTGATTTCTTTTATGATGCACTATTCGTGCGGCCCTTCGTGTGGGCCGCACGTGTCAATAAAGGTGATTTCGTGGACGTCTTTTACCGCGGTGCCGCCTGGTTCAGTTCCCGCTTGTCTTTGTCCCTGGCCCGGACACAGTCGGGAATGGTCCGTCAATACGCGCTGGGGGTGGCCATGGGCGCCGTAATAGCGGTGGGACTGATACTGGTGTTATGACAAAAAAATTGGACGGTGTAGAATGATTCTTATCTGGATAGTCTTCCTACCTCTGGCAGGGGGGCTTTTGGCCTGGGTCGCAGTGAAGCACGGCCAGTATGCCGGAAGAAAGAAAGATCTCATGGCTAGATGGATATCCATCGCAGCCCTCGCCGTTGATATGGTACTCGTCCTCTTCCTCTGGCTCTCAGGGCCGCATGCAGTGACCATTGCCGGGGGCCCCTGGATTGCCGAAGTAAGCCGGCCGTGGATCCCGTCCCTGGGCATCAGCTTTCATCTGGCAATGGACGGGATCAGCCTGCTCCTTGTACTTCTGACCGTGATCTTGGGGATGGCGGCCGTCATCGCATCGTGGACGGAGATTGCGGGACAGGTTGGATTTTTCCATTTCAACCTCATGGCAACACTCGCCGGGATTATCGGAGTTTTTGTTGCCGTCGATCTCTTCCTTTTTTACTTCTTCTGGGAGGTCATGCTCGTCCCCATGTATTTTCTTATCGCCCTCTGGGGGCACGAAAAACGCATTTACGCCGCGGTGAAATTTTTCATCTTCACCCAACTCTCCGGCCTACTGATGCTGGCCTCCATACTGGGAATATATTTCATCCACGGGGGAAAGGCGGGAATTTATACATTTGACTATTTCAAACTTTTAGGAACTCCCCTGGAATCCGGGACAGCATTTTTCCTTCTGATGGGCTTTCTTGCGGCCTTCCTTATAAAGCTTCCGGCCGTCCCCTTCCATACCTGGCTCCCTGATGCGCACACGGAGGCTCCCACAGCGGGGAGTGTGATCCTCGCCGGCCTGCTCCTGAAGACAGGCGGATACGGCCTTCTGCGGTTTGCCATTCCCCTCTTCCCGGGCGCTTCAACGGAACTGGCACCTCTTGTCATGACACTGGGCATCATCGGCATCCTCTATGGGGCCGTCCTGGCATTTGCCCAGAGCGACCTCAAACGCCTCATTGCTTACACGAGTGTCAGCCACATGGGTTTTGTCCTCTTGGGCGTCTTCGTCTGGAATGAAAAGGCCCTCCAAGGCGTCATAATCCAGATGCTCTGCCACGGCATCAGTACAGGAGCCCTCTTTATCCTGGCAGGTGCCGTTCAGGAGCGGATTCATACACGTGAGATGATGCGCATGGGCGGTCTGTGGGCCGTGGCCCCCCGCATGGGCGGAGTCTGGCTTTTCTTTGCCTTGGCCTCCTTGGGCCTCCCGGGGATGGGAAATTTCATCGGTGAGTTCTTGATCCTTCTGGGCACGTACGAGGCGCACCCCCTCATGGCGGCATTCGCCGCGCTGGGGCTTGTCCTGTCCACGGTTTACGCCGTATGGATGGTGCAGAAGGCATTCTTCGGCGCCAACCATGAAGGCTGGCGGATTCCCGATCTGGAGGCAAAGGAAATGACCGTCATGGCAATCATGATAGCCCTTATCCTCTGGCTCGGCCTCTATCCTCAACCTTGCTTCGATACCGCCAGGGAGGGCCTTTCAAGTCTGCAAAGAAATACCAGTGGGGCGCCCAAGGCCAGTTCAATCGAGATATTCGGGAGGCAGCAATGACGGCCCATGATTTCACAGCCCTTTTGCCGCTCATGATACTGGCTGCAGCGCCGGTCGTCATCATGCTCGCTATAGCCATCCGGAGAAGCCATGGGCTAACATTCTCTCTGGCTCTCTCTGCTGTCATCCTGGCTATTCTTACGATTCTGTGGAAGCCATCGCCTTCGTCTCATAAGCTCACGGAGCTTCTGGTCATCGACGGGTACGCCCTCTTCTTTATCGTTCTCATCCTCTTGGCCGGCCTTTTCACCCTCCTTCTCAGTTACGGCTATCTCGATATCCATAAGGAAAGCAGGGAAGAGTTCTACATCCTGATTTTGACCGCTTTACTCGGTTCCGCCATCCTGGTCTCCTCCGTGCACTTTGCCTCGTTTTTCCTGGGACTGGAGATCCTCAGTGTCTCACTTTACGCGCTTGCCGCATATATGCGGATGAATGAGCGCTGTATCGAGGCGGGAATCAAGTATCTCATCCTCGCCGCCTTTTCTTCAACCTTCCTCGTTTTCGGGATGGCCCTCGTCTACGCGGAAACGGGCACCATGGAATTCTCCATGCTCGCCGTGAAGATGGCTTCAGAAGTTGGTATCGGACCGATCATTCTTGCAGGTACGGTATTCATCGTTGTCGGCATAGGATTCAAACTGGCTCTCGTCCCATTCCATTTGTGGGTGGCGGATGTTTACGAGGGCGCTCCGGCGCCGGTGACGGCCTTTATCGCGACCGTCTCCAAAGGTGCGGTCTTCGCTATCATGCTCCGTTATTTCGTGCAGGTCGCCGTGCCCCGTGGGGATCCGCTCGTTGTTTTCTTGGTATGCGTCGCTGTAGCCTCCATGTTTGCCGGGAACCTTCTGGCGCTTTTCCAGGATAACATAAAACGCCTCCTGGCATATTCTTCCATAGCCCACATGGGCTACCTCCTCGTGGCCTTTCTGGCGAGTGGAGAGCTCCGTGTGACGGCGGTTGTCTTTTACCTTCTAGCTTACTTTATTATGACCCTGGGTGCTTTTGGCGTTGTCACCGTTCTGTCCGGGCAGGAGAGGGATGCGGATAGACTCGATGACTACAAGGGCCTTTTTTTCCGCCGGCCCTGGCTCGCAGGCAGCCTTACAGTCATGCTCCTGTCCCTTGCCGGGATCCCCCTTACGGCCGGATTTATCGGTAAGTTTTACGTGCTGGCAGCCGGCGTCAGCTCAGTTCTCTGGATGCCGGTCATTTGTCTGGTCGTCGCCAGTGTCATAGGCCTGTTTTATTACCTGCGCGTCATTGTCGTCCTGTACACGCCTGTGCCGGAAGCGGCAGCTGCCGGGCCTTCCATGCCGGCAGGCGTACTAGCGCTGTCTGTACTGATGGTTCTTTTGATCTCAATTGGCGTCTATCCGGGTCCCATCCTGGAGGCGATCGCAACTATCGGAGCTCTGCCGTGAGGGTCGGCCGGACTGTTGGGTACGATGGACGTCATGATGTGAACGGGAGGATAAAAATATGAAGACTAATAATCCCCTTTTGAAACTTGAAAGTTTGGGCCAGAGCATCTGGCTTGACTCCATCAGCCGCCCCATACTCATGTCGGGTGAACTTAAGAGACTCATAGATGAAGACGGCCTCTCAGGAGTCACTTCCAACCCGGCCATATTTGAAAAGGCCATCGCAGAGACCAACGATTATGACGAGGAGATCCGTACCCTAACCGGGAAAGGGAAAGGCGTGGACGAGATATACCAGAACCTTGTCGTTCATGACATCAGGCTTGCTGCAGATCAGCTCCGTGGCATTTATGACCGCCTGGACGGTGGTGACGGTTTTGTCAGCCTCGAGGTCTCCCCGCGCCTTGCCCATGACACGGAAAAAACTGTCGATGAGGCTAAGATGCTCTGGGCGGCGGTCGATAGACCGAATGTGTTCATCAAGGTGCCCGCAACGACGGAGGGGCTCCCGGCCATCCGGCAATTGATTGGAGAGGGAATAAATATCAATGTGACGCTGCTCTTTGGTCTCCCGCGGTACAGGGAGGTGGCCCGGGCATACCTCGCGGGACTGGAGGACAGGATCATCAATGGCAAGCCCATAGACCGCATCGCTTCTGTGGCAAGCTTCTTTCTCAGCCGCATCGACACGATGATAGACCCTGTCCTGGAAAAGAAGGCAGAAGCGGAAGGAAGAATCGGGCTTACCGCTGCATCTCTTATCGGTGAGGTGGCAATTGCCAGCGCCAAGGTGGCTTACAACATCTTCAAAGAAATCTTCAGGTCTGCAAGCTTTTCATACCTTGTGCAGAGGGGCGGCAGGGTACAGCGATTGCTGTGGGCAAGTACAAGCACCAAGAATCCGGCCTACAGCGATGTGAAGTACGTAGAGCCCCTAATCGGTCCGGAGACGGTCAACACGGTCCCCATGGAGACGCTCCGGGCTTACCGGGACCACGGCAAGCCTGCCGTCAGCCTGGGGAACGGCTTGTTAAAAGCGGAAAAAGTACTGAAGTCTCTCATCGATCTTGGGATCAATATCGACCAGGTGACCCAGACTCTCGAGGGTGAAGGGGTGGAGAAATTCATCAAACCGTTCGACCTCCTGATGGCGAGGCTGTCTGAAAAAAGGGCCGCTTTTCTGGAAACAGTGGCGCGTCAAACCGAGTAGAGCCCAATTCATCAGGCGCAAGAAGAGGAGTCCAAGCATGGTGGCAGGACAGATAACACATCTCTTTCTCGATATCGGGAATGTAATCCTGACCAATGGGTGGGACAAGAGTATGCGTAGGAAGGCTGCTGAGAAGTTCGGCATAGACCATGGCGCGATGGACGAAAGACATTACCTTACTTTTGACACATACGAGGAAGGGAAGTTGAGCCTCGACGATTATCTTTACCGCGTGGTCTTCTATGAAAAGCGGTCATTTTCACCAGAAGAATTCAAGGAGTTTATGTTTTCTCAGTCTAGGCCTTTGCCGGAGATGATGGACATGATCCGCCGGCTAAAATCCCGGTACAGCCTGAAGGTCGCGGCCGTGAGCAATGAGGGGAGGGAGCTTACGGCTCACCGGATCAGCACATTCAGACTGACAGACTTCATAGATTTTTTTATCTCCTCCTGTTTTGTCCATTACCGGAAGCCAGACGCCGACATTTACCGGGTCGCTCTGGATATTGCTCAGGCCGCCGCGCCGAGGGTGGTTTATATCGAGGATCGAGATATGTTCGTTGCCGTTGCGGAAGAATTGGGGATCAGAGGCATTGTCCACAGGGGCTATGTCTCTACACGTGAGGCACTGGCAAGGCTTGGACTGGACTTGTAGGAGTGCAAAGACGTAACGCAAGGATTCGTCATGATGGGGATGATGTTGCCATCGTATTTTTTAAAGACCATGTATGGGGCTCCGTAGATGTTGAAGGTTGGATTTATGGATATAGTAAGAAAGGGCATGAAGCAGCTTTATGCCGGGCATTTTGTCCTTGTCATGGCCACGGGCATTGTGTCCATATCGGCCCATCTTCTGGGCATGTCGGTGCTTGCGCATCTGCTATTTCAGATTAATGTCTGCGCCTACTGCATCCTCCTCCTGCTAGCGGTCGACCGCCTCTTCAGCTTCTTACGCGGCGTATTGGGTGACCTGACGGATCATCGGTCAGGTCCGGGGTTCTTCACCACCATTGCTGTTACGACTGTCTTGGGCAGCCAGTTTGTAATACCCATGAGAAACGATTGCGAGGAGTAAATCAATGGGTAAACAGAAGTATGAAATAGGTCTGATAGGTCTCGGTGTCATGGGGCGCAACCTGCTTCTCAACATGGCCGATCGCGGATACGCCGTAGCCGGCTACGACAAAGACCATGACAAGGTCAATGCCCTCGCCGCTGAATCAGGAGGGAGGCATATCAGGGGCGCACGGGCCTTGGAGGAATATATGGCGCTGCTGAAATCGCCGCGAGCCATTATCATGCTCGTCCCCGCAGGGCCCGTTGTCGATGATATAATCAGGGACATCCTCCCGTTTCTGGAGGCGAGAGACGTCCTCGTAGATTGTGGCAATTCCCACTTCACCGACACCAACTTAAGGCAAAAAACCCTGGCAAGAGCGGGGATACAACTTCTCGGCGTTGGCATCTCTGGCGGAGAGCACGGCGCCCGCCACGGTCCCAGCATCATGCCCGGCGGCCAACCGGAGGCCTATGAAAGGGTGCGGCCTCTGTTCGAGGCAATAGCCGCCCGCATACAGGGGGAACCATGCGTAACCTACTTGGGGAAAGGGTCTGCGGGACACTTCGTGAAGATGGTCCACAACGGCATTGAATACGGTCTCATGGAACTCATCGCCGAAACCTATGATCTGATGAAGCGGGGAATAAGCCTTACAGACGACGAATTGGCCGGGGTATACGAAGCTTGGAATGAAGGGTTTTTTCATTCCTACCTCTTGGAGATCACTGCCCACATCTTCCGCCATGTGGATGAGAAGACGGGAAAGCGGCTCATTGACGTTATTCTTGATGAGGCTCGTCAGAAAGGGACGGGGAAATGGACGTCCCAGACAGCCATGGATCTTCAGGTTCCTGTATCGATAATTGATGCCGCCGTCTCCACTCGCGACCTTTCAGGCTACAAAGCGGAAAGGGAAAGAGCAAGCCAGATCTTAACAGGGTCTTCCGCGCCTTTCCACGGAAAACGTGATTTCTTTATCGGGACGCTGGAAAAGGCGCTACAAGTGGCCTTCATCATCGTGTATGCCCAGGGGATGGCTCTTCTCCGCAAGGCTTCCGCCGCCTATGGCTACAATCTTAACCTTGCGGATATTGCCCGAATCTGGCGGGGCGGCTGCATCATCCGCGCGGCCCTCTTGGAGCATATCCAAATAGGCTACCAGAAAAACCCTGGTCTTACAAACCTCCTTACTGACCCCATTCTGGGACAGCAAGCGGTGGCATACCAGCATGACCTGCGGGGAATGGTTTGTTCCGCCGCAAACCTCGGCATCCCCGTTTCAGGGATGATGGCGGCCTTGTCCTATTTCGACAGTTACAGGAATGCGTGGATGCCTACCAACCTTATCCAGGCCCAAAGGGATTACTTTGGGGCCCACACCTATGAGAGGGTGGATGAGAAGGGCATCTTTCATACGAAGTGGGAGGAAGATTGAATCATGGAAAAGTCAACGAACGGAAAGCCAGTAGCCATCGTAATCTTCGGCGCTGGCGGCGACCTGACTTGGCGTAAGTTGGTTCCTGCCCTTTACAGTCTGTTTGCAGATAAGTGGCTGCCGGAGCGTTTAGCCATCATAGGGGTGGATATGAAGCAGATGAGCGACGAGGAATTCCGGCAGCGTCTCCGCGGGGGCGTTGAGCAGTTCTCACGCCAGGACAAACCCAATGACGAGCAGTGGCAGACATTCGCCTCGTCTCTCCATTACCGGGTAGCCGATTTCGCGAATCCCGATTGCTACGCAGCACTGTCTCAGCACTTAAGCGACCTGAACCGGGAGTGGAACGCCGAGGCCGTCAGGATTTATTACCTTGCCACACCTCCTCAGATGATTGAGGTAATTCCCAGGCAACTAGGCATGGCCGGCTTTGCACGGGATTACAGAGATACCCGCATAGTAGTGGAAAAGCCGTTCGGTCGTGACCTCGCATCCGCCCGTAATCTGAATAAGGTCCTCACGGCGGCGTTTGACGAATTCCAGATATTCCGGATCGATCATTACCTCGGCAAGGAGACGGTGCAGAACATCCTGGCTTTCCGCTTTGCTAATGCCCTCTTTGAACCGGTCTGGGATCGCCGGTACATTGACAACGTGCAGATAACGGTGGCGGAGCAGGTGGGGATCGAGCACAGAGGGGCCTATTACGATCAGACGGGCGCCCTGAGAGACATGATCCAAAATCATCTCCTCCAGATTCTCTGCATGATAGCCATGGAGCCGCCTGTTTCCTTTGCCGCCGATGAAATCCGGAACAAACAGACGGACGTACTCCGTGCGATACGCCCGATAAACCGGGATCACGTCCACGAGTACGCGGCCAGAGGGCAGTATGGCTCCGGATGGATCGAAGGTCTGAATGCACCAGCATACCGTGATGAACCGGGGGTGAAGCATGATTCAACTACAGAGACCTTCGCGGCGGTCAGATTTTTTATCGACAACTGGAGATGGCAGGACGTGCCGTTTTATCTCCGCACAGGGAAGAGGTTTCCTCGCCGCGTCTCGGAGGTGTCCATACAGTGGAGGCCTGCACCACACCAGTCGTTTCCCGCTACGGCGATCCGGGACTTTTTATCCAACCGGCTGATGATACGCATTCAACCTGACGAAGGTATCATACTCCGCTTTCAGGCGAAGCGGCCCGGCCTGCAGATACACCTGAGCCCTGTGGACATGCATTTCTTCTATTGTGAGGCCTTCAACGCCAAACCGCCTGAGGCCTATGAAACACTGCTCGTTGATGTCATGCTCGGTGACGGTACACTTTTCAAGCGGGCCGATCAGATTGAGGCGGCCTGGGCACTCATGACACCGATCCTCGAGGCATGGGAACTTTCTGCGCCGCCTGATTTCCCCAATTATCCGGCAGGAACGGGAATCATCGAACCGGCGGCGATTTTAATCGCCCGGGACGGCCGGAACTGGCTCACTCCTTCAATCTACGAAGCTGAGGAAAGAGGGGTGGCCGTGCACTGCAAACCGGCGCAAAGCACCGGCTAAGAAAGGAGACAACATGAATAATTATTCAATAAATACAGGAATACTTGAGATAAAACAATTTCTGATAATGTCCGCAGCAGTGCTCTTTGCCTGTTTGTTCTGCTTCCAGATGCCTGTACAAGCTGCAAAGGCCTCGCTTGGTGAGCGGGCATTTGTGAAGAACTGCGCCGTCTGCCACGCCAATGGAGAGAATTTAATCAACCCAGCGAAGACCCTACATAGGAAAACTCTCGAATTGAACGGCATCAAGAAGCCTGCTGACATTATGGAGAAGATGAGGCACCCCGGGCCGGGGATGACGCAATTTGATAAAAAAACGATTCCCGACACAGAGGCAAAGGCAATTGCCGAGTACATACTGAAGACGTTCAAGTAACGTGAATATATTTTCAGAGGTAGACAAATGGACGAAGCAAACTCGACCACTGGTAACGGTAAGGTCAGTACACGCCGGTTTTTTTTACAATGGGGGACGGGTATCTTGACTTTCCTCTGCGGACTGATCGTGGGGATACCTCTCATCGGCTCCTTCGCCGGGCCCGCTTTTAGAACCATGAAGACGAATTGGCTCAAGGTTGCCCAAATAGGATCGCTCCCCATCGGAGAACCGGTAGATCTCAAGGCGGCCGACGTGCTGATGGATGCCTATGTGCGGGAATCCGTGATCCGCCATCTGTGGGTTATAAAATACAGTCCCACCAATGTGACTGTCTTCTCCCCGATCTGCCCGCATCTCGGCTGCCATTTCAACTGGGATCCTGTGAGCGGGCACTTTGAGTGTCCATGCCACGGCAGTGTGTACGCCCTCGACGGGACCGTGTTGGGGGGGCCTGCCCCGAGAAACCTCGACACCCTGCCGACGAGGATCGAGGACGGTGAGCTATATGCCGAATGGATACAGTACAAGAGCGGCACACCGGAAAAGATTCCGGTATAGGAGGGCTTATGCTTTCTCGCGTCTTACGCTGGATAGATGAGCGCTGGCCTCTAACCCCGTTCATGCGCCTTGCCCTGGAAGAGGACATGTCCGGAGGGTCAAGTTACGCATACGTATTCGGCAGCGCAGCCCTGATCGTCTTTCTTCTTCAAGTCGCAACAGGTATCTGGCAGCTCTTCTGTTACGTGCCCACCTTAAGCCAGGGATACAACAGCCTGAATTATCTGCGTACGGAGGTTCCATTCGGCTGGCTGATTCATGGCCTTCATTACTGGGGCGCCAACGCCATGGTGGTTCTGGTCATGCTCCACATGTCCCAGGTCTTCATATGGGGGGCCTACAAGAAGCCCCATGAACTACAGTGGGTCACAGGTGTCTTTCTTTTCCTTCTGACCATGGCCATGAGCCTGACCGGCGGGGCCCTCCCATGGGACAAGCGCAGTTACTGGCTTGTGGAGGTGGCATCGAGCAGCGCTGGCACTGTTCCCATCATCGGGGAATTCATTAAGCGCATGATGCTGGGAGGTAGTGTGATCGGCCAGTTGACGCTCTCCCGCTTCTTCATCCTCCATGCTGCGATTCTCGCGGGCATCCTGCTTATCGTCATCGCCATACACCTGGTCGCCCTGAGGAAGGTCGGAAATGCGGGACCCTGGGACGAAAAAATGCGCGAGAAAAAAGGACCCTTCTGGCCCGACCAGGTATTCAAGGACGGTCTCGTGGCGAGTCTTATCATCCTCCTCCTCGTGGGGCTTTGCGTCTATGTACCTCCACCCTTTTCCGGCATGGCTGATCCTTTGGACGCATCCTACATACCCAAGCCGGAGTGGAACTTCCTTTTCTTTTACGAGGTTCTGAAGTTTTTTCCCGGCCGCCTTGAGGTAATCGCTACCATCGGTATCCCCGTAATCGGTACGCTGGTCATTCTTCTGATCCCGTTTGTGGACAGTGACGTCGAGCGCCGACCGGCGAAACGTCCCATTTTCATGGTGGGCTGGCTTATGGTTGTGGTGTTTTTCATTGTCTTCACCCTGGCTGGGGCTTACGGCAAATCTGAGGGTGTCGTTCCTGCTGCACCGACGGCGGCTCCACCAGCTGCTGCACCGACGGCTCCGCCAACAGCGAGCAAGAAGGCAGGGGCAGATCTTTTCAAGGCCAAGGGATGCATTGCCTGCCATCGCATCAACCGCACCGGGGGAAGTATCGGACCCGATCTGTCGGGCGAAGGGTTGAAGGGGCATTCCCGAGAGTGGCTGACTGAGCAACTCATGAATCCCAAATCTCATGATCCTGCTACGGTCATGCCATCCTTCGCGACAATCGGCAAAAGCGAGATCAACAACCTCGTCAATTACCTGCTCAGCCTCAAGGCCAAGACGGCATCCGGTGCTGCCGCATCCACGGCGGCCGCTCCCGCCGTTCAGGCACCCGCTGCAGCCGTTGCCCCTGGACCGCGAGGGCAGACAGGGCAGGCTGTTACCATCATCGGAAGCGGCGAGCATGGAGCTGTTCTCTTCGACGCAAACTGCACTTCCTGCCATGGCCCTAACGGGACGGATAAGGTGCCAAACCAGGGTTCAAAAGATGGAACTGTTCCACCGCTAAATCCCATTGATCCTGACTTATTCAGCCATGATCCAAAGACCTTCGCGGAAAAAATAGACATTTACATACAGCACGGATCGCGTCCGGAAGGACCAAGTCCGCAGTTAAGCATGATTCCCTTCGGGGATACCAATGCCCTTACCCAGCAACAGATTGCGGATATCGAGGCATACATCCTCAGCTTGAACGGTGTGGATAGGGCCGCAATCAATCATCCGGGACTTACACCTGATACCTTCTTTATCGTTACGGTCTTTGCATTCTTCCTGGTTGGTATCAATCTTGGCGGATGGTGGTTGTGGGGCCTGGGCAAGGAACAGACGAAAGAGGTGGATAAATGAAAAAAATTTTATTGTTCATATGTATCTTCGGTCTCATTGTCACGAACAGTGCCCGTGGACATGAAACCCTGGACAATGTCGGTGCCGGAGGAGAGAAGATCGGCATCGAAGAAAAGACAGGAAAGAAAGTTCCCGCCAATCTTGTATTTTACGATGAAAATGGGGAAAGGGTCAAGATGGGCGACTTCTATGGGAAGCCCGTGATACTCACGCTCGTCTACTACACCTGCGAGCACATATGCCCCCTGATGCTGGGAGCGCTTTCGGAGGCCCTTCCCAGGCTTGCCCTCCAGGCAGGTAAAGACTACAGGGTTGTGACGGTGAGCTTTGACGACACGGACACACCGGAGATCGCGCGCGACATCAAGAAGAATTACATCAAGGCTGCAGGAACGGCATTTCCCGAAAAGGGATGGAAATTTCTTACGGGCAAAGGGGAAGATATCCACCGCTTGACAGAAGCCGTGGGTTTCACCTACCGGAAGGACGTCAACGGATTTTCGCACCCAGTTGCGCTGATTTTCCTTGCCCCGGACGGGAAAATAACGAAGTATCTCTATGTTGCCAAGTCTACATTCGGCTCCATTACCTTTTCATCTTTTGACATGAACATGGCCCTCACTGAGGCGTCTCAGGGGAGAGAGGTGACCGGCCTCAGGAAGGCCGTGCTCTATTGCTTCTCCCATGAGCCTCCGGGGCAGAGTAAATTTTTTGATTTCATGGCGGTGGTCGGTCTTGTTACCCTCGCTGTCATGGTGTCTTTTTTCATTTACCTTCAGGTGACTACGAAAAGGTACCGCAGGGGCAAAGAATATGACACTGAGAAATGAAACGCCGGTTGCGGCTGGCTTTTACGAAAGAACGGGAAAATATCGGTGGATTATCGCGGAATGGATGATGTCCACCGACCATAAACGGATCGGTGTCATGTATCTAATGGCGCTCCTCTCCTTCTTCTCCGTCGGCGTAGTACTGGGCTTCACCATCAGGCTGAGCCTGCTTTCTCCAGGGTGGCTCGTTGGCCAGCAGACCTACAATGAACTCTTCACCCTTCACGGCATCATCCAGATATTCCTCTTTATCATACCGGGAATCCCCGTTGCTTTCGGGAATATATTCCTTCCCATACTGATCGGTGCCCAGGACGTGGCCTTTCCGAGGATCAACCGCCTGTCGTGGTGGCTCTATGTGACTGGTGCCGTTATTGTCCTCCTGTCCATCTTCATAAAGGGCAGTCCCCCGGACACAGGCTGGACCTTTTATGCCCCTTACAGCATCCGGACACCTGCAAATATCTCGATTGCGGTCATGGGTGTCTTTGTTCTGGGGTTCTCGTCAATTCTTACGGGGCTCAACTTCGTCACCACCATTCACCGCTTGCGGGCCCCCGGGATGAGCTGGTTCCGCATGCCCGCATTTCCGTGGACGCTGTATGCTACTGGGTGGGTGCAGATGCTCGCCACGCCGGTTCTCGCCATCACCTTGCTTTTCATTTTTCTGGGACGTTTCTTCGGCGTCGGGTTCTTCGATCCGACGAAGGGGGGTGATCCCATTCTCTATGAGCACCTCTTCTGGATGTATTCACATCCCGCCGTCTATATAATGGTCCTTCCGGCCATGGGCATCATAAGCGAGATCGTCCCGGTCTTTTCGAGAAGGTCACTCTTCGGATATGTCGCCGTTTGCATGTCGGCCCTGGGGATCGCCGTAGTAGGTTACGCTGTATGGGGCCACCACATGTTCACCAGCGGGATGAGTGATACCGCCCGGGTCATCTTCTCCTTCGTTTCCTTCCTGGTTGCCGTCCCGAGCGGGGTGAAGATATTCAACTGGGTATCCACTCTCTACAAGGGCTCCATTGAAACTGACGCGCCGCTCCTTTTTGCGTTATCCTTTATTTTTCTCTTTTCCATCGGCGGCCTCACAGGCCTCATCATCGGGTCACTGGCGCCAAACCTCCACCTCCATGGCACCTATTTCATCGTCGGGCATTTTCATTACGTCATGTTCGGCGGGGCCGGTTTCGCGATCATAGCGGGGCTCCATTACTGGTTCCCAAAGATCACCGGACGGATGTACAGCGAGAAATTCGCGAAGATCGGCTGGCTGAATCTATTTGTCGGTTTCAATATCCTGTATTTCAGTATGTTTATCCTCGGGTTTCAGGGAATGCCGAGAAGGTACTTCGATTACCCGCCGCAATATCACACAAACCACGTGATCTCCACTATGGGATCGTGGTTTCTGGCCATTGGTCTCATCATCATCTTTGCGAATTTGATCCGGTCGATCTTCAAAGGCGAGAAGGCCCCCGCCAACCCATGGGGAGGGAAGACGCTGGAGTGGACCCTTCCGTCACCTCCGTCACACGAAAATTTTCGGGAGATACCTGTCATAACGCGGGGGCCCTACCCGTACGAAGAAGAGGCGAGGTTATAGAGTGAGCACTGAAACAGGGCATATCGATAAGATGGGAAAGAAGATGGGTATGTGGTTCTTCCTCTTCACGGAGATACTGTTCTTTGGCGGCATGTTCCTCCTTTATTCCATATACCGCTATAAGTATTCTCAGGATTTTCATTCGGGCGCCGCTGAAGAGAACATTATCCTGGGGACAGTCAATACCGTCATCCTCCTAACGAGCAGCCTCATGATTGCTCTTGCGATTGCGGCCGTAAAAAAAGGAAAAAATATTCTATCATCCCAGCTCCAGCTAGCGACGATCCTCATGGGGGTTGCGTTTCTCGTCATCAAATATTTTGAGTGGACCGCCAAGATCGACATGGGGATATACCCGAATTCTCCGGTGCTCTTGAAGCTCGCCAAAGGGGAGATACTTTTTTTCGGCCTCTACTATGTCATGACCGGCCTCCACGGCCTCCACGTCTTAGTCGGGGTGGTCGTCATCTCGTTCATGCTCTACTTCACACGGAGAGAAACGATCAACCTGGAAAACTATGCCCGGCTGGAGAATACAGGCCTATACTGGCATTTTGTGGATATCGTGTGGATATACCTCTATCCACTTTTTTACCTGGTTACTTGAGGAACAGTCATGAAAGAAAAATTCACAGAGGATCAAGCAGTCACCACCGGTACCTACACTGCCGTCTGGCTGGCCCTGCTCCTTCTCCTGGCCAGCACTATCGCCGTGGCCAAGCTCCGGCTTCTTGCCCAGTTCAGCGTCCTGGGATCGCTGCTGATTGCTTGTGCGAAGGCCGGTCTCGTCCTCGCCTTCTTTATGCACCTCAAGTATGAGGGAAGATTTCTGAAAGTAATGCTTACCGTTGCTATTGCTGCTTTGACATTGCTTATCGGGCTCACCTTTGTTGATGTGTGGCTGCGCTGAGGGCGGTTATGATCCTGGGACCTTCAAATACAGCGGGAAAAGTTGAGGACGCGTTCCTCTTCATCGTCGTCTGCTGTGTGATCTTGCTTGCTATCGTAACGGTTTGTATGGTGGTCTTCCTCGTCAAATATAACAGGGAAAGGCATCCCAGGCCGGAGCATGTGAAAGAGAACATACTCCTGGAGGTCGCATGGACAGTGATTCCCACCATCCTAGTCATCTTTATGTTTTACTTTGGCTGGGTGGACTTCGAATATATCCGCAACCCGCCGAAAGGCGCCATGACGGTCAATGTCACGGCGCGACAGTGGTCCTGGCTTTTTGATTATGAAAATGGCCGGCAGAGTGACGTGCTGAGTGTTCCTATGGGAAAGCCGGTGAGGCTCATAATGACATCCGCCGATGTCCTTCACTGTCTCTACATCCCCGCGTTCCGCATAAAGGAGGATTGCGTCCCGGGCATGAAGACGCACCTCTGGTTCACTGCGAACGAAGCCGGCTCCTATGATATCTTCTGCACCGAGTACTGTGGCGTCGGCCATTCCCACATGCGCTCGAAGGTTATTGTCATGACGCCGGGTGATTTTGACAAGTGGGTAAGTGCGGCACAACCCACATCAGTCGCAAATCAGGGGCCGATGATCCTGCAGGCAAAAGGGTGTCTGGGATGCCATACTGTGGATGGCACGCCAAAGGTTGGTCCTACTTTTAAGGACCTCGTAGGCAGGAAGGAGACGGTGATCGCGGCGGGGCAGGAAAAAAACATTACCGTGGACGAGAGTTTCATCCGTGAACATATCCTTAATCCCCGGAGTGCCACCGTCAAAGGCTATCCCCCGGTGATGCCGCAGATCCCGATGACGGACGAAGAACTGAAGACCATAGTTACCTTCGTGGAGACACTCAAATGATTATAGGCAGACTGCTAAGACATTCCGATTTACCCAAATCCTTCTCCCGCCGGCCTTTGCAAATCCCTTCCTATCTCTGCCTCTGCAAGGTTAAGATATCTTTTTTTGCTGCTCTTTCTGCGGCTACAGGTGTTCTCCTGGGAGCGCATGATCCCTGGCCGGTATTGCCTGCCCTAATCACAGGCGTATTTCTCATGTCCTGCGGGGCATGCGCGCTTAACCACTGGCAGGAGCGCACTACCGACGCACTTATGGCAAGAACGGCAAAGAGGCCCATACCGTCGGGAAGAGTCAAACCCGGCCATGCCCTCTTCTTCGCCTTCGCCTTGATATGTTCAGGTGTCATCGTTCTCCTTCTCACCGGCACCTTGGCAGTGTCTCTTCTGGGCATTGCCGCCGTCCTCTGGTACAACGGTTTTTACACGTGGTTCAAAGGCCGCAGTGCCTTCGCAGCGATACCCGGTGCCTTGATCGGAGCTATCACGCCTGCTATCGGCTGGATTGCAGGCGGCGGGAATATCGTGGATCCGCGGTTAGCGGTGCTCTCCTTTTTCTTCTTCATGTGGCAGGTCCCACACTTTTTCATCCATCTTCTTGTCTTTGGAAAGGAATATGAAAGAGCTGGTCTTCCCTCTCTCACGGCGGTTTTCACCGAAGCTCAACTTGATCGGTTGACCTTCCAGTGGATTATGGCGACGGCCGTCAGCCTGCAGCTTGTCACTCTCTTCGGCCCCATCCGGTCTCCCCTTGTCCATATATCCCTCCTTTTGGTTTCGCTTTGGCTTGCCATCAACGGAATAAATCTCGTGAGAGTGCACGCACCAGGTTACACGGGCGTTTTTAAGAGGGCGAATTACTTCATGCTCATGGTCATACTTTTCATGTTCTTTGATAAATTGCCCGGTTTCCTTCTGTAGCAAACTGTGTCATAATGAAAATAATGTCCAAGAAGGTATAATGACACAGCTTCGAAGGAAGGAGGAGCAAGAGGAGTGGGAACTAACACCGCAAAACTCAAAGAGCAGGCGGCGAGCCGGGCCGTCGAATTTGTGCAATCGGCTATGATCGTGGGTTTAGGTCATGGCAGTACAGCTTTTTTTGCCATAAAACGAATTGCAGAACTGGTTCGTGCAGGAAAGTTGCAAGACATACGCTGTGTACCCTGTTCCCGGCAGGTGCACGACGATGCCCGGAGGCTGGGGATTCTACTTACGACTCTGAATAGACACTCCGTCATCGATGTTACCATCGACGGAGCCGATGAAGTGGATAGGCATCTTAACCTCATAAAAGGTGGAGGCGGCGCCTTGTTGAGAGAAAAAATCGTGGCCCAGGCAAGCCTGTGTGAGATCATCATCGTGGATGAATCGAAGATATCACCAGTCCTGGGCTCGCGATGCGCCGTGCCCATTGAAGTGGCCCCCTTTGGGTGGCAGTCCCATATTTTTTTCCTGGAAAAACTTGGGGCCAAAGTGAAGCCAAGAAGAGATAGAGATGAAAAACTTTTTAAAACTGACCAAGGTAATATCATTCTCGACGCAGATTTTGGTCCCATAAAGGATCCTGCGAAACTTGCCGCCGCTTTGAAGACGCGTGCAGGGGTTCTCGAACACGGGCTATTTATACGTATTGCCACGTATGTAATTGTTGCCGGCAAAGGCGGCCTGCGCCAGCTCGAGCGTGACTGATCAGACAAAGCAGAGAAGGGAAGTTTATGATTCTATGAATTACGATAAATGGATCGATATCTCTCTTGTCTTGAAATCAGATATGGTGCACTGGCCTACTGATCCTCCTTTCACCACTGAGCGTGTCCGCGATATGGACAAAGGCGACACCGGTAACCTCTCGAAGATAATTATGGGCACTCATTCGGGCACCCATGTCGACGCCCCGGTACATTTTATCAAAGGGGCAAAAGGCGTTGACCGGATAGCCATCGATTCGCTCATAGGCCCTACGAGGATCATCGAAATTGCAGATGCAGATACCATCAAAGAAAAGGAACTTGCCACACATGAGATCAAAAAAGGTGAGAGAATCCTCTTAAGAACACGAAACTCGATAAATAAAATACTATACAAGAATACCTTTACAGAAGACTTTGTCTACATGGAGACAGGCGCGGCGAAATTCTTAGTCAGCCGCGGCATCAAGACTATTGGCGTAGATTATCTTTCCGTCGGCGGATACAAAAAAAATGGTCCCGACGTTCATAGAACATTGCTAGGTGCAGGAATCCTCATTATTGAAGGGCTTGATCTCACCGAAACCATTCCCGGCCTCTACGATATGATATGCCTTCCCATAAAGGTCCTGGACTCTGACGGCGCTCCGGCGCGGGTGATCGTGAAGGCGCGTAGGGTATTTGGCAAAGATAAATAAGGCTTTCCCTTATAGAATAATATCGCGCTTTCTTAGTAAATAACTGGAAATGGAGGGCTCCGCTCTCCGGCATGAAAAGATAATCCTACTGATGATCGGTTATGATCATTTAGGAGTTTGTATCCCCAGGCTTAAGGCGTATATGAAAGGAGGTGAAAAGGATGAGGACCCTGAAAAGGAACGAACTGAGCAAGCGAGCCAAGCAGGAAGAAGAAAAGTTCTGGTTGTACATGAGGTCTGCGGAGTCTGGTAAGTTATGCTACAGTTGAAAAAAGTGAAAAGGGAAATAGTTGCCGGTCCGGCAACAAGGACATTTGATTTTTTTATCCAGTGGCATCTGACAGAGCGTTGCAACCTACGCTGCCGCCATTGCTATCAGCAGCGGAGAAAACCTCAAGAGGTGTCCATTGGTGAATTGAAGCAGCACATCGACGGGGCTACAGAGATGTTGGAGGCCTGGGAGAAGGAGTACGATATATCTCTGTTCCCGTCGATTCATTTTACCGGTGGGGAGCCTTTCCTCTACAAGAGCCTGTGGGACGCAATAACCCACGCCCGAAAGAGCGGTTATAAGGTCGCCATCTTGACTAATGGCTGTCTGATAACAAAAGAAGATGGAGTGAAGGCATCGGCCCTCGGAATCGCGGACATCCAGATTAGTCTCGAAGGACCTCCTGAGATACACGACAGCATCAGAGGTTCGGGCAGCTTTGCTGCCGCTGTTGAAGGCGCCCGTCTTCTCATCGATTCCGGGAATTCGGTCAGCGCGAATATGACCCTCTCCCACCTCAATATCGCGAGCATTGAAGAAACGGCAAAGATAGCGGGAGATGCAGGTTTCTCAGGCATCGGTTTTTCCCGCCTCGTTCCTTGCGGCACCGGTGAACAATTGTTGGAAAGCATGCTCGCCCGGGACGAGATGAAAACGGCCTACGAAAGAGTTCTGGCCCTGAACAGCCCGTCCTTCGAGGCCGCATCCGGCGATCCGCTGGCCGGAATCCTTTCAGGGTTCAGGCCATCACCGAAAAGCGAACTGACCCTTTCCGGCTGCAGTGCGGGGTTCTCAGGAGTAACCATTACAAGTGACGGGTCTGTCATGCCCTGCCGGCGCATAGGCATCAAGATAGGGAACCTCCGCAAGACATCCCTGCGCCACATCTGGTCCACCTCCAAAGTCCTCTGGCGTCTCAGGCAGAGAGAAAATTATAAAGGGCAATGCGGGAAATGTTCCCTATGGCCTTCATGCCGTGGCTGTCGCGCCGTGGCTTACGCCTATTCAAAATCTCAAGGCAAGGCAGATCTATTCGCCGATGATCCTCAATGCTGGATGCTTGATCCAAAAAATCCCGTATCTATAGACAATTGATATTCTCAGAATATATGGTGCGGCGACCTTGCAGCATCTTCACGTCCACTAATTTACGCACATCATTTTTAAATCAGTAATCTTTTCAACAATAATCATCCAACCTTCTTTAAGAGATAAACAGTCGCGCAAATATGAACAGAAGTAACAATGAATGCCAAAATGTGGTAAGAGCAACCCACGAGAATCAGTATAGGGCAAGATCAGCCACATAAAGAGCAGCCTATGAAACATCTCCATCGCTCCCTGAAAAACCGCCACCTCCAGATGATCGCCATCGGCGGGGCTGTGGGTACGGGCCTATTTTACGGCTCTGCGCACGTCCTCCAGGTTGCGGGCCCTGCAATCGTTGTCTCCTATGCCATTGTCGGTGCTGTCATTTATATTATCATGCGTGCCCTGGGAGAGATGTGTGTCCATGAACCGGTCACAGGTTCATTCAGCTATTACGCCTATAGGTACTGGGGGGACTTCCCCGGTTTTTTTGCTGGATGGAATTACTGGTTTTGCTTCACTGCCGTCGGTATGGCGGAACTTGCCGTGATAGGCATCTATATTTGTTTCTGGTGGCCTGCCGTTCCTTCGTGGATGAGTGCCTTAATATGCTGGATGGTGATCACCCTCGTGAATCTGTTCCGCGTCAGAGTCTTCGGAGAATTTGAGTTCTGGGCCTCTCTCATAAAAGTAACCGCCATCTGCCTCATGATCATCATGGGAACGTTTCTGATCGTCTCCGGATATCTTCATGACCGACCGGCGGCCGGATTAGCAGACCTCAGGACCATGGAAGACCTGTTCCCCCACGGCATCAAGGGCCTGTTCCTTTCCTTTGCCCTGGTGATCTTTTCATTCGGCGGCGTGGAGCTGGTGGGAATGGCTGCAGGAGAAGTGGAAAAACCAAAGCAGGTCATCCCTATCGCGATCCGGCAGTTGGTGTGGCGCATCCTCTTGTTTTATGTCGGCTCATTCGCCGTGATGCTTATATTCTTTCCATGGAGGGCGATCGGGCTGGAGTCGAGTCCCTTCGTCCAGATATTCGCCAAATCGGGCATCCCTGAGGCGGCGTCAGTCATAAATCTCGTTGTCATTACCGCGGCCCTGTCCGTTTACAACAGCATGCTCTTTAGCAATGGCCGGATGTTGTACAACCTTGCCAGGCAGGGGGACGCCCCGGTGCCATTTGCACGCCTCAGCGCCTCGGGAATTCCCAGGAACGGCCTCATCTTTTCGTCCCTCATAACCCTGATCATCGTTGCCATGAATTTCCTGATTCCGGAGAAGGTCTTCTTAATCATGATGTCTATTGCCTCTGTTGCCATATTAATAAGCTGGGGCATCATTCTTTTTACCCTGATATTCTTCCGGCGTGTCATGTCCCGCGAGGGCCAGAAGCCTTCTTTTCCCGCACCGTCTTATCCATACAGCATTTACTTTGCGATAGCCTTTCTCATGATGACTCTAATTCTCATGGCGTTTATCCCGGACATGCGCACATCGCTGGTTATCGCCCCAGCATGGTTTTTGTTCCTGTGGCTGATCTACGTCATTCGTCGAAGAGACTCCCATAGATCGGAGAAAACCGCTCCACATCTGAATTAAGATGGAGGTGCCCTCTTGTCAGTAGGCATCACGGCAGCTATTCTACCTGGTGCACTCCTCCATGCCACATCGAACTCCCTTGTCCGTGGCGGCACGGATAAGATTCTAAATACACTTTTGATCGTTGCCGGCAGGATTGGTGACGGCATGTTTCCTGCCCTTGTCCCGACGCCCGCTCGCGCAAGCTGGCCGTATCTGGCTGCCTCCATTGTGATACATGTCGTCTATTTCTATTTCGTTGCTATCTCTAACCGTGGTGCCGGATTGAGTTTCGTCTATCCCATCATGCACGGGGCTGTGCCTGCAATATCGGCAGTAGCCGCAGTTTTCGTCCTGAATGAATTCCCCTTCCCCTCTGGGCTGGGCGGGAGTTTTGGTTGTCTGCTCCAGCATCGTTCTCCTTACGGCGGATCCCTGGCGAACAGACACCCTTAGGTTTGCACTGACAGCACTTGCCCTTGCTATAACGCCGTGTGATCGTTATCTACACCGGCGCAGATGCAATCGGCGAGCGGGCGTCGGGAGATGCATTCAGCTATACGGGCTGGATGATCCTGCTGACCGTTGTCCCTGTCACTATTGCATGTTTCATAAGACGGCCACAATTCATCGCTTCTATACGCGCAAACTTTAGCATAGTCGTGACTAGCGGCGCTTGCACATTTGGATCATACGGACCGGCGCTCTGGGCAATGACCCATGCGGTGATTGCGCTCGTCGCCGCTCTTCGCGAGACATCCGTATGTTTGGAACAATAATCGCATCAATCTTCCTTCAGGAAAACGTGAGTCCCATGCGCTACGTCGCAATCATGGGGGTTATCATCGGCGCCATAGCAATTAAGCTTTCATAAATTTGGACTCGCCTCCTTTGCAATAGGAGATTCTTATACTTCTTATCAACTGATTCTCAGACTTTGCAGATGACATTGTTAAATCTCGCATTGAAGAGAAAAGCGGCGTACAAATAAAATTTCTTCTGCACACAATGGCTGAAGGCCTTAACTGATGAGTATTTCCAGGAATGCCTGTTGTAAATCCTTGCAGCGACTGAATCGGCCACATCCACTGTTGTGAAATCTGCGGCTGTTCTTTTGTGAGAAGAAATACGCTGTGGATTTCCTCAATAGGCGGTCATTTCGAGGGATGGCATCGCGGGAATCAAGCCATGACGCTATATCGGACAGAATACGCGATCAAGATTAACATACTTGTTGATAAGGCTGTTGATGAATTTGTTGATAGGACATAAAAGTCATCAATTATTGAGGATTTTGAGCTATTTGCATGGATTTTAGGCAAAGTAATTCATGAATGATTTCAGCAACATAGTAAATTAACCCTTGATATAGCTGCGTTTAGGAGGATTTTCTGTTAAACGCATAGTTTACGCAAAAGATATACCATTTCTGGTTTGCTGACCCATGAAAATTCTCTGGAAAGTCAGAATTTGCAAGCAAGCTCATTTTGGCACGCATAATGAGGATAAAAAAGGATACTGATAGCCCCTTGAAATCGCCCCTATATTTCGTGAAGAAGTCAATATAAAAAATTAAGTCTCAAATCGTCACCCTTATTCCTTTTTTACGGTGGTGGATTTTTCCTACCATTTCGCAACCATTTTGTTCTTGTTGATGCCGAAGAGGCATATGAATTAAGTATTCAATCAAGGATGATAAGCGGGCCGGCACGTTGGTACTAATTTTGAAACAAAGAGACAAAGAGACAAAGAGATTCTTAACTGTGCTGAGAAAGAAAGAGAAACCCGGCAAAAGTAATTTCGTTATCAGCGTCGATGAACTTTATGTGGAAAAAATATATGAGGTCCTGAAAAAGGGGAAAACCGCTAAAGGGAAATTGCCGGAAGGTGACATTTCATCTGAGGAGTGTAGAAAAAGGCGTTTAAATCGTGAGCTGGTCTGCCAATGTTCCCATAGACGGAGACCATCTTAAACATCAAAAAAGCAACGGCGATACTCTGAAGGCTTGATGAAATATCGCTATTTTTGCAGTGTCATCCTGCTGTCAGAGAGATTTCATTGCAGACTGAGCGGATGCGCGCCATATCATCGGGTTTTCTTGTAACTGCTATGTCTTATTTTTCTGCCTTTTCCTGATTAAGCTTCTTGAGGGTGGCAATAATTTCTTCATAGTTTGGCGAACCGTCTTTCGCATACCGTATGACACCTTTTTTATCTACAATTACCGTGCGTCTGTTAAAGACGAACTTATCGCTGCCCGTCACTCCGTAATAATCGCCCAGATATCCGGATATGTTTGAGAGTAAGGGAAAGGTCAGTTTATATTTTTTTGCCCAGTACTTGAGAGTTACAACGTCATCCCGGCTTACGCCCACGACCTGGGCGTTTAGAGAGGCATAGACAGAAAGATTCTTCTGATGCCCCTGCATCTCGCCCGTTCAAACAGGCGTGAATGCGGCCGGGAAAAATGTCATAATCAGGTAGGATTTTCCATAATACTCATCACCGTAGTTAATCAACCGGTCATTAGTGGATGCGAGGTTAAAGTTCCATGTTGTTGTCCCTGTCAGTGTCGAGGGATCCAAGCTCGCCGCAATGGAATGAGCAGATGTAAGAAAGACAAAAAGACAGGGAAGCAACCACAGCCATACACATCGCCTTCTCTCCATAGTATCCTCCTATAATTTCTCTAGGGTTCACCGGATAATTTTCGGTTGCCCTTGGATTGTGAGGTCTTCCTTGGCAAGTCCCTCCACAATCTTATCAATGCTGGCTTTCGTGTCGTCGAATTTTATTGTTAGTGCGTGAGTAAATTGATTCGCGCCATATTGCGGTACACCCGGGATTTTCTTCAGGGCACACCTACCTTGCGAGCCGTGACCGGTCATTCGCATCCTGGGGCTATCATTTTGAATATTCTTTCAGCCGCAAAAAAGGGGCTGTGACTCGATGAGCAGGAACATAACACCCAAAATGCAGACAGCAACGAAACGTTTACTATGTCTTATGAAAAGCCTCCTCTGTATTATTATTCCAGGTTGTTCAATGTTTCAGGAATGACTTCAGAGAGCGCCGGGAAGATATGCATATTGTCCGTTATTGTTTTTGCATTTTCTCCGCGGGCCACGGCATTGACAACCTCCTGGATAAGAATGGGCGCCTCAGGTCCGATGATGTGAAAACCGAGAATTTTCCCCGTCTTTTTTTCCACGATAGCCTTGGCGAAGCTTTCACTCTCCATCATGGCATCCCCCATCACCACATCGGAATAGTTTGCACGGCCTACAAGGATATCATGGTTCTTTCTTGCCTGTTCTTCCGTGAGGCCCAGAGAAGCGATCTGTGGGCGCGTGAAGACGGCATGGGGAACGAGGCCAAAGTCGAATGGTATTTTTTTGCGGCTTGTGGCGTTGCGCCAGGCCACGCGCTGCATCATTTCACCCGCGTGTGTGAACATCTGGCGTCCAATAGCGTCGCCTACGGCCCAGATATTCTTCTTGCTTGTCAGCAGTGTATCGTCCACCTTGATGTAGTTGGCTTCATTCGTCTCTACACCTGTCTTATGGACATCCAGCAGGTCTGCGTTCGATACACGGCCTGCGGCTACGAGGACTTTGGCGGCGCTGATTTCCTTGTGATAGCCGGTTTCAATATTTTTGACGATCGCCGTATAAAGACCTTTCTTCTCCCAGACTTCCACGGTCTCCCAATTTATCAGTATTTCCATGCGCTTTGATAGTTCGTCTTTCAGATGGTCCGCTATCTCCGGTTCTTCATTGACGAGAAGCCTGTTTTGTCTCTGGACCACAGTCACCTTGGTTCCCATGGCCGCAAAGAAGTGGGCGTATTCAACTCCAATATAGCCGCCGCCGATTATGATGATGCTTTCCGGCAGTTCTCGGAGGGCAAGCAGATTTTCGTTAGTCAGATAAGCAATCCTGTTCAGGCCCTTGATGGGTGGTATGAGGGCGCGGGCGCCGGAGGCGATGAAAATCCTCCGGCCTTTAATGGTCTCTCTTCCGACTTTCAGTGTGTAGGCATCTATAAACCGCGCTTCCTCGTTGCAGAAATCCAGTCCTTTTGATTTTACGATTTCATTTTCCATCCACGTCCGGCTCTCGCCTATGGTTGCCTTCATGCGATCCATGATGGTGCGAAAATGTATCCGTTTTACCTTCGCGTCAATTCCCAGTTTTTTCGCTTCTTCTATATCGGCGATCCTGTCGGCATGATAAATCAGTATCTTGGAGGGGACACAACCTACATTAACGCAGGTTCCACCAACATTCCCCTTGTCGATTAGCGCAACTTTCAGTTTGTTGGCCTGCGCCTTGAATGCGATACTCAGCCCTGTGCCTGCGCCTATGACGATGACATCGTATTCCTTCATAGATTTCCCTCCATAATTGAACACTTCGACGGCTCTCATTGTAAATAAATAATTTGTTTATTCCATAGCTGGATGCCTTATTTGAGGGGATGAAATATCGTAGTTGGGGGTCAGGCAATAGATGAGCTGGCAAGGCAGGCGGCTTTGATTTGGAGGTCTTTAGTCACTGTAGTCGTCGCCTCCGACTTTTCCACGGGAAACCCAATGCTTGTAAGAGATGTAGGCGAGAACTATGGGAAGGACAATGACGATCACCGCGAGCATAAAGATAAGGGTCTTTGGTGAAGAGACGGCGGCGCTCTTGATGGTCACCATATTCGGGATGATGTAGGGATAGAAGCCTACGGACAGACCAATGAAGGCAAAGAATACAAAGGCCCCGTTCCAGAGAAATGGGGCAAATCCTGGCTGCCCGCGGAGGCTCCGGAGACACATGATATAAGCAAGAAGGGCAAGGAAGGGAAAAACGGCGACGTTAAGAAGACTGGGCATGGCTTGCCACTTTGCCGCTATATAAGGATGCCGGGCGATAGTCCATAGAAAAATCGCGACAGCGATGATAAATGTAAAGATGGCAGCTACGGATGCATACCGTCTGCCCTGCTGTTGGATTTCGCCTTCCGTTTTCAGAATAAGGAAGTTTCCTCCCAGCATGATATAGCCCGAAACAACACCGAGTGTGAAGAGAGCGGAGTAAGGATGAAACCAACTCCACACGGTTCCCGTAAATGTGTGCCCTTCCATGGGGATTCCGTAAAAGATGCCTCCCAATGTGAAGCCCTGAGAAAGGGCGGTCACAAGGCTTCCGATCCCGAAGGAAAGGCTCCAGAGAGAAGACCCTTTGGAGCTGTCGCGAAACTCGAAGGCCAAGCCGCGGAAGATAAGGCCAAAGATCATAACCATAACGGGCACATAAAAAGCCGAAAGGGCGATACTGTAAAAAAGTGGAAATGCGCCGAATAGTATGCCGCCTAAAACAACGAGCCATGTCTGGTTTTCCTGCCAGATGTTTTGAAGACTTGCCATCATGATACTCCGCTTCTCTTCGTCCGGGGTCGAGAGGGCGATGATGCCAACTCCAAGGTCCAGGCCGTCGGCTACGGCGTAATAAAGGACCAGAAAACCGATGATCAAAAACCAGATTTGCTCTATGTGGGCATTTAGCCACTCCATCTTTCATTCCTTTCCGGAATTGATGTAAATGTCTGCTTTTTCGCTCAGCGGGTCGGGACCGCGGGCGATTATGCGCCAGGCAAAGACGAAAAACAAAACTGCCAGAAATGCATAGACGGATGCGAAGGCCGCAAGTGAGCCTGCCACCGTGCCGGCAGGTACCCGGGAGGCAGCGTCTCCCGTCCGGAGGAGCCCGTGTATCACCCAGGGCTGCCGTCCCATTTCTCTCGTTATCCAGCCTGTTTCCAGGGCGAGATAACTCAGGGGAATCGCCGCCATCCATGCACGGAGGAGCCATTTCTGAGTGGCAATGTGTACGGCATCAAGTCTTCCTTTTTTCCAGACACAGAGTGTCCAGAGCATGAGAAGGACGAGCGCTGTACCGATAGCAACCATGATCCGGAAGGCGTAAAAGGGGATGGCCACAGGCGGCTGGTCTTCCCGCGGGAACTCCCTGAGTCCCCTGACCTGGCCGGTCAAGGTGTGCGTGGTCAGCACGCTGAGAAGGTTGGGTATCTCAACAGACCAACGGTTATCCTGCCTGTCGGGGTCAGGCCAGGCGAGGACGATGAAAGGGGCTCCCTGCCCTTGGGCGTTGGTTTGCCAGTGGGCCTCGAAGGCGGCGAGTTTTGCTGGATCATATTCGTATGCCCCCCGCCCCGCGCCGTCGCCGAGCCATATCTGCAGAGGTGTCACAATGACGGCTACGACAACGGCCCATTTGAAGGAAGCGAGAAAGAAGTCCGTGTGCCGTTTCTCGTAGAGATACCAGGCGCTGAGCCCTCCCACAACAAAAACAGATATCTCGATAGCGGCAACCCACATGTGGGGAACGCTCCATACCATATCCGAGCTGAAGATGGCCTCTAGATGGCTTGTGACGATGAATTTCCCCTTGTCAAAGTAGCCACCCGCAGGCGTCTGCATCCAGGAGTTGGCTACCATGATCCAGAAGGCTGAAAGGGATGCGCCGAAAGCCACCATCGAAGTGGCGAAAAGATGCAATTGAGGTGAAACCATTTTCCATCCGAAGATCATGATTCCGATGAAGCTTGCCTCCAGCATGAAGGCCATGGCTGCCTCATATCCCAGCATATGCCCGAAAAAATCGCCGCCGGCACGTGAAAAAGAGCTCCAGTTTGTCCCGAACTGAAACTCGAGAGGAATGCCCGTAGCTACGCCGAGGGCAACGTTGAGAAAAAAAAGGCGGCTCCAGAAACGCGCATGGCGATAATACTCTTCTTTCCCCGTCCTTATCCAGCGGGCTTCAAGGAAGACGAGAAATAAGCTTACGCCAATTGTCGCTACCGGCCAGAGGATGTGAAACATGGCCGTAAGGGCGAATTGCATCCGTGAAAGTGTAACAGTATCTGGAAGGCCGTCCATGGACAAGTCCTTTTGACTATTTCAGGGGTCTATTGACGACAACGTTGCCATAAATCTAGCACTCACGATGGGCGGTACAGGCGACAATATCAATTTCGTGCTTTGCCCCTACTGGGGATCTAAAATCTCACAACTCCACGGGGGGTAAGATATCAGTATCTATCTTCCAGCATATTCCATCCATGATAATTTCGCTATAACAAAAATGCTGGTTTTATGACTGCCAACGGGTATTGCAACCGAGGAATTTAGAGACAATTAGGTGGTATGACAAGAGGGACTTCTAGGATTAATATTGGCTTTTTTAAGAAAATTTTTTTCGTGCCATTTCCGCACTATCTGTGCTATTTATGCACATAAATCAAAAAGCGAATTGTTTCAGTACCTGTTAAATTTTCAAAATTTTATTGTGTGCAGGAATCGCACTAAACTTACTTTCGGCTGGATTATAATTCATCTTCACAATATTATCTCAATGGCGACGGCAATTTTCAAAAACATCGTAAGTATCAATATTAAAAAGAAAATTACCTATAACATGAATTTAATTTTCCGATAATGACGGCCTTGGCATCTATCTTGCCTAATGATAATATAACGAGACCTCAACAGGCAGGAAGAAACCTTTGGGATTTTAATCTGACGAAATAATTCACGAAAGGCATTGCTCGGGGGTCTCGCTGGACTCATAGTATATATGGATAACTCAGTTAATGGAAAAGGAGGAGAAACAAAGTTCACGGAGCTGGGATCAGGAAGACGAGCTGTCACATTCAGAGTTTGGGTTTGTATATGAATTTTTCATATCGGAAGAAAAAAACGGCAGTATAGAAAAGACGACAGCCAAAGAACAGCTCAGGGAAAAAAGAGAAAACGAATTAAAGGTTGACGATCAAAGCGTAGCGTTTTTTCTTCCGGACTTTTTTACTGATGAGACTTAGCTCTACATGTGTTTTTAAGATAGATCGATGGATGGTTTCCCTTCCCTCCTTTGCCATCCATCGACCCCCTTCCCAGAGGTTCTGAGAGGGGGTCAGCACTCTTGATCCCTTTCAGTCTATATAGTGACTGGGTGGATGGTTCCTTCTTCCCTCCTTTTACCATCCACCCTTTTTTTGTCTCAAGAGTTCGATTCGTGCTGTTCACTATTTCGATTTCAAGGGCATAGTTAATCCCGAACGGGTTTTTTGACCTATAGTTTTTCTTTGCAAATTTCACTCGTTCATAAATGCGTGTCAGTCTGCAAACTAAAAACGTGCCATGAGTGCCTGTATCGATGGGCGGCGGTACACGGTAAAATAAGGGAAGCCTGCGATTTCATAACGCGCCTGCGATACTTATGACATGGCCGAACAGTCCGGTTATCTTGGTTTGAATTGCTTTCTTCTTCTCCCGTAAAGACGGTTTCAATGTCCTCGTCTGTCATTATAAATGTTCCGCGGTGTTTTCTGCTTATCCCTTCCTGAAGAGTTTTTCCTTCTTGGACCGTCGATTGGCAATTCCAAGCTAGCGTGCTCAGAAAATCGGGGAATCATAATTTGAAATATGGTAAAGGTAGCGATACAGATGGAGTATAGCAATACGATGCCAATGGAGTGTTACGTTATGAAGGGGAAAGAAAATCTCAAATATCTGCCGAACAGGACCGACAGCATGTGTTTTGGGTGCAGTCCCGCTAATCCGGCAGGACTTCGGTTGGAATTTTTTACCGACGGAGAATCAATCTTTTCATCGCTTAAAGTGCCGGCCCACCTCTGCGGATGGAAAAACCTGGTCCATGGGGGGGTCATATCAACTATATTGGATGAAATCATGGGAAGGGCCGTTATTCATAAGACGAGATACCTCGGCATGACTAAGTCCATGACGGTTGACTTCCTGAAACCCATCACGGTTGATAAGAAATTGAAAGCCGTAGGGAAAGTGCTCGAAGCTAAAAATGGTCGTGAATGCCTGGCGGAGGCAATGATTTTCAACGAAAACGGGGAACTTTGCGCGAAATCTGTAGGAACCTTTAGATTGTTTAAACCGGATCTCAGCAAAAAATTAGGAATCAAAGACGAGGATGCAATGGCGTGGTATAACGCATACATGAAAGCATAAAGTATAGTTAACCGGCCTGTAAAATTAGTTCGGCAGACATCTTGATGATAACTCGTAGAGATAAACTGAATATCGTTTCCGGCGGGGATGGCCTGCCATGAAACCGCATATCGTTACTTTAATATGCTGGCGGTCACGATTTTCTTCGGGAGGCGGGCTTACCGGAGATGAGATTTGAGGATATATCAAATAAGGAGATGTAAACGTGGCAGAGAAGACGGACAAGAACACATCCCGTGAGCAGAAAGAGGAACTGGAGTCCGACCAGAACCGCAAGCACTGGCTTGCTGAGGAGGAGAAGATTTTCGAACTCTGGGAGAGGGCTTACAACCCCGGTGGCCAAACTCAGAACGACCGCCTGGCCAAACAGGGTAAGAAACCGCCGCGCCAGTTGATCAAGCAGCTCGTCGACCCGGGCATGGAATTTTTTGAACTGAGCCGTGGTGCCGGCTTCGGCATTGATTATGAATCAGTGAAAGATGTGCCGTCCGCAGGGCTGGTGACGGGGATCGGCAAGATACATGGCAACTGGGTGATGATCCTAGCCAATGACAGCCGGGTGACCGCCGGGGCGTACTACCCGATAAGCTGCAAGAAACACCTCAGGGCACAAGAGATTGCGGAGAATTGCGGGCTTAATTTCGTATACATTGCTGATTCGGCGGGCGCCTTTCTTCCCATGCAGGACAGGATCTTTCCCGGGAGAAATCAGTTCGGCCATTTCTTCTACAACATGTGCAGGATGTCGGCGAAGGGGCTGAAGCAATATACCTTAAGTACTGGCGGGAACACGGCGGGTGGTGCCTACATAGTCTATCTCGCGTGCGAATCTATCATGATTGACGGGATGTCGTACTCTTTCCTCGGCGGTCCTCCCATGGTGGAATCCGCGATCGGGGAAAAGGTGAGCATGGAGGACCTTGGCGGAGCGAGAGTCCATACACATATCTCAGGCGGTGCCGATCATTTTGTGAAATCACAGGACGAGGGCATAGAGAAACTCAGGGACCTGCTGGCGTTTGATCCGAAGCAGAGCCTCCATATTGAACGGCAGAGGCCTCTCGATCCGAAGGTCCCCACCGACCACCTTTACAAAGTCCTGCCGAAGGAGACCTCCAGGGGGATCAACGTGCGCGAGGTGCTTGCCTGCATTGCCGATGACAGCTATTTCAGCGAGTATAAACGTCACTACAATATAGGCCGCGGCGACAACATCGTCTGTGGGAAGATTTTTCTGAAAGGGATTCCTGTCGGAGTCATAGCAAGCAATAATAACGGCGTTATCTTTGTGGATTCAGCCCGTAAAGCCATCGAGTGGGTGATACGCTGTTGCACCATGAAGATACCCATTCTCTACATACAGAACTCTCCAGGCTACATGGTCGGTACTGCGGAGGAATATGCAGGCATCGGCAAGTACGGGTCCGGCATGGTGAGGGCCTGCGCTTGTGCAGAGGTTCCCCGGATTCAGTGGATCATCGGTCCCGACCACGGTGCCGCGAACTTCGGCATGTGCGGAAGAACCTTCGATCCCCTGTTTATCTTTGCCACTATGCGGGCAAGGACATCAGTCATGTCCGGAGCGACAGCCGGCTCCATCCTCACAAGCCTTGAACGTGCCAACCGGAAGAAACGTGGTGAAGAGATGGATGAAGAGGCGGCCGATAAATTCAAGCAGATGATGATCGAAAAATATAACCGGGAAGCACATCCCTTCTACATGGAGGCACGACTCTTCAATGACGGGACGCTTCCCTTGAAAGACTGCCGCGACGCCTTGGCGCTTGCCTTCGAGGTGTCACTGCTGAAGCCGATTCCGGAGTCCAATTTCGGCAACTTCAAGTTCTGATAAAAGGTGAAATATTTGAGCTCGGAATAAATAATACGGGAGAAACATCGTGACGGAGCCGATACGAGTGCCACCGGAAGAAGCGCGTGCTAAAGTAAGATCGGGAGCAGCTGTTCTCGTCTGTGCCTACAGTGACGACGAGGAATACAAAAGGATTAGCCTTGAAGGATCCATATCGCTGAGCGAATTCTACTCCCGCCTTCCGCTATATTCAAAAGACCAGGAAATCATCTTCTATTGAGCTTGACCGAGAGAAAAAACGTCTGCCGGTCGGGCAGAGCATTTACTGAAAAAGGGCTATATAAATGTCAAGGTCCTTGGCGGTGGTGTGGTGGCCTGGAAAAATGCTGGATATCCAATCAAGTAATTCGGATTAGGTAAAGACTAATTAGGGAGGAACAAAGAATGAGATATTTGGTTCTGTTGGGAAGAATATTGTTTGCAGCTATATTTATATCTGCCGCCCCAGGGCATTTCACAGCAGGGACAATCGCATATGCGGCGGGCAAAGGAGTTCCTCTGGCCTCGATTGCCGTACCCCTGTCGGGGATAATAGCTTTGCTGGGCGGCCTGAGCATACTTGCGGGATACAAGGCGCGCTACGGTGCCTGGCTGCTCGTACTTTTTTTGTTGCCCGTAACCTTCATGATGCACAACTTCTGGGCACTTGCAGACCCAACGGCGGCGCGGATGCAATACATAATGTTCATGAAAAATCTCTCCATGCTGGGCGGAGCTCTCTTAATAGCGTATTTTGGTTCCGGGCCATTCAGTCTGGATGATAGGAAGAAGATGTCAAGTAAACATGGATAAAACGTGACATTCGTTGCGAGAGGAGGCACATTTGCAGAATGAATTTTTCTCTAAAATGGCCGTGTCTTATATTTGGTTATCTCCCCAATAAGTATTGAAATCAAAGAGCTTCCTGTATCTTTTTGTCATCATTTCTAAAAGCCTCTCAACAAATGTTTCGTAGCTAATTTCCCCTTGCACTCTCAGCGCCGAAAATAGGGCAGTAATTCAATTGCGATTGGCATCCTTTCAGTTGTATCAATGCGTTATGCTAGTATCAGATGGAAGGTGCGCCACAAAAATACTTGACAGTGTTCCTTAAGGCGAATATCATTAATTCAGGTAGACGCGGTTCGTGGACTTCAGATTTAAGCCCCAGAAAGACA
Source organism: Syntrophales bacterium (assembly GCA_035685925.1). Taxonomy (GTDB): domain Bacteria; phylum Desulfobacterota; class Syntrophia; order Syntrophales; family UBA2185; genus Fen-1135. The sequence continues at coordinate 7,350 of DASRZZ010000046.1, read as the reverse complement.
ACCTACAAATGATGCAGGAGGTCGAAAATGGCAGTTAAAATTCTCATTAAAAGGAAGGTAGCCGCGGACAAGGCATCACAATTGAAGGAATTGGTGATGCAGCTCAGATCACTCAGCATGAAACAGCCAGGTTATGTGTCGGGGGAGTCTTTGAGAAATGTGGATAGACAGGATGAGTATCTCGTTATCAGCACATGGGATGGTCTTTCCGCATGGAAGGCTTGGCAGTCCAGCAAGGAGAGGGCGCAGATTCAGGGTCAGATAGACGCCCTGCTTGGACAGAAAACAGAATACGAAGTCTATGAGTATCGCCCATAATTAAATAGAAAAAAATGAGCTTGATCTATGAAATCTGAGACCTTCGGGCAAGGGAGAATTAGTCTTTGTCCCAAGGTCTCAGCCGTTTATGTTAACCCGTCTTTCCGCCAATGAGCCCCCTCCATAAATTACTTTTCACTCGAGGCTATCTTACACGCATGGCCATCACATATTGAATAGTCTTAAGCCATTAAAATACTTTTATAATCTTCCCTCTCATACTAATTTCATGTTTAGCCTCTATGTCTCGACAAAAAGCTTGACATGGTGTTCGTCGAAAAAATTGCAGAATAGTCACAGAAAAAAGTTGACAGAAATGAATTTGGGTGATATGAGCGCACCTGATCAAGACTCATGTAGTCCACAACTCTTTCATCAAACTCTTCATAAACTTAATAGAAAGGCAGTAGATTTTTTCGCAGTGGTCAAAGAATTCCCTAGAGAGATTGGCTCCCGCAACAGCACTTAAGTTGTCCTGCAGGCCTTCTATTTCTCCGGTCATCGACTGCTCGCCAAATATTTTTCAGGACTAACAGCAAGTTAATTGACTATCTAATTAATAGTGATTGGAGGTTCATAATGAAGATTCACGAATTTCAGGCTAAGAGTCTCTTGCGCGCACACAAAGTTCCCGTACCCAACGGTGAAGTTGCTGACACACCTGAAAAGGCTCGAGATATCGCCAAATCCCTCAACAAGACATCTATTGTGAAGGCCCAGATCCATGCTGGCGGAAGAGGTAAAGGTGGCGGTGTGAAAATAGCTAAGACTCCCGATGAAGCATATGAGGCAGCGAAGAAGATCCTCGGCATGCAGCTCATCACCCATCAGACCGGTCCAGAAGGAATAAAGGTGCAGAAGGTCCTGGTTGAAGAAACATCGAATGTCAAGAAAGAGCTGTATCTCGGCATGGTGGTCGATCGCGCCCGCGATAAGGAATGCGTAGTTTTCATGGCTTCAGAAGCCGGCGGTATGGAGATCGAAGAGGTCGCCAAAGCGACTCCGGAAAAAATCATCAAGTGTGCCGTTCCCCCCGCAGTGGGATTCAGCCCTTTTGAGGCGAGAAAGCTAGCCTATGGATTGGGATTAGGCGATAAATCGCTGAGTGCCCAATTCGCAAACATCACCAAAGGGTTATATGAACTATTTATGGCCAAGGACGCATCCCTCGTGGAAATCAATCCCCTCGTTCTCACAGAGGAAGGCAATCTCATTGCCGTGGATGCCAAGATAAATTTTGACGATGACGGGCTTTTCCGCAATCCTGACATCAAGCAGCTGAGAGATGAAAATGAGGAAGACCCCCTGGAGGTTATTGCCAAAAATGCAGGGGTCAATTATATAAAATTAGATGGGAATATAGCCTGCATGGTCAACGGCGCGGGCCTTGCCATGACGACAATGGATCTCATCAAGATGGCGGGTGGCGAGCCGGCCAACTTCCTCGATGTCGGCGGTGGTGCCAGCCCTGACCAGATTGAAAAAGCATTCCGCATCCTCACTGCCGACCCCAATGTGAAAGCAATTCTTGTGAACATCTTCGGAGGCATTCTCCGATGCGACCGCGTGGCCAATGGAATCATCCAGGCTGCCAAGAACATCGATATGAAACTACCTATGGTGATCAGGCTCCAGGGGACGAATGTGGAAGAAGGCAAGAGACTCCTTAAAGAATCGGGTTTGAAATTCACGGTGGCCGACGGCCTCTACGAAGCCGCAGAAAAGGTTGTTGCATTGCTTAAATAACAAAAGACTAATTTTTGAAAGAAAGGGTGAGTTGAACATGGCAATACTTTTAGATAAAAATTCTCGTGTAGTGGTTCAGGGTATTACCGGTTCGGAAGGAACCTTTCACACCCGCGAATCGGTTAAATTTGGAACCAGGGTGGTGGCCGGGGTAACTCCGGGGAAGGGGGGCATGGACGTCGATGGAATCCCCGTATATAACAGAGTCGCCGATGCAGTAGAAAAACAGGGTGCCAATGTTGCCGCCTTGTATACGCCTGCGGCCTTCTCTGCAGATGCGATTATTGAATCAATCGAGGCGGGGGTCGGGCTTATCGTATGCATGACTGAAGGTATTCCTGTGACAGACATGATCAAGGTCAAGCAAGTGCTAAAGACATCTAAGGCAAGGATGATTGGATGCAACTGCCCGGGAATTACCACCCCCGGTGTCGGCAAGATCGGCTTTATGCCCAGCTTCATCCATAAAGTGGGTAACGTAGGCGTAATCTCAAGAAGCGGGACCCTCACCTATGAAGCGATCTGGCAGCTTACTAATCTTGGAATAGGCCAGACCACCTCTATCGGTATCGGCGGTGATCCCATACCAGGTTCGGGTTTCGTTGACATGCTGGCACTTTATGAAAAGGATCCGGATACAGTGGCCCTCGTTATGATCGGAGAGATTGGTGGAACCGCTGAGGAAGAGGCTGCTGAATTCATCAAATCCAACCTTACCAAGCCGGTTGTTTCTTTTATCGCAGGAAGGACCGCCCCTCCGGGGAGAAGGATGGGGCATGCCGGTGCGATTATTTCCGGCGGAAAAGGTACGGCAGATGAAAAATTCAAGGCCCTCGAAGCGGCGGGCGTTATTGTTGAGAAGAACCCAGCTGAAATAGGGAAGAGGGTGCAGGAGATTCTTGGTAAGAAAAAAGGTAAGAAGAAAAAGTAGCACATTAGGCCAGAGAGTTAATATAGAGGCGGAATAAAGTTACAATGGCGACCTTCGGACAAAACAGAAAAATAAACCGACAAGGGAGGTCATTAATATGAGGATAATTAAGGTAGATCATATCGGCGTTGCGGTGAACAGTATTGAAGCGTCTCTAAAGTTTTTTGCTAATACATTGGGTCTGAAACTGGAAGGGCAAGAGACTGTTGCCGAACAAAAAGTGACAACGGCCTTTCTGCCGGTGGGCGATACTGAAGTAGAGCTTCTGCAATCCACCGCGCCGGATGGACCCATAGCGGGCTTTATCGAAAAGAAAGGAGAAGGCGTCCAGCACGTTGCATTCCTGGTCGATAACATTGAAGCAGCCTTGAAAGAACTGGAAGCCAAAGGCATCCGTCTTATTGACAAGGTCCCTCGTATGGGGGCCGGCGGTAAGAAGATAGCCTTCGTCCATCCAAAGGACACATTCGGCGTTCTAGTTGAACTGTGTCAGAAAGTATAACAACTATTTTAAGAAAAGGGGAGAGAAGTAATGAGTGAAAAACCTCCAAAAATTCAGGAATTAGAAAGACGTGAAGCCATTGCCATGGCCCAGGGCGGGCCGAAGGCAATCGCAAAGCAGCATGAAGGTAGAAAGCTCACCGCGAGAGAGAGGATCGGTCTCCTGTTTGATCCTGGCACATTTGTGGAAACAGACTTGTTTATGCGCCACCGGTGTACAGACTTTGGCATGGACAAAGTCGAGGTACCGGCAGAAGCCGTCATCACGGGATACGGGAAAGTCAACGGCAGAACAGTATTCGCCTTCTCCCAGGACTTTACTGCCCGCGCCGGCTCACTGGGAGAGATGCATTCCAAGAAGATCTGTAAGGTAATGGACCTGGCAGTGAAGACGGGAGCTCCCTGCGTAGGCTTTAATGATTCTGGCGGTGCCAGAATCCAGGAGGCAGTCGATTCTCTTGCCGGTTACGGCCAGATTTTCTACCGCAACTCCTGCGCATCAGGAACGATTCCTCAAATTTCAGCCATCATGGGACCCACGGCTGGAGGAGCCGTTTACTCACCGGCCATGACAGACTGGATATTCATGACAAAGAACACAAGTTATATGTTTATTACCGGTCCTGAGGTTATCAAGGCCGTTACCGGAGAAATCATCGATTTTGAAGGCCTGGGTGGAGCCATGACTCACAACACCAAGAGCGGTGTTGCCCACTTCGCCTGTGAGAGCGATGAAGACAACATCAATCAAATCAAACGCCTTCTCAGTTTCCTACCTTCCAACAACATGGAAGATCCTCCTTATGTAGATACCGGTGACGATCCTAACCGGCTTGATTACAGCCTGGACACGCTCGTACCGGATTCTCCGAGGCAGAATTACGACATGAAGATCCTGATCGCATCTCTGTGCGACAACGGCGATTTCATGGAACCCCATATGTATTTCGCGCGGAACATGGTCGTGGCATTCGGGCGTATGGCGGGCCATACAGTCGGCTTCATCGCCAACCAGCCGGCCTGGCTTGCGGGTTGTCTTGACGTAGACGCCTCGGATAAAGCGACAAAATTCATTCGTTTCTGCGATGCCTTCAATATCCCCATGATCACGATAGCAGACGTGCCGGGGTATCTGCCGGGAACTGACCAGGAATGGAGAGGCATTATCCGACACGGCGCAAAGCTCTTGTGGTGCTATTCAGAAGCAACCGTTCCTAAGATCACGCTTGCAACAAGGAAAGACTACGGCGGATCGTATCTCGCCATGTGCAGCCGCGACCTGGGTGCGGACATGGTCATCGCGTGGCCAACGGCAGAGATGGCGGTCATGGGAGCTGAGGGAGCATGCAATATCATTTTCCGGAATGAAATCAAGGCAGCCGCAGACCCCGCAGCCATGCGTGCGCAGAAAATCAAGGAATACGAGGATGCCTTCTGCAATCCTTATGCGGCAGCAGGCAGGGGCTATGTGGATGCGGTCATTCGGCCACACGAGACCCGTCGTTATATCATTCGGGCCCTTGATATGCTGAGGTCAAAGCGAGAGACAAGACCACCAAAGAAACACGGCAACATTCCAATGTAGGAATTAAATTACTTAAGAAAAGGAAACAGAAGCATGGAGCCAATAAATCCGAAAGTAATGGCAGCCATATCAGCAGCGATAGGTGCCTATCTGCAGGAAGAGGCAGCAGCTCTGACAGAGCCAGCAGCAGAAGCCGCGCCTTCCGCAGCACCTTACGCCTCCATCAATATCTGGGCGATTGCCGGGCGGCAGGATGTGATGTTCACGCGCCGCATGTGGCAGATGCGGATATACTGAGGGACGTGATCGAAAGATGACAGGTGTGGCTGAATTGTCAATTTAGGAAAACAGGAAGTTATTTATTTTAGAGCGTAAACAATAACAAAGAATAATATATTGAAAGGGAGTTTACTTATGGCAGAGAAGAAAAAGAAAACAGCAGCAAATCCTCTTAAGATCACGGATACGACTTTTCGTGATGGTCACCAGTCTTCGCTGGCGACCAGAATGAGAACGGAGGACATGATCCCCGTTGCGGAAGCGATGGATAAAATTGGTTGGTTCAGCATGGAAGTCTGGGGCGGCGCCACCTTTGACGTGCCGACCAGATTTTTGAATGAAGACCCCTGGTCGAGATTGATACAACTGAGAAAGTTGATGCCCAACACGAAATTGATGATGCTCCTTCGCGGTCAGAACGTCGTCGGCTACAGAAACTATGCTGATGACGTGGTGAGAGAGTTCTGCCTGTACACAGGTGAATTAGGTCTGGACATCTTCCGGGTTTTCGATGCGGTTAACGATACGAGAAACTTCGAGGCGCCCTTCCGGGCTATCAAGGAAGCGGGGAAGCATATCCAGGGCAGCGTCTGCTACTCCCTGACCCAGAGGCGTATGGGCGGTGAAGTGTACGACCTCGAATACTATGTAAAGAAGGCGAAGATCATCGAACAAATGGGCGCGGACTCCTTCTGTATCAAGGATATGGCAGGGTTGATATCCCCGTATGACGCCTATGAACTGGTAAAAGCCCTGAAGTCAGCGATCAAGATTCCCATAGAGCTCCATACCCACTATACCAGCGGCCAGGGCTCAATGGCACTCCTGAAGGCTGCGGAAGCCGGTGTAGATATTGTCGATACAGCACTGTCTCCCTTTGCTCTGCGTTCCTCCCAGCCCGCTATTGAACCGCTCCTCGTTGCCCTCGAAGGCACAGATCGGGATGTCGGTCTGGATCTGAGAAAGATTGTTGATATTGGCAATTATGTGGAAACGATTGCCCCGAAGTACCGTCAGTTCCTCGACACGACAAGAATGGCAGTCATCGATGCCGGCGTGTTGCTCCATCAGGTGCCAGGCGGCATGCAGACCAACCTCGTGTCTAATCTGAGGGAACAAAATGCTCTGCATCGAATCAATGAGGTGTATGACGAACTTCCCCAGACCCGCAAAGAGCTCGGATATCCTCCTCTGGTCACTCCAACCAGTCAGATCGTTGGTATACAGGCCGTTATGAACGTGCTCATGGGGCGTTACAAGATGATTACCTCGGAAGTTAAAGACTACTGTTACGGTCTCTATGGTGCTTCGCCTGCTCCTATCGATCCAGAAGTTCAGAAGCTGTGTCTCAAAGGTTATAAACGTGGCGAGACCCCCATGACAAACCGTGCCGCAGACGCATTAGAGCCGGAAATGGAAAAAGCGAGAGCGGCGACGAAAGATATCGCGAAAAACAAAGGCGATGTCCTGATTTATGCCCTCTATCCGCAGACGGGATTGAGATTCCTGAAGTGGAAATACGGTCTAGAACCCATTCCCAAAGAAGTCATGCCAAAGACTATTGAAGAAGTAAAGAAAGAAGACGAACTGATTAAGAAAGCCTTGGCGGGGAAGCTTATGGAAAAGCCGACAAAGGTAGTTCCCGAAAAGGGAGCCGGCATCCGGAAATTCAACGTCTTTGTCGATGACAGTTATTATGCAGTAGAAGTAGAGTCGGAAGGGGGTGCAATGATTGCGGCTCCTGTGGTAACTCAGGTCGCCGCAGCTACGAAACCTGCAGCAGCCCCGGCGCCGTCGAGAGCAGCAGCGCCAGCGGCACCTAGACCGGCAGCAGCGCCAGCCGCTCCGAAACCGGCAGCAGCGCCAGCGGCAAAAGCAGGCGCAGGATCAGTAACAGCGCCTATGCCCGGTCTCATTGTTGACGTTACCTGCAAGTTAGGTGACAAGGTAAAGGCAGGACAGCCGGTCGTGATCCTGGAGGCCATGAAGATGCAGAATCCTCTCGCCGCTCCGGTTGATGGGGAGGTGAAGGGTATTCATGTAAAATCTG
>DASRZZ010000045.1:0-6357 GCA_035685925.1 Syntrophales bacterium | reverse complement strand
AGGGGGCTAATCTGGCGGAAATGGCTAACCTCGGTATTCCCGTGCCTCCCGGCTTCACTATTACAACAGAAGTCTGCAATTATTACTATCAGCACAATAAGTCTCATCCGCCAGAACTCGAAGATGAAGTGAGGCAAGCCCTCGCTAACGTTGAATCAATAATGAAGGCGAAATTCGGCGATCCGGGGAATCCCCTGCTGCTTTCCGTTCGCTCCGGTGCACGCTCCTCCATGCCGGGCATGATGGAGACCGTTCTGAATATCGGCCTTAATGAAAAGACGATAAAGGGTCTGATCGCAAAAACCGGTAACGAGCGTTTCGCCTATGATGCATATCGACGCCTGATAATGATGTATTCGGATGTCGTCATGGAAAAGGCAGCCGGAATCGAGCCGGAAGAAGGCAAGGGCATTCGCGTACGGCTCGAGCATGCGATGGATAAAACGAAAAAGAAGCTGAACGTCACTCAGGACACTGATCTTACTGCGGCGGACCTGAAAAAACTCACCAAGACATTCAAGAAGATAGTCAAGAAGATCCTGGGGAAAGAATTTCCCGATGATCCTTACGAGCAGCTCTGGGGCGGCATAGGCGCCGTCTTCCAAAGCTGGAATGGGAGGCGTGCCGTTTCTTACCGGCGCATTGAGGGCATCCCGGATGAATGGGGCACTGCCGTAACCGTACAATCCATGGTCTTTGGAAATATGGGTGACAATAGTGCAACCGGTGTGGCCTTCACAAGAAACCCTGCGACAGGAGAAAATATATTTTATGGCGAATGGCTTGTGAATGCACAGGGTGAAGATGTCGTGGCCGGCCTCCGCACGCCGAATCCTCTCAACATAAAGAACAAGACGGATGATACGAAACACATCAAGAGCCTCGAAGAAGCCATGCCGGCGTTGTACAGAGAACTGGCAGATATACGAGACAGGCTGGAAAAACATTACAAAGACATGCAGGATATTGAGTTTACCATTCAGGATAGCCGGTTGTGGATGCTCCAGACACGCACCGGCAAGCGCAATGGACCCGCAGCTGTGAAAGCGGCTGTGGAAATGGTGCGGGAAGGTCTCATCGATCAGGCCACGGCGGTCCTCAGGGTTAGACCGGCGCAGTTGGATGAACTACTGCACGATATGCTTGATCCGGCGGAGGAGCAAAAAGCCCGTGTACTTGCTAGGGGCTTGCCCGCAGGTCCCGGTGGTGCCACAGGCCAGGTTGTTTTCACTGCCGATGATGCGGCTAAGTGGACAAAGGAAGGCAAGAAAATCATTCTCGTACGTCACGAGACCTCTCCCGAGGATGTGCAGGGCATGCACGTCGCCGAGGCCATATTGACGGCAAAAGGCGGTATGACGAGCCATGCTGCACTCGTTGCCCGTGGTTGGGGCAAATGCTGCATCGTTGGCTGTTCAGCCCTGGACATCGATATGAACAAGAAGGAGATGACGGTGAGCGGCAGGACAATAAAGGAAGGTGACTGGATTTCTCTTAACGGTTCGATAGGCCGGGTTTACGAGGGAAAAATTGCGTCCGTAAGGCCCGACCTCGCAGCTAATAAGGAATATACAGAGCTCATGGGATGGGCTGACAAATTCCGCAGGCTCGGTGTACGTACCAATGCCGACCGTCCCCAGGATGCCGCTCAGGCGCGTGCCTTCGGCGCTGAAGGCATCGGGCTTACCCGTACGGAGCATATGTTCTTCGGCCCGGAGCGCATCATGCCTATGCGTGAGATGATCATTGCGGAGAAGGAAGCGGATCGCCGCAAGGCGGTTATGAAACTGCTGCCATTTCAGCGGCAGGATTTTATGGGCCTCCTTGAAGCCATGCAGGGTCTCCCTGTGACGATTCGTCTCCTCGACCCCCCATTGCATGAGTTTGTGAACCTCGACAGTCAGCAGATAAAGGAGCTGTCGAAAGACCTCGGCATTCCCGTAAAGAAACTTAAAGCGCGCGTCGAATCTCTGCACGAACTAAACCCGATGCTTGGTCATCGCGGATGCCGGCTGGGCATCGCCTATCCGGAGATCACGGAAATGCAGGCCCGTGCAATTTTTGAGGCAGCCGCGGAATTGACCATAAAGGGCTTAAAAGTTTATCCGGAAGTAATGGTTCCATTGGTGGGAACGGATTCTGAATACAATCACCAGGAAGCTATCATCCGCAGCATGGCGGCGGAGGTGATGAAGGAAAAAGGCGTGACCTTCGAATATCTGGTTGGGACGATGATCGAGGTGCCGAGGGCGGCACTGACGGCAGATGACATTGCCAAGACCGCCGAATTTTTTTCATTCGGCACAAACGACCTTACACAGACTACTTTCGGGTTTTCGCGTGACGACATCGGCGGATTCCTGCCTATATATCTTGAACAGAGAATCCTGCCTGAAGATCCGTTCCAGAGCCTCGATGAGAGGGGAGTCGGCCAACTGGTCGAGATGGGCACCAGGAAAGGCCGATCTACGCGTCCCAAGCTGAAGGTGGGTATCTGCGGTGAGCACGGTGGCGATCCAAAGTCTATTGACCTTTGCCACCGCGTGGGAATGGACTACGTTTCCTGTTCGCCATTCCGCGTGCCTATTGCGAGACTGGCGGCTGCCCATGCGGCCCTCATAAATAAGTAAAACAGGCAGTTGCACCATAACCCTTGAATGATAAAAAAAGCCGTTGTCAGAACCGAGGAGGTTGAAGACAACGGCTTTAATTTTTATTGATCTTCCGCGGTGATTCCTGTCTGAGACGGCTTCTATTTCTTTTTTATGCTGTAGAGCGCTGCTCTTCCGGGATAGACGGCATGATCACCGAGCTGCTCTTCTATCCTCAGGAGCTGGTTGTATTTTGCCAGCCGCTCGCTCCTTGATAAAGATCCGCTTTTAATCTGCCCGCAGTTCGCTGCCACGGCCACATCAGCCATATAGCTGTCTTCCGTTTCGCCGGACCTGTGTGAGATGACAGTCGTATAACCTGCCTCTTTAGCCCTCTGAATAGTCTCCATGGTTTCCGTCAGCGTTCCGATCTGGTTGAGCTTAATCAAAATGGAATTGGCGACGCCCATGGCGATACCTTTTTCCAGCCTCTTCTTGTTCGTCACGAAGATGTCATCTCCCACTATCTGTACCTTGCTTCCCAGGGCATCGGTTAGGAGCTTCCATCCTTCCCAGTCGTCTTCAGCTAGGCCGTCTTCAATGGATACGATGGGATATTTTTTTACCATGTCCTGATAGAACTTGACCATTTCCGCAGCAGTCTTTGAAGGTTTCTTTTCCGCCGCCATTACATATTTTCCATTTTCGAAAAACGCGCTTGCCGCTGGATCAATGGCAATACATATATCCTTTCCCGGCTTGTATCCTGCCTTCTCTATGGCCTCCATGATCACCATGAAGGCTTCCTCATTGGACTTGAGATTTGGCGCAAATCCTCCTTCATCGCCAACGGAGGTGTTATAGCCTTTACCCTTGAGGACGGACCTGAGGTTGTGGAAGACCTCTGCGGACATGCGCAATCCTTCCTTGAAGGTCTTTGCCCCGATCGGCATGATCATGAATTCTTGAATATCAACATTGTTGTCCGCGTGCTGGCCTCCGTTAATGATATTCATCATGGGGACGGGGATATCCTTGGCGATCACACCGCCGATGTATTTGTAAAGAGGCAGTTCCATGGCCTCCGCAGCAGCCTTCGCGCAGGCCATTGATACGCTTAGAATCGCATTGGCCCCGAGGGCGCCTTTATTTGATGTACCGTCCAGAGAGATCATGGCGTAATCGACCTCCCTCTGATTAAGGCTGTCCATGCCGATGATCTCCGGACCGATCTTGTTGACAACATTGCTGACAGCCTTTACCACACCTTTACCCAGGAACCTTTTCTTGTCGCCGTCGCGGAGTTCGACCATTTCGTGCTCTCCTGTGGAAGCGCCTGAGGGCACGGCGGCACGGCCGGTAATGCCCGAAAAAAGGGTTACTTCGGCCTCAACTGTTGGGTTCCCTCTTGAATCCAGAATTTCCCTTGCGTATACATTGATGATCTCGGTCATATGGCCTCCTCTCGTTTATGTCAGTACGCTTTTTCTCATACATCACTCCGGATAAAAATTCAAGGCCAATGTCGGAAATGTGAACGACCTTGATAAAATGCGGAAACTTGTGTACATCAGAGACAATCGGATAAGGAGATGTTTCGGTTGTGCCAGGAGAAAAAAAGACAAAGCTTTTTCACCATCTGAAAAAATGGCTGGAAAAAGCCATTATGGATTATAACATGATAGAAGAGGGCGATAGGGTGCTCGTCGGCGTGTCCGGCGGTACAGACAGCCTTGCCCTCCTTGATCTTCTCAATGCCCCTATGGTGTATGTGCCGCAGTTTTCCATAGTCACCGTAAATATTGACCATGGGTTTGATCCGACGTATAGTGACTATGCAATCCTTGAGAGGTACTTGAGAGAAAACGGCTACGATCACTGCATGGAAAAGACCGACATCGGGCCCGTTTCCCACAGCGATTACAACAAGAAAAATCCGTGCTTCCTCTGTTCGCGGTTACGGAGAAAAAGGATATTTCAAATAGCGGAGGAGCGTGGCTGCAACAAGATTGCCTTTGCCCACCACAGGGATGATATCATCGATACGCTTCTCATCAATCTCTTCTTTGGTAGGGAGGTCAGTACCATGATGCCGAAGCAGACGATATTTCATGGGAAGCTTCATATCATCCGTCCTCTCGCTTATATCAGGGAGGATCTGATAAAAAAATATGCGAAGGAACAGCGTCTGCCGGCAGCCAAGAATAAATGCCCTACGAGCAAAATTTCGCGGCGGATATACATCAGGAAGCTCTTGAAAAAGCTGGAGCGTGATAACAAGGACATCCGGGATAACATCTACAAGGCATTGAGGCACATCAAAACAGATTATCTACCGCAGGACATGAAGGACATGAAGTAACTCATGGCGAAAAAGAAACCGGCAGGAGAAAAGATAATCGCCCAGAATAAGACGGCGCGTTTGAACTATTTCATAGAAGACACCTATGAGGCGGGAATAGCTCTTTTGGGTACGGAGGTGAAGGCGCTCCGGGAAGGAAAGGCGAATCTCAAGGACAGCTATGCCTTGGTAAAGGATGGTGAAATCTTCGTGCATGAAATGCACATCAGTCCTTACACCTTCGGCAACAGGCAGAATCATGATCCCTTGAGGGTACGAAAACTTCTCCTCCACAAGGGAGAGATCAAGAGGCTTTACGGGAAATCCAGGGAAAGAGGCCTCGCCCTCATTCCTTTAAAGTTGTACTTTAAGAAAGGAAAGGTAAAGCTGGAAATCGGGGTTGGTCGGGGCAAGAAACTTTATGACAAACGGGAGACCATGAGAGTCAAGGACGACCGAAGGGAGATCGAGCGCGGCCTTCGCCGGAAGGATTAAGTTAAGTTACTAATGACCTTCAGGTCTGCCAGTTAGCAGGGCTAAATGGATTATATATTTCCCACATACTCTGAAATCACGTCGGTTGAATACCTCCTCACAATGACTTTTCAATAGCCCCTCGAATTCCCTTGACTATAAGCACATCCAGACCTATATTACGAATAGTTCTATATCCACTCCATCATGGGGGCGCAAAGGTTTCGACGGGGATATGGAAGCTGTAGTGGCATACCGAGGTTCCTACCGGGCCTCGTTAAACAGGTAGGAAACATTTAAGCGCAACCAATTACGATTACGCTTTAGCCGCATAGACGGCTACGTCCTACTGATTCCGCCTGCCGGATCAGATTAGGGCGTCATAAAGGCAGGATAGCTGATTTCACATTCCCGATGTGGAAGGGGCGAAAACCAAAAGGGATGGTTCTTGATAAATCCTGCCTCCGGGAGTTGTCGAGAGCGAGATTAAAACAGAGGACATGTATGTAGAAGCTGCAGCGGAGTATTTTCGGACGCGGGTTCGATTCCCGCCGCCTCCACCATGATTTCAATAACTTACGTCTTATTTTTCCCAGTCAGTGGCCAGTTAGGACGGATTACCGTACCAACATCAGCTTTACAGATAGGTCATCTGTTATTGAAAGCAGGAAGTCAGTTCAAATCTCTTTATGTAACACCTTTCATCCCGAAATGGACAAGCCCGATCATATCAAATCCGAATTGTGCTACTAAATGTTAACACCGACAAGTCCTCAGCCTGTGCCATTACCTAGCGTTGAGGGTTACTGATAGAAATCAGGTATCCCGGTTCAATAGATGAGAATCGTATCGAAACATTTTGGGTGGTCTAAAAATGGAAGATATATAGCAGATATTGAGCCTCCCCGAAATCAAAACTCCTGCTCTTCTTCCTTTATTGCAAAGACCTAC
>DASRZZ010000044.1:0-7486 GCA_035685925.1 Syntrophales bacterium | reverse complement strand
AGTTACAGACTTTTTTGTGAAAGCCGAGGAACCTTTCAACACTGAACTTATTATAGCTGCTTGGATCGGTCACAATCTGCCTCCGATCTTCACACAGTTCATAAGAGGCGAACTGTGATGTGGGAGTGAATATGTTAGTATAACAGCAATTCTCTTCCCACTAAGATTTCGTCGCAGCAGCGGGTAACCAACCTGCTGATAAATCATCGCCATTTCTTTAAGTTATCCTCAGATGTCCCCGGCAACATATCGGACGACACTTTCAATCAATACCTCTCGCGGAAATGAATTGTGATTGACTGCGAGCCTCCATGCTGGATTATCCGAGCGTCTGAAACCGTAAGCTATGGCCCAATGGTCAGCATTGACGTAACCAAGAATCGTGCTGCCAGGAATGATGGCGTCTTGTATCAGAACCTGCCCATCATTACGAGGATCGACTATCGATAGCAATTTATTAAATGGCTTAAGAACATCATTAATCCGCTCTAATGGCACAAATGCGGCTAAGGAGTAATACTTGAGCGATTTCGGCAATTGATGTTGATGCTGGCTGATCCAGCTAAATTGTTCATTGCGGCTCAGGCTTCTTACCGCGCCACCATCCGTTGGTGGGCAAGCACTCCATGGGACCTCTTTTAAAAGCGATTCATAAAGTTCGGTATATTCATCCGCTATTGGCGTTCCTGCAACAACACCCGCCACTGAGACCAGGGCACGGATATTTTGAGGGACATCATCCCTAAACAGAGTCATGGCGTGTAAAACATCAGTTGTACCCTTTGAATAAGAGACTACGATGATGTTTCTGGTGGTCGCATTGCTGATCTCCTGAAGTCTTTTTCGAATCAGCATACCGTTTGCCTCGGACGAAGCACGCCCCCTTGTTACTATAACTTCCACTTCGTAGCCCAATCTCTTCATATAGTCATAGCCAGAAATTTCGGCATGATAACCATCAAAATACCGTCCGTCGCTGAATGGCAGCAGGTAATCAGCTATACATTCACCAAAAATTCCGGTAACGAGTACAACCTTAATCATCTTACTATCAACAGCCGGGATTAAAGGTTTTGAAGCTGCAGACTTTGGTTCATCAAGATTGTGAAGCACTTCTGCACATGGCCGCTCGTCGATATACCATCCTTTTCTCTCTTCAGTTACGGAACAAAGAATCTTCCGGAACATAACACGACCGTCAATAGCATTTTGCCCGGCAAGCGGCAGGAAAATCCCGGGTGGATTGTGTTCATCATATTTGATCATCTGTCGAGGGCAACATCCAAGAATAATGCTAATTAACAAAAATATAACGACCTCACGTATGTAGTAATTTACCCGCGTGGTGGTTGCCATTATTAAATGTCCCTCCGGCCACAGTTCACATAAATCAAGCAAAAATTCAAAGTGGTCATCTTAATAAAAGAATTCTTTTCAGCTTAACTGATCATGCAACTCTTCAGTATGCCCACTAAAATCGGGGGAAGACCAATAAAAAATGTACTATTCATCATCGTCACGACACAAGCAGCGTTGAAATAATCTGTTTCTGCTGCCTTTCTTGCAACAATAAGATTCGAATGCTGCTATACTGCGCTATTGGCACATTTTATCCGCTTTTGACCTGCCCCCCCCGCAAACGCTTTCTTCGAAATCGGATCGTTTTCATCCAAGACGAGCGCCTTCCCGGTTTTATGTGCTGATTGGCGTTTCTTCAGCACAGGATTGTCGGCAGTAGGCGCGCTGACATTAATGACGCGCACCCTTTTCGCATCGGGTCCCTGATTGGCCATGGGCGCAACGTGGTATGTTGTCTTTGTCTTCGGGTCATATACAAATGGATTGAAGTCATCCCTACAGAAAAACACAGTGTCGTCGTTGGGCGTGGGATAGGTGTGTTTGCCCGCTGCACGCGTGTTATTCGCTGAGATCGCCCCTGTATGCACGGGCTGCGGCAACGGCACACATGCATTGAAAAGCGAGTCAACGAACAAGGAGATGCCCTCGGCGTTAGTAATGGGAGTGCCAAGTATCTTCTCCGCGTCGTTGTAACCAAGCCGTTTCAGATTAGGAATGGTGTCCGGAAACCTGTCCACGAGTGCCTTAGCGTTTTGACGGAGGATGTCGACCTTCTTTGCGTCAGCGCAGAACTGACCCGACCACTCGATGCCGGCCAGGTTCTGGTACATTCGCCATGTCTTGCCGTCGTGTACCCAGAGAGAGGCTCCGTGGTGCGCCTGGACTGGTTCGGAACCGTAGTAGAAAGTCCCCGTTTCCTTGAGAATCTTATGGAGGGTGGTTCGGGAATTCTTGAATTCTTGCGAATCTGCACGAGCCGCGTGCCCCTCCACGTTCGCAGTGATAGTCTCTCCCGCACGAATTGTATGGAGTTTGGTCACGTCAACAACCTTGGCCGTTGATCCGGCAGCAGGTGCAGAACTACCACATTGTGGTGATTTTCTTCTAGCGTGTGCCTTTGACTTCGCCATTCTTGTCTTTTCACCTCCTGTCTCTTATTATGAGATGCTGTTTCTATCTGCCTTATTATCTTATTCAAGCGAAAAAGTTCGGACAGGTTTGGCCAGTTAGAATATTTTTATTCCCCCGCATTCACTTGTCCGAATATGGTGTAATATCAACGATCCTGTTGGCGTTCCGCCAGATCTCTTTGAATCCCGTTTGCCGTGAAAACAACGTAAACCACCAATTTCCTCCTCTACGTTTATTTGCCAAATAATCATCATATGCACCAAATTGTCCACAACGCACTGCATCAGGTAGATAATTCTGCATGGCCTCACGCTGCTTCTGCTTAGCCTCCCACTCTTTCCGCTCCTCAGGCGTATCAAGCTTATCAGGTTTTGACGGGCTACATTTATCTATGAATTCTTTTCTCTCCATTTCGTCATTTGGCATGTCCTGCGGGTGCACCTTCATTAGGCTGCTCCACAGCGCACGCGTAATCAACCACACTCGTCCTCTGGAATCTTGACGCAATTCAATAAGGCGGGCGATCTGTGGATATTCGAGAACGGCTCCAGTATTCAATTCATAGAACCCGCTACCCTTTTTCCCAGGGCTCCACGTAATATCATACTTCGACTCAGGGTGAATATGGCCCGTAAATGCCAAGACAGTTGCATTGCCAGAATCAGCAAGCAGACCTTTCACTTGATTATTTTCTTTGACCGGGTGATGCTGAAATACTAGGTTTATATCTCCACTTTTCTTGAGCAATTTGCTCTTTAGCCATTCAACTTGGTCAACAGTTATCTGAGAGCTTGCTCCGAAAGCATCTTTTTTTACTGAATTGAGCGCGATCAGCCGAACAGGAATGGAAATTCCGCACAGATCAGTGGCGTAATCACCAAGTGCATCGTCATAAGGAAGGTTCTTAGGAAGAATCGTTGACGGCTCTTTGTCGCAGGTAATGTCTAGATTAAGGTCAAAACCGTGATGGAAGGTTGGGACGAGAGTTGGGTTTCCCATGGAAGGACCATGTTCGCAATTTGCAGGCACTGGCAGTAAGTGGCGTCCATAACCTGAAAGACAGTATTCTCGATTTCTTTGAGGAGATGCAATCTGCGGCTTCCCCTCAGAACAGAAAGATCGATGCATCCAAATGAAGCTGCCCAGGTCACCCATAGGATAAAAGATCACATTGGGGTCACGGCCATATCCAAGCCTTTCTCTATAGTTTCCAAAAAGTGATATGTCGTGGTTGCCAACTACATTTAACCAAGGGACATCCAATTTATTGCTGATGTATATAAATTGATAGAGTTCTTCAAGACTACCTCTTAGTACGGCATCACCGGTATGAATCATAAAATCTATAGGCATTTCTCGATTCAATGCATTAATAGCTTCAATCTGAGATAGATAAACGGCCCAGTGGAAATCTTCTTGGGCCTTATTATACTCGGTCGCTGAAACAAATTCGGCCAGAACATTGCTAACTTCCTTAGTATATAGTCTTATCTCACGCTGTGGTATATGAACATCTGATAACCAGACAAATCTTAAAAATGGCTGGGCTGCCATTGCGTCAGCTTTGTCTTTTTCATCAGGTTCGTATTTTGAATCGAATCGCTTTACACTTAGATCGGACTCATCTGCCAACGTGAAAGAAACATCGGTTTCATTGATGCACTTATCAATTATTGTTTCGAAAGAAAACGTCTCCTGGACTTGGTCTTGGTGAAAAGGGACATTAGGAGCAGCTAGATATGCGCAGCCGGAAAATAACGACCAGATCAAGGCAAGGGCCACAATAAAAACACCACGGAATTTGTTCTGCATAAACATCCCTCCTTTTGTCCTGCTAATAACCGATTTGCATTGTTAGTTTATTGGAACCAGGGACGCCACTCCCTGTATTCTATCTGTTTGTCTTTGCATCTTACGAGAAGTCAGAGTGCTTTTCCCCGTAGTTCACGATTATGTGGACAGGAGCCAATCTTACGCGCAGTTTGTTTACAATAAGAGGGAGAGGCAGAGTATAGATAACTTCAGCATTTAAGCCTAGGAAAGATTTCAAATAAGAATAAGCTAAACTGAGAAAAATGCAATATCGAAATAATAGTACAAAAATGCTAGTATAAATGTGACATTATCCAGCGCGGCCATTATAAGTCAATATCTAACAATTTAATTTTAATGGGAATTCATTCACTTACAACTTTGCTTCCTTAATCAGCGTGCCGCACGTCCGACTCGCACCGGGGGCACAAGATCAATCAAATGACTCATCCCAACCATCCGCAACTCACAGAAAGACTGCGGAAAGCCATAAACACGGCCAGCAGACTTCATCTCGGGCAGGTGAGAAAGGGTGAAGGCGACCTGCCCTACATCAGTCATCCGTTTTCCGTCGCCTGGCTTCTGAGAGGTTATACTGCGGACGAGGATATCATCATTGCCGGATTGCTTCATGATGTCCTAGAACATGTGCCCGGATATTACTATGAGGACCTAAAGAATGATTTCGGTGCAACCGTGGCAGACATTGTCCGGGACCTCAGCGAAGATAAAGATCCCAATATCGAGAGTGACGATAAGGCTACCTGGGAAGAGCGCAAGAGAAAGTATCTGAAGAACCTGGAACATCATGGCAGGAGCGCCCTGATGGTCTGCGCAGCGGACAAGATTCACAACCTCCAGACAATGATCGATGCCTATGACGAGCAGGGTGAATCGCTCTGGGACAAGTTCAATGCCCCCAGCGACAAGAAGCTCTGGTTCTACGAAGAGATCTTGAAAGTCTTTAGAAAAGCCGGTCTCGAAGACCACATCGTGAACGATTATCAGCGTGAGCTCACAAGGATGAAATCCCGCCTCCCCGAATAGACTAGAACTCCATGTTCCCCTGTCCTGCAGACAATCTCACGCTACCTAATAAAAAACGGCGTGACTCCGGTCAAAAGTATGGTACATCTATTTACGTGATTCGGAATGCACAAGAAACGATTCGTGCAATTGCAAAGATAAAAGGGGATCATCATGGGGAACAAGCCATATTCCAAGGGACTTGAAGGGGTGGTAGCGGATGAAACGCGCATCTGCAGGATCGATGGAACCGACGGCAGGCTTTACTACCGGGGTTACTCGATAGAAGACCTTGCCGCCTATTCCAATTTCGAAGAGGTATGCTATCTGCTCCTCTATGAGCGGTTGCCAACGATGGCGGAGTACCGTGATTTCTCCCGGCGCATGCGGGAGAGCCGCCCCCTAGTCCAGCCGGTCCTTGACATGATAAGTGCTTTCCCTTCGTCTGCCCATCCTATGGAATTACTTCAGTCGGCTGTCTCCTACCTGAGCGGCTACGTTAAGCATTGCATCGAGCATTCCGCGACGTGTAATTGCCGCAATACACTCTATCAGGTCTCGCAGCTCGCGAGCGTGGTTGCCGCCTACCAACGTTACCGTGAAAAGAAGGAGTACGTGCCGCCCCGGATGGATCTTTCGCACGGGGCCAATTTCTTGTACATGCTTCGCGGAGAAGAGCCTGACCCGATTGAAGGTGAAATAATGGACAAGTGCTTCCTCCTGCACGCAGAGCATGATTTCAATGCATCTACATTCGCCGCACGCGTGGTCGCCTCGACCTTATCGACCTGCTACTGCAGCATTTCGAGTGCAATCGGGGCGCTGTATGGTTCTCTTCACGGCGGGGCGAACCAGCGCGTTATTGAGATGGTTGAAGAAATCGGGGACAAGGGCAATGTGGCCGCGTGGATAGACGGTGCCCTCGCTCAAAAGAGGAAGGTGATGGGCATGGGTCACCGGGAATATAAGGCCAAGGATCCACGGGCAATCATCATACAGAGATTTCTGGAACAGCTTTCCGATAGGAAAAAAGATTTTCGGTACTATGAAATTCTACAGGAGGTCGAAAGGGTATTCCGCAGTAAGATGGAAACGACGGGGAAACCGATCTATCCCAATGTAGATTTCTATTCCGGCGCGGTGTACCGCCTGCTTGGCATTCCGGCTGTTCTCTTCACACCGATCTTTGCCCTGGGAAGGGTCGCCGGGTGGCTTGCGCACATTCTCGAGCAGCGAAGCGACAATCGTATTTACAGGCCGG
This sequence comes from Syntrophales bacterium, assembly GCA_035685925.1. Taxonomy (GTDB): domain Bacteria; phylum Desulfobacterota; class Syntrophia; order Syntrophales; family UBA2185; genus Fen-1135. The sequence continues at coordinate 897 of DASRZZ010000044.1, read as the reverse complement.
AAAGCCTGTGGGCAGGGCCCGAACCGCTCAAGTATATTCCCATTGAAAAACGATAGACCTATGGTAAAGTGAAACGCAGTAAAGGCCCGATCTTCACTTGCCTTAATCGCGGAGGATATCAAATGTCGCTGCTGAAGTGGCTCCAGCCGGCAAGAGGTGTTGATACCAAGAATCGTCAGTGGTCAACGCGCGAAAAATGGATTCACCTGATTATCTATTGTGTTGTAGCGCTCTTTCTGGCTTTTCTTCCCGAGTGGATGGGCAGATCGCATCCGATCTACTGGCTCGCTTATTTTATTGCGATGGCGGTTGCATTTGTTGACGGATTGCGGAAGGGCTACTTCCCTTTTTGAGCCTTCAGGAAATTGAGCAGGTTATTGTTTCCCATCAAGTTCTCTCCTTACCGCAAGTCCCATCCTCTCCATTATGTAGGGCTTCTTCACATAGGAGCCGGCGCCTAAACCTTGCGCTCTCCTGACACGTTCCGTTTCCGAATATCCGCTCACAATAATCGCTTTCTGCCCGGGATTAACCTTGATAATCCGCTCGTAAGTATCGAGGCCGTCTATGCCCGGGTCCATGATCATGTCTAAAACGATAAGATCGGCCCTGTTGTTCTTCAAATACTCGACCGCTTCTTCACCGCCGGCAACGGTAGCTACCCTGTAATTCAATTTTTCGAGCATATGTGCGGCGAGTTCCCGTTGGCCGTCCACATCATCCACAACCAGTATTGATTCACCTTTGCCCATGTATTCAGAAATGGATATTGAGACTCGGCCCTCAGACGCGCCGGCTCTGGTTACCGGAAAATAGAGACTGAATGAGGTGCCATGCCCTTCCTCGCTTCGAACATCGATATATCCATCGTGATCCTTGATTGTGCCCCAGACGACT
>DASRZZ010000043.1:0-22341 GCA_035685925.1 Syntrophales bacterium | reverse complement strand
TATTGTCTAAAATGTCGAGAAAAGACTTGAAGCAACAATTGAATATTGCTAACATCCACGACCAGCAGAGACATAAAAAAATGAGATGCATTGTCCAGAGAGTAGATAGGGCGAGAGCCATTGCTGATGGCCAGGTAATATCGAGCATAGGGAAGGGGGTCCTTGTTTTTCTGGGCATAGAAAAGGGAGATAATAATCGAGATGCGGATTTTCTCCTTGAAAAAATAATCCATTTGAGGATATTTGAAGATCCACAGGAAAAAATGAATCTGTCCCTTCTGGAGACTTCAGGAGACATGCTTATCGTGTCTCAGTTTACGCTGCTGGCCGATTGCAGAAAAGGGAGGAGGCCATCCTTTACCTCTGCTGAGGAACCGGAGGAGGCAAAGAAACTCTATGACTATTTCGTCAGCATGGCTGCCGGGAAAATAGACCATATTGGCACTGGTGAATTTCAAGCCATGATGAAGATTGATTCGGTAAACGATGGCCCTGTGACGATGCTTCTCGATAGCAGAAAAACGTTCTGAAAAAAGAGCCAAGCAAGAATGGAAAACGATATCACACCCTCCGGCATAAGAATAGATAAAGACGGTGTCTGGTATTACAACGGTAATGAAATCTTCAGGGATGAAATCGTAAGATACTTCTACCAGAATCTAAAGAGGGATGAAGCCGGCAGATATTTAATTGAGCTTGATGGCGACTGCTGTTATCTTGAAGTAGAGGACGCTCCCTTTGTTGTAAGAGCGGTATATAGATGCACTGGTCGAACAGACAATGAAGATTTCATCAACCTCCTTTTGTCGGATTACAGCATTGAGAAGCTCAATCCGGATTCTCTATGGGCGGGCAAGGGCAATGTTCTTTATTGTTCAGTTAAGGAAAACACTTTTGTTGCGCGTTTCTCAAGGGCAAGTTATTATCAACTAGCAAACTTCATAGAATGTGGTGATAACGAAGATGAGTACTTTATTTGGCTTAACGGCAAACATTTTCTCATAACTGTTGTGTCGTGATATAGGCATATCGCGAATGGAGAGGCACCATGCTGGATGATCATGTAAAAGAGACATTGACATTTGACGATCTTCTTCTTATTCCCTGCGAGTCGAGCATTCTCCCCAAAGATGCAGATACGTCGACGCTCCTAACCAATAATATTTCTCTAAATATTCCCATCGTCAGCGCTGCTATGGATACGGTCACAGAGTCGCGGACTGCCATATGTCTTGCCCAGGAAGGCGGCATAGGGATCATTCACCGCAATATGAGCATCGAAAAGCAGGTAATTGAAGTTGACAAGGTAAAAAAATCAGAGAGCGGCATGATTGTGGACCCGATTACAATCGAACCTGAGCAGAAAGTTCATGATGCTCTTGAAGTCATGAACAAGTACAGGATATCAGGAGTTCCTGTAGTCAAGAATCACAGGCTCGTAGGAATCCTGACAAACAGGGACCTTAGATTTGAGACTGATCTTGATCAGCCGGTCTCTGCGGTGATGACGAAAGATAATCTTGTGACAGTTTCATCAAGTATAAGCCTGGAAGAATCAAAGAAATTGCTTCATAAGCACAGGATAGAAAAATTACTGGTCGTGGATGATACGTATAACTTAAAAGGAATGATTACCATCAAGGATATAGAAAAGATAAGGAGATATCCCAATTCATGCAAAGATTCCCGTGGTAGGCTGCGAGTTGGTGCCGCTGTCGGTATCATCGACAGGGAAGCGAGGGTACATTCTTTGTTATCCGCTGGCGTCGACGTGATTGTCATAGATACCTCGCATGGGCATACTACAGGTGTCCTGGACGCTGTAAGAGATACGAAGATGAACTTTCCGGCCTGTGAATTGGTTGCCGGTAATGTGGCCACCGCTGAGGGAGCAGAAGCCCTGATTAGAGCGGGAGTAGATGCAATCAAGGTGGGAGTGGGCCCTGGCTCAATATGCACCACACGGGTAATCGCAGGCGTAGGCATCCCACAGATGAGTGCCATAAGAGATGCGGCCAAGGTGGGAAAGAAATACAGCGTCCCCATCATTTCCGACGGAGGCATCAAGTACTCTGGTGATGTTGTAAAGGCTCTCGCAGCGGGCGCCTACACGGTGATGATAGGCAGCCTCTTTGCGGGAACGGAAGAGAGCCCCGGAGAGACCATTCTTTTCCAGGGAAGAAGTTACAAAATGTATAGGGGAATGGGTTCTCTGGAAGCCATGAAAATGGGAAGCATGGATAGGTATTATCAGGATGATATAGAAAGCAGCCTCAAAACAGTTCCGGAAGGTATAGAGGGCAGGGTACCATTCAGAGGATCACTGTCTGCAAGCATAGGTCAACTTGTGGGCGGCCTGAAGGTTGGCATGGGCTATGTAGGTTGCAGGACAATCAAGGATCTCAGAGAAAAGGCGAAGTTTATCCGCATCACATCTGCGGGGCTTCGGGAAAGCCATGTGCACGATGTAATTATAACGAAGGAAGCCCCTAATTACTGGCTGGATTGAATAAAAAACTCATATAAAATGATTTGCGTGTTGTCTTTAGATGTAACGCACCTACAATATATGTCTAATTTCCCAGTTCCCCGGCGCCTTCTTTGCAGAGTTTTTTACTTGTCATTCCACTTTTTATCATTATTTCTTTGTTGCGAGGTAAAGGCTGAATGACGGCCGACAATTTCGTGCACCTGCACGTTCATACGCAATATAGTCTCCTTGACGGAACTATCCGTCTCGACGACCTGTTCAAGAAAGCAAAAGAATACCAGATGCCGGCGGTTGCTATGACGGATCATGGGAATATTTTTGGCGCTATTGACTTCTATCAGCATGCCCAGAAATACGGCATTAAAGCGATTATCGGGTGCGAGTTATATGTCGCCCCAAAGAGCCGCCTAGATAAGAACTCACAAGCGACAGGGGAGGGTGCATACCATTTAGTTGTACTTGCCAAAGACAGACAGGGTTACAAGAATCTTATGCGGCTCGTTACGCAAGCATACTTGGAAGGATTTTATTATCGTCCACGCGTAGATAAAGAGCTCTTGTCAGCGTGTAGCAAAGGGCTTATCGGACTCAGTGCATGCCTCCATGGAGAGATAGCAAGCTTGCTGCTTAAAAAAAATGTCGAAAGGGCAACAACAGTCGCGCAAGAATATAGAAAAATTTTTGGCGAGGAGAACTTCTATCTTGAACTTATGCAGAACGGCCTTCCTGAACAAAAAACCGTGAATAATGGTCTTATTGAAATGGGCCGAAAGCTTTCAATCCCGCTCGTGGCGACTAATGACTGCCATTATATAGATCGAGAAGATGCCGAGGCGCATGAAGTCCTCCTATGTATACAAACAGGCAAGACAATGGAAGACGCCGACCGGATGAGGTTCAAGACAGACCAATTCTACTTCCGTTCACCGGAGGCTATGAATCACCTTTTTAAAGGCGTTCCGGAATCCATCAATAACACCGTAGCTATTGCAGAGAGATGTAATTTGACCTTTGATTTTGACACTGTTTCGCTACCCAAGTTTGAAGTCACTACGTCTGAATCACTTGATGAATATTTGGCGCGGCTGGCGAACAACGGACTGGAAAAATTACTGCCCGTAATCATGCAAGGTAAAGAGGACACCGGCGTTCGTGAGCAATATTTGAAACGCCTGCGTGAAGAACTGGCGATAATAAAATCCATGGGATTTGCTGGATATTTCCTTATTGTGTCAGATTTTGTGAACTATGCAAAACAAAGAAGCATACCTGTAGGTCCCGGAAGAGGCTCGGCCGCCGGCAGTCTCGTTGCTTATGCAATTGGTATTACCAATATAGACCCCATACGGTATGGCCTTTTCTTTGAGAGGTTTCTAAATCCAGACAGGATAAGCATGCCTGATATAGATATAGACTTTTGTCAAGATGGCCGCGATGAGATCATCAAGTATGTAACGGACAAATATGGGAGCGATAGAGTTGCCCAGATCATTACATTCGGCAAAATGCAGGCCAAGGCCGTGATCAGAGACGTGGGAAGGGCGTTGAACATATCCTATGGCGAGGTAGACAGTATCGCAAAGCTGATACCCAATGTCCTAAACATTTCTCTCGATATGGCTATCCAAACAGAACCACGGCTTCGGGAAGAGGAGAAAAGAAATGAAAAAGTGAGAAGGCTCCTGTCTCTGTCACGAGCTCTCGAAGGTCTAAATCGTCATTCATCAACCCATGCAGCTGGTGTTGTTATCTCCGATGTGCCCCTTGTTGAGCGCGTACCCCTTTGCAAAAGCCCGAGGGATGAAATCGTTACGCAATTTTCTATGACGGATCTTCAGGCGGTGGGGCTGACTAAATTCGATTTTCTGGGTCTGAAAACACTCACTGTCATCAAGAATACACTCAGGTTTATCAAGGAGGGTAGGGGGGAGGAAATAGACATTGATAAGATTCCTCTCAACAACCATAACACGTTTCAATTGTTAATGAAGGGTAATGCAGACGGCGTATTTCAACTGGAAAGTGCCGGCATGAAGGATATCCTCGTCAACATGAAACCCGATTGCATTGAGGAAATTATGACTCTTATTGCCCTGTACAGGCCGGGCCCTATGAATATGGTCCCCGAATTTATCTCGCGCAAGCAGGGTAAGACTAAGATAGTTTATGAAATAAAACAATTGGAAGCGATATTGAAGGAAACATACGGAGTCATCGTATACCAGGAACAGGTAATGCAGATAGCAAGCGCCGTTGGCGGCTACACAATGGCTGAGGCCGATATACTGCGCAAGGTCATGAGTAAGAAAAAACCTTCAGAAATGGAGAAGGAAAAACCTAAATTTCTCGAAGGCGCCAGGCAGAAAAATATACCTGAAAAAAAGGCCAAGAAAATCTGGCAGCAGATGGAGACATTTGCGGAATACGGATTCAACAAGTCCCACAGCACCGCCTATGCCATGATATCCTACCAAACCGCTTACTTGAAGGCTAATTATCCTGTTGAATTTATGGCGGCGCTGCTCACGAGCGAAAAGGACAACAGGGATAAGATCATAAAGTACATAAATAGTTGCAAAGATATGGGCATAAATGTTCTGCCCCCTGATATCAATGAGTCTCAAAGCGATTTCAGTGTCGCCGGCGAACACATTCGCTTCGGCCTTGCTGCTGTCAAGAACGTGGGGACAGGAGCCATAGAATCAATTATATCAGTGAGGGAAAAAGAGGGAAGGTTTGCAACGTTCAATGACTTCTGCGACCGGGTAGATCTCAGGAAAATTAACAAGAGGATGATTGAAAGTCTCATCAAATGTGGGGTTTTTGATTCCCTTGGCTATCGAAGAAGCCAGCTTATGAAATATTACGAAGGAATCATCGATACGTCGCAGAGGCGTCAAAAGGAGAGATCAAGCGGACAGACAAGTTTCTTCGACCACATGGAAAGTGAAAAATTCGCGCATCCCGACATTATGCAAGAATGTGCACTTTCTGACGTATCTCTAGCTGAATGGGATCATAAGGAATTACTTGCCCATGAGAAGGAAACCCTCGGATTTTATATTACAGGCCATCCTCTTATCAGATTTGCAGACAAGATCCAGACAGTAGCCAACGTCGACACCTCGAGCATAAATGACAAAAAGGATCGTGACACGGTTGCCTTTGGCGGCGTTGTGAACAATATCCGTGAGGTAACGACAAAGAAAAAAGAGGTCATGGCCTACATAACCATCGAGGATCTCAGAGGTTCTGTTACGGTTATAACCTTTGCCGATCTATACACTAAGGTCTTCGGTCTTGTTCACTCTGAAGAGCCAGTTTTAATAAAGGGAACAATAGATGCCGGTGACGAGGGAGTCAAGGTCATTGCCTCGGAAATCATTTCCCTTCGTGATGCCGTCGAACGGCGTAATAATGTTGCAGACTTCTCCGTTGATGTCCTGAAAACATCAAGTAAAGACATCGATTCCTTGCATGAATTACTAACTCACCACAAAGGCAGCTGCGACGGATTTCTCCGCATCATCAATGGCGATAGCGAAGTTATTGTGTACCTCGGCAGAGATTTCCGGCTTGAACTGAATGAGGAATTAAGGGCAGAAACGGACCGCATTCTCGGTACAGGCGCCACCCGTTTCCTTCATAGGTCGATGGAAACGGAATAGCTGAAGAACACAGGGTTCATCTCACCGTGAGTAATAGCGACAGGATCTACCGAAACCGCGTTTCCAGCGATGACCTTACATCTTTTCATGTGTGCGTCCGGCAAACGGACCTATTCATTTCTTCCGATCAACGCCTTTATCAGCAAGCCCTTCAATCCGTTTATACATACCGCGCACACATTGAGTCCTACGCCAAAATGCACCCCGGTTTTCTAACAGCATTGTCGCCTGTCAAAACTGATGATGCCGCTCCTCCAATAATAAGAGACATGACTAAGGCCGCATTCGCCGCCAACGTAGGTCCCATGGCATCTGTCGCAGGTGCGATTTCCGAATATGTCGCTTATGATCTTCTCAAGATCTCACAAAATGTCATTGTCGAAAATGGCGGCGATATTTTTCTAAAGACTAAAAGAGAGGCACGGGTCGGTATATTTGCCGGTGCATCACCCTTGACCTTTAGGCTCAATCTCTTATTGAAACCATCGCGGATGCCCGTAGGTATCTGCACATCTTCCGGTACCATAGGTCATTCACTAAGTTTCGGGAAAGCCGATGCCGTATCTGTGATTTCAAAATCATCAATTATGGCTGATGCAGCAGCTACTGCCATCGGAAATCTTGTGAAAGGGATAACAGATATTCGGCCTGCCCTTGAAAAAGGAATTGAGATAGACGGGGTATTAGGCGTGCTGATTATTATTGGCGATCAGTTTGGTGTTATCGGTGATGTCGAGTTGACTTAATTCTATTATGGCGTTTAAAGTGTCATCGGAAAATATCCTAGCCACATCGGAAGGGAATCCTTCCGTCTGAAGACATTATAAGTTTACATAATATATCTTATAAGACGTAGACCGTCCTTAAAAACCTTCCGCAGCCAACTTTCTAATCAGCTCTGCCTGCCTCTCCGACAGTTTCCTCGGGATGTCGACTATGATCTTCACGAACTGGTCTCCCTTGCCCGTACCTTTCAATCGCGGGACTCCGAAACCCTTCATTCTGATCTTTGTACCGTTCTGGGTTCCGGGTGGGATTTTTATTCTCTTTACCGTGCCGTCTACGGTAGAAATGTCAATAGTAGTTCCGAGAACGGCCTGTGAGAAAGAAATCGTTTTGTCGATATAGATATCGTTACCATCGCGAGCAAAAATTGGATGTGGCATAATGCTGATGTTTATGTATAGATCCCCAGGCGGTCCGCCATCAATGCCGGGGCCGCCTTTGGCAGCTAACCTCAACTTCTTTCCTGAATTAATCCCCGCGGGTATCTTGAAATTGATCTCCTCAACACCGTGATCCTTTTGGAGAGCCAATTTCTTTTCTGCTCCAAAGATGGAATCTTCCAATGTTATCGTGAGGTTATATTCGAAATCCTGTCCCTTCTGCGGTGTTCGGAATCGTTGCCGTCCCCCTTCAAAGATATCTGAAAACGAACCGTCTTGGGAAAAAGTAAAGCCCCCTCGCCTATTGGTTCTAAAAGTTGTTGCTCCGCTGCCCCCATCGCCGAAACCGAAACTACGTAGTATATCATTGAGGTCAAAACCTCTGAATATATCCTCCTGCGTATATCTCTGTCTAAATTGCTCGGTGGATCCGAACGTATCGTATTCCTCTTTTTTCTTCGGATCACTGAGAACGGCATAGGCTTCACTGATCTTTTTGAATTTTTCCTCAGCTGCCTTATTATTGGGGTTTTTGTCAGGATGCCACTTCATGGCCAGTTTTCTGTAGGCCTTCTTTATGTCTTCTGTGGTAGCCTTCTTGTCGAGGCCTAGCATATTGTAATAATCTTCAGCCATAACCTATTTTTATGCCTTTTTGTGTAATGTGTTGAAAAACAGACGAAAATTTCACTAGCAAAAAAACTAACTTACGCATTTATTTCCGATTGTCAAGGTTCTTGCGACCGCGATCATCAAAAATGTGCCACGAACCGTGAGATTCTTGGTTTTAATAAGAAAGTCCCAAGGATTTCCAAAATCAGAAAGCTACAGAGCCTTATTGGAAAAAAGTTTTATAATGATAACGCTTGTATTAAAGATAGTTACAGGTAAAATGTGATACTTTACGTAATGTAGTTTTCAGAAGTCTCACAATCCTCTTGGAATGCTGTGGAACGCATCTTTTCCAGATGTTCTGCAAAGTCTTCGAGTTTTTTTTGATCGCATTAAGGAGACGATGAGAATTGGGGGCCTTATTGCTTTATGCTGCTCGCCCGATATGAAAGGCTTTGAGGTTTACCTCGACGGCTTTCTTGTGAAAGGATTCCTTGATAACCTTCTCCCATAGTGAAATATCAAGCCGCTTTAAATAGGATGACAAAGCTCCCAAAAGGGCTGTGTTTTCTGTTCTCATATCTCCCGCCATTAGCGCCACGCGTTGGGCATGGACGACCTTGACAATGTTTCCTGTTCTCTTTATCATTTCAATAATGTGGGGGGGATAAGTGGCGTCCCCGAGGTTCACAGATGGGGGGTAAATTTCTCTTTCATTTATGATAACATAGCCTTCAGGCGTCAAGTAATTAATATAGCGTAATGTTTCCAATTTTTCAAACGAGACGAGGATATCCACATCTCCTGGCTTTGCGATAGGTGAATAAACCCTCTTGCCATAGCGAACGTGACTTATCACGGATCCACCTCTTTGCGCCATGCCGTGCACCTCACTTTTTTTGACATCCAGGTCTGCTTCCATCATTACATGACACAAGATATCGCTTGCCCGTAGTATTCCTTGGCCACCTACGCCGACGAGAAGGATACTTTTAACATCGCTATTGCCTTTCATATAATTATATCACCTCAATCACCGCACCCGCCTTGCACACCTGTGCACATAGTGTACAGCCATTGCAAAATTTACTATCAATGAATGCGACACCTTGTTGACTTTTTGCATTCCTTTTGACTTTTTCGGCTGGCATATCGTCGAACTTCATCCAGGAGATCGGCGGGCATCCTAGACCAATGCAGGCCTTGCATCCCACACATTTTTCTGTATCAATTTTGAAGACTTTTCTGGACTCCTTTATATCATGCACGAAGAGCGCGCAAGCTCGTTGCGATATAACAACGGATGCCCCGGGCTTTGCCAATTCCTCTTTCAACACTTTCCTCGTTGTTTTTATGTCACAGGGGTCGATTACGCGGACGCGGTCTATACCAAGTGCAGAGGAGAGTTTTCCGAAGTCAAGCTCTTTTGTCTTTTCCCCCTGAAGCGTGAATCCGGTGGCCGGGTGATCCTGCATTCCTGTCATGGCTGTCGTTCTGTTATCACATATGATTATGACGGCATCACTCTTGTTATAGGCGATATTCAAAAGTGAAGTAATGCCTGAATGGATGAAGGTGGAGTCCCCGATTACGCCTACGATCTTTCCCTTTCCTTTATCCCTTAATGCCTTGCTCATGCCATGCGCCATGCCGACACTCGCACCCATACAGACACATGAATGAAGGCCTTCTAAAGGCTTCATGAAGGACAAGGTGTAACAACCTATATCACCTGTAACGAAAACTTTCAGCTTTCCGAGAACATAAAACAATCCTCTGTGAGGACAACCGGGACAAAGATTTGGCGGTCTTGGCGGAATTACCACGGTCGGTAAGATAGCTTTCGCACTGTTCTTACCTCTTAAGGCGGTTTCGATCACGCCGGGATCAAATTCATTTGTATAGGGGAAGATTTTCTTGCCTATTACATCAATACCCATCGCCTTTACCTGTTCCTCGATAAACGGATCGAGTTCCTCAATCACATAGATTGTTTTAACCTTCGAGGCAAATTTACGGATCAGGCCGAGGGGCAACGGATAAACCATGCCCAGTTTCAAATAGGAGAAATCGGGGAAAACATCCTTCGCATAATTATAAGGCATACCAGCCGTAATAATGCCGATTTCGCGATCTTTCATTTCCATCCTGTTTCCAGAAAAAGTTTCGGCAAATTTTTGTAGCCTCTGCAGCCTCTCTTCCACCTCTTTCCTTCTGATGCGCGCATTGGCGGGCACCATGACATATTTGGCTGCATTGACTTGTATCGCAGTACGATCCTCGGCTGTAGATAAGTCCCCTAAAGTTATTACAGATTTCGAGTGTGAAACACGCGTCGTTGTCCGGAACAAAACAGGTGTATCAAATCTTTCGCTGATATCGAATGCAATTTTAATATACTCTTTCGCCTCCTGGCTATCTGCAGGCTCAATCATTGGTATCTTTGCGAATTTTGCGTAATTACGATTATCCTGTTCGTTTTGCGAACTGTGCAAAGACGGGTCATCCGCTGTAACGATGACAAGGGCTCCGTTAGTTCCTGTATAGCTTACAGTGAACATTGGGTCTGCGGCTACATTTACTCCGACGTGTTTCATGACAACCATCGCCTTTGCGCCCGCCAATGCTGCTCCTATGCCCACCTCGAGGGCTACTTTCTCGTTGGGGGACCATTCGGCATAAACCCCATCGTACTTTGCAAAAGTTTCCATAATTTCTGTGCTCGGCGTTCCCGGATATCCTGTCGCGAAACGAACACCATGTTCAAATGCGCCCCTTGCAATACTTTCATTTCCTGACATCAATACTTTCATAGCTTTATTTACCTCTGCAGATTCAAGCAGAAAATATGATCTGAAGTCTCAACGATATTTACCTTCAGTTGATTGTTGAAATTATCTTTTTCAAGAGAATTGCCATGGAAGGATCGGTAGTATCGTCAAGTGCTTTTTGATAATACTCCAAGGCTTTTTCTTTGTCATTCATCTCTTCGTATATTCTTGCCATATTTCTGTAGGTCATACCTGCGAAACCGCCGGTTGATTTTGTATTTGCCGCTTTCTCGAATGACTCTAGGGCATGCGGGAGGTCTCCCTTCTTCTCATAACAGTAGCCGACGCCATTGTACGCCAAGATTTTCAGGTCGTTCCCTGCTGGGGCTTCCTTGAGAAACTCAGTATATGCCTTTATCGAGGCGTCCATATCTCCAAGGCTGTAGTATATATTCCCCGTCTGATAATATGATATCATCGCTGCCTTTGATCCAGGATATTGGCTTATGACGTCGTTAAACATCTTTATATTGTTTTGATTCGGCATGCCCCCCTGCTGGGCTGTTCTCATGTTTGCGATATTAGCTATTGCGTAAAGCCTCTCAGCTTCATCTTCATAATTCATCCTGTAAAAATACCAGCCGAAAGCAATTACGACTATTGCGATTACAATTCCGGATGCCACATACATCTTTGACTTATTTGCTGATATGTACGTCGCAATCTCGTTCAATGCCGTTTGGAAGGAATCAGGTTTTTCAATCTCCTTTTTTCTGATCTTTCTTGCCATAAAAAAGTTTCCTATGAAGATTTAATTTGCATTTGCTCGTTTATTTTTTCCAGAATGAGGGATGGAATCCTCACTATCTTGCCCATTTTATTTGTGCAGGCATGGATTGTGTAGCCCTCGACAAGGGTTTTTGTCCTGTTTTCATCACAGATTGAGTAGACAAATTTCATACTCGCCCTCCTGAGATACTCCACTTCCGTTTCGACAACGACAATTTGGTCATATCTGGCTGGAAAGAGATAATTACAATAAGCCTCCGTCAATGGCAGGTTATAACCCTGTGCTTCCATCTCGGCATAGACTATACCCACACTTCTGAGAAGTTCCGTTCGGCCAATCTCGAACCATTTTATATAGTTGGTGTGATAGACGATGCCCATAGCATCGGTATCGGCATAAATGACACGTATCTTAACGTGATTTCTCTTCAATATATGGCCTCCAATCCTTGATGAAACGATCCATCAGTAGATATCCTGGAGATATCATCAGACCATCCCGTAGGGCCGATTTCTCGCTAAATGCCAGCCCTTTTCTCAAATTCTCATTTTTATCGGAAGACAGTACTCCAAAGGGAGAAGGGTCTGATGAGTGAGTCCTCAGGCTGATGGGGGTCGGGTGGTCACTTAAGACCAGCAGCCTGAAGGGAGACATTCCATATATTCCATTCAGTATGGCACCTACTATCTTCTCATCAAAATCTTCAATGGCCCGAATCTTTCCAGCAATATTTCCTTCATGACCCATTTCGTCGGGGGCCTCAAGATGGACGAAGATGAAATCGCTCTCTCTTATGCTCTGAAGAGCCATACTTGCCTTTCCGTCATAGTTCGTATCTATATAACCCGTTGCACCGTCTACGCGTATGACCTTGAGTCCAGCGTAAATACCGATCCCATTCAAAAGGTCGACAGCTGATATCATGCCCCCTTGCAGGCCATACTTGTCTGTCAGTTTGGCAAATTTCGGCGCCCTCCCCTGCCCCCATAGCCAGATCGAATTTGCTGGCTTTTTGCCTTCTGCTATGCGTAATTGGTTCACAGGATGATCGCGCAAGAAAATCTGCGACCGCTCCATAAGTCTTCTTATTGCTTCCATCCCCTTTCCCCGGGGCAGATAATCGTTGATTGCAATGCCGGTGATGTCATGAGGAGGGGTTGTCGAAAGATCGGCTTTGCCATACTTCCAAACAAGAAGGTGTCTGTAACTCACCCCAGGATAAAATTGAAAATCACCACTGCCCAAATAATTGTTTATATCGTTTATGATTCTCCTTGCTTCTTCTGTCGTTATGTGTCCCGCTGTAAAGTCTTCCATAATACATTCTGTATTTTCACGAAGAGTCACCAGATTGCAGCGAAACGCTACATCGTCAGCTCCGAGTCGAACACCAATATTAGCCGCTTCCAACGGCCCCCGACCGGTGTAGCATTCCTCAGGGTTATAACCAAGGACGCTCATAATAGCCACATCGCTCCCGGGGGAAAACCCTTCCGGAATGGTATTGATCATGCCCAATGTCCCTTCTTCCGCAATCCTGTCCATATATGGTGTGTGGGCATATTCCAAAGGTGTCTTACCGCCCAATTCTTCTAGGGGGAGGTCTGCCATACCGTCACCGAGGAGGATAATGTATTTCATTACAGCCTGTACTCTTCAAATTGATTTATGCGATGAGATTAAAAAGTCATTACGATCAAAAAACCATTACAACCTTTCGTCCTCGATTCTTATCAATATCGTCTTTCCGTGAATGATCTCCAGTTGGTCTATTTGTGCTATCGCTTTTTGAACATCTTTTTCCTTTGACTTATGTGTGGTCATGACGATAGGCACAGGACCTGCCTTCTGTCTTCCTTTTTGGATAACCGCGCCGATGCTTATATCATTTGCGCCGAGGATTCCCGCTATTCTCGAAAGTACACCCGGGCGGTCCAACGCGGAAAAGCGAAAATAGTAGTTTGTAACGATCTCTTCAAATGGCATTAGCTTAATGCCATCGATTACACTTTCTCTAAGTGACCGTGCCGGTACGCGTCCTGATATCTCCTTCTGCAGATTACGTGAGATATCAATCACGTCACCTACTACGGCGCTTGCTGTGGGCATCATTCCTGCTCCTTGACCATAGAGAAAAACTGAATCCGCCGCATCACCGACAATATGGAACGCATTGTAATTTCCATTTACGTTTGCCAAAAGGTGGCTAAGGGGGATCATGGTCGGATGGATCCTTGCTTCGATGCAGTCATCCCGGAGGATGGCAATGGCGAGAAGTTTAACCCGATATCCAAGTTCTCTGGCAAATTCAATATCCTGATGGCTAATTCCCGATATACCCTCCGTGTAAATGTCTTCAAGCCCTACTCTCTTGCCATATGCGAGTGATAACGTAATGGCCAGCTTGTGGGCCGTGTCAATACCTTCGATATCAAATGTCGGATCGGCCTCTGCGAATCCTAGCTTTTGGGCTTCCTTCAGCACGACTTGAAAGGATTTTTTTTCATCCGTCATCTTGCTCAATATATAATTGGCCGTGCCATTAATAATACCGAAAATCGATTTTATACGGTTTGCTGCCAGGCTTTCCTTCAAGGTCTTAATAATGGGGATTGTTCCGCCCACACTAGCTTCGAAACCGATGTCAACCTGTTCCTCCTCAGCAGCTCGAAATATGTCATTCCCGTAAGTGGCCAAGAGGGCCTTATTGGCGGTTACTACGTGCTTTCGTTTCCGGATCGCCTCAAGCATAAAAGAACGCGCAGGTTCGTATCCGCCTATCAGCTCTATGACTATGGATATCTCGGGATCATCCAGGATTACTTTCGCATCCGTAGTTAGCAAACTCCTCTCAACATTAACCTCTCTGGGCGTTGTAATATCGAGGTCTGCAATCTTCTTTAAGAAGAGTCTTGCGCCTAACCGACTTTCGATTACTTCACTGTTATCCTGAAGCAGCTTAACGACCCCCGTGCCTATAGTGCCAAAACCGATTAATCCGATAGTTATCTTCTTCATAACGTCATGCCTGTATCAGGTTCCAAATTTCTTGTACGTCCAAGCCATACAGAAGAGCTGCTATTACTCGGAAACGAATGGTGCCACTTCTATAACAGTTAACGTGCCCTTGTCAAAAGAAATTAAGTCTTTGCCTAACCGGTTTTGGCGAGTTCAAACCGCCCCCCTAACCTGTGCAAGAGGATTTTCTTCAGCAGCGTATGTTTGCCATCATCCAGACTCGATATGTTTTCTGCAAATGAGAAAGCATCTGCCCTTGCCTCAAGTAGGATGTGGGCATCTCTCAGGATATGGGCAACACGGAAGTCAGGGTCTCCCCACTGTCTAGTTCCCATAAATTCGCCAGGCCCCCTTATGGTCAAATCTTCTTCGGCAATTTTGAAACCGTCATTTGTCTGCTCCATGATACGCAGCCTTTTTGTTGCGTCTTCAGAACTTCTACGATGTGACATTAATATGCAGAATGAAGGGATGTCGCTCCTCCCCACCCTGCCCCTCAGTTGATGCAATTGAGACAGACCAAATCTATCGGCATGTTCTATCACTATTAGGGAAGCATGCGGTATGTCAATGCCAACTTCAATGACCGTTGTGGAAACAAGGATGTCTATATCTCCGTTTAAGAACATTGCCATAGTCTCATCCTTTTTTTTTCCTTTCATACGGCCATGGATCAGCCCTATTTTACGCTCATGGAATATTTCGTTTTGCAGATAATCTGCCATTTCAGTTGCAGCTTTAAGATCCACATTTTCAGATTCTTCTACTAATGGATAAACAACAAAGACCCGGTTTCCCTTAGCGAGTTCCGCCCTCATAATTTCGTAAACACTGTTGCGCTCGTCTTCAAAAAAAACCTTGGTCCGAATATCCTTTCTGCCGGGCGGGCATTCATCAATTACCGAAATATCCAAATCGCCATAAACGGTCATGGCAAGTGTCCTCGGAATCGGAGTGGCAGTCATAACCAAGACGTCAGGATTCACACCTTTCTGTCTCAGTAACGCTCTCTGTACAACCCCAAAGCGATGCTGTTCATCGATAACGACCAAACCAAGCTTTCTGAAAGTTACATCCTTCTGTATCAAGGCATGAGTCCCACAGACAATGTGCGTATTTCCTTTCTTTATGGCTCCAATGATCTTCTCTCTATCCGTATTCTTTGTACCACTTGTAAGCAAAACAGCATTCAAATCAAGCTCACAAGACCAATCCTTTATGCGGTTGTAATGCTGCTCGGCGAGAATTTCAGTAGGCGCCATTATAGCAGCCTGATACCCGTTCTCGCATGCGGTGATCATCGCCGCCATGGACACAACTGTCTTTCCACACCCTACATCGCCCTGGAGAAGCCTGTTCATGCTGGAGGTTCTGCGCATGTCGTCATCAATCTCTCCTATGACCCTCTTTTGTGCATCGGTCAATGTGAAGGGTAGAATTTTGTAAAATTCCTGAAGTTTCCTGCCCTGGGTCCTGAATGCTATTCCCTCATTAAGTACGTTGTCCTTTCTTTTTAAGGCCATACCTAACTGCAGAAAAAAGAATTCATCATATATGAGTCTTCGGTGAGCATCCGACCGCATTTCATTGTATGCCTCGATGTCCTCATCAGCCGCAGGAAAATGAATGCTCCGCACGGCACTGCGAATATCCCGAAGACCGCGTTTCTCGCAAATTTCACGAGGTATGGGGCTTAGGACATATTCTGAATAGTTATTGACCGCATGCACCATAACCCTTCTTATGTATTTCTGGTGAAGGCCCTCTGTTTCTGAATAAATGGGCACAATCCTCTTGAAATGAAGGAGATCCTCGCCAGTGTCGGTTTCTGCCAGAACCTCAAAGTCGGGGTGCACCATGTCCTTGTTAAAAAGGTAACTGGTGATCTCGCCGGTCATTATAACACGTACACCTTTTCTAAAAATCTTTCTCAGGTAACTTAGATTTCCTTGAAACCATTTTGCTGTAAGCTGTCCTGTTCCGTCGTCTATGGTTACCTCGTATGCTTTTCTATTTCTGTACGATCTGTGCAGAGCGCTGACCACGCGACCGATGACTGTCTCTCTTCCACCAGCCGAGACCGATCTTATATCCTTAACCATCCGTCTGTCTTCATATCTTCGTGGTACAAAATAGAGCAGATCCTCGACCGTCTTAAGCCCTTTTTTCTCAAGCAGGGATGCCATCTTAGGCCCTACTCCTTTTACAAACCTCAGAGGGAAGGATAGTTTCTCAATACTTGTTTCGCCGTTCTTTAAATCTTGTGGCCCCTTTTCTTCTTGGATGTAAGAACTTCCCACTGAATACTTCTCTGTAAACCGCCTTAGTTCATTCAGGGCCAGCATCGCCTTTTCTACACGTTCCTTTTTATCTTCCAAAGGTAGTTGGTCAAAGCCGGAGATGGCCTCTTCAAAACCAGAAACGATATTTTTATACGCAGCATGTTTTCCATTTTGCGTTACATTTGCGAAACATGCATCTTCAAGCTGTTTTAAGAACGATCGCATTGTTGCTTCAAGGTCTCTAATCAGAGCTAGATGCCTGTATGCGTCTCTTGACGAAAATAATAAAGGCGCCTCAATTTTCTCTAGCAGCGCAGTTATTGTTTCCATTATATATAAAGCCTTCGAAGCGAATATAATTATAATAATTTCAAGTACAAGGATTTAATTCAGCTACCAGATATCCCATCTTTTCGCAAGTAAAGAATTGACTTAGGGCAGCAATTGCGATACAAGTCATCCCCATCTCAGATTCCTTTTGAAAATAAAATGCAAGAAAAAATGTCCTATAAAGATGCAGGCGTTGATATCGACAAAGCCAATCTGTTTGTCGATAAAATCAAAACAATTGCAAAATTAACTTTTCGCAAAGAGGTAATGAGTACCATCGGCGGTTTCGGCGGTCTCTTTCATTTAGAAGCGGGGAAGTATAATAATCCCGTCCTGGTTTCATCCACGGACGGTGTTGGGACAAAACTGAAGATCGCGCAAATCATGGATAAGCATGACAGCATCGGCATCGACCTTGTTGCAATGTCCGTAAATGATGTTGTAGTCCAGGGAGCAGAGCCCCTTTTTTTTCTTGACTACATCGCTATGGGCATGATCAAGGAGGAAAGAGACATTAAAATCATCGAAGGTATTGTAAAAGGCTGCCAGGAAGCTGGCTGTGCACTCATCGGAGGAGAGACGGCTGAAATGCCCGCGCTCTATAGAGATGATGATTATGATTTGGCCGGTTTCTGTGTTGGTATAGTGGAAGCTGAGAAAATTGTCGATGGCTCGGAGATACGTGTGGGAGACAGGATAATCGGCATTGCATCAAACGGCATCCATAGCAACGGATTTTCCCTCGCCAGAAAGGTCTTGTTTGAAAAGAGGGGACTCAGCGTAAATGACAAACTTGATGACCTACCCGATACCATAGGTATGGAACTCCTCCGCCCGACGAGAATCTACGTCAAGCCTCTCTTGAATATAATCAAGAATTTCACCATCAAGGGCATTGTCCATATCACTGGCGGCGGGTTCATCGATAATATACCGCGCATTTTGCCCAAAGCGTGTCGAGCCGTTCTTCTCAAAAAAAGCTGGGATATACCGCCTATCTTCATTATTATTAAAGAAATGGGAAATATCGATGATGGCGAAATGTACAGGGTTTTTAACATGGGTATAGGTATGATGGCGTTTGCGCCTGAAAAGGAAGCCTCCGAGGTAATGCAGCGACTCGGAAATTTGGGATTTCAGGCGTATGCCATCGGTTTCATAGATCGAAAAGAGCAAGACCAACCATCAGTGGCATTCATTTAGATGTATGAAGCAAAAAATAAATTTGGGAGTGCTCGTCTCAGGGAGCGGATCTAATCTCCAGGCCATCATAGACAATATCGAGAAGGGTTTGCTTGATGCGGTGATTAAGGTCGTTATCAGCAATAATGCGGATGCCTATGCCCTTGTGCGAGCAAAGAAACATGATATTCCAACTGTGATCATCAAACACTCCGATTCCGCAGACAGGAAAGATTTCGACCAAAAGATGATCGATGTTCTGAAATCTTTTTCCGTTGATCTGGTGGTGATGGCCGGATTTATGAGACTTTTAACACCTCTGTTCTTGAATGCATTTCCCATGAGAATCATGAATATACACCCTGCAATCCTTCCCGCCTTCCCGGGCATTCATGCCCAGAAAAGAGCTGCTGACTACGGTGTAAGATTTTCGGGAGCTACTGTTCATTTTGCTGACGAGGGCGTGGACTCCGGCCCTATCATTATACAGGCCATAGTTCCCGCATACGATGACGACACTGAGGATACACTTGCTACGAGAATATTAAAAGAAGAACACAGGATATATTCTCAAGCCATTCAATTCTATGCCGAAGGCGCAATTGAGGTGATTGGAAGAAAGGTCAGAATAAAAGGCAGTAAGCGGATCCCTGAAACACCTCTTCATAATCCTCACCTGACAGCCTATTGACCTGCCCAATATTATGGCCCGGAAATATTTTCAGAAATAGATTACAGTATGCTTAGGTCCCAAGCGTGAGCGGCATTTCAACCTTACTTTTTTGTATATGCATGATACTATTGTCATCGGCAGTGATTTGAGCTCCTTGGTCGCCTCTGCTGTAATTTCACGTCATGGAGTGAAGACGGCGCTTTTATCTGAAAGCGAAGAAAGACACCTTTATTCCGATTCCGGATACACTTTCAATATCGAACCTTTGCCCTTGACAGGCTTCGGCACTGGCCAGATATGTTCACGCCTTTTTGAAGATCTCGGAATTTCAGCTCCGGCGTGGTCAGGACTCAATCTATTGAAGCCCGGCCTTCAGATCTTTCTCCCCGATCACAGGGTAGATTGTTTTCATAAACGGGAAAAACTTCTCAATGATATGGAAAGAGAATTCCCCAATTACGCGGATGAGATTCGCAAACTATACTCGTCGGTTCTTGTAATCAGCAATCTTATCGAGCAGAGGACCATAGGAAGACCGTATGCATACTCTTTCAATTTTAGTGAATTTCTTTCTTCTCTGAAGGCGATTTCCATGATTCTGAAGGAAAGGTACTCGCTTTTAAAAAGATCCAAATCAATTGCAGAGAACCCTTCACTTGTGAGAGTATTCGAAGCACAAAATGCCATCTTGTCAAGCTCCGCCAACAACCTGGGTAGCCCTTTTACTATCTCATCTGCGCGTGCCATATCAGTGCCCCTTAGAGGATTGTATCATCATGTTGGCGGCATTGAAGCGCTGAGGGGACTGCTGAAATCTGCGTTTGAGACTTTCGGGGGAGATTTAATAAGAAATTGTTCCGTCATTAGAATAAGCGCGGACGAAGAAATTGACGTCGATATCTCCATCTCTGGGACATTGTCACAAATTCGGGGACGATATCTTATCGCAAGTACAAAATGGGAGAAAATTGGATTGCTTCATGCCAGTGGCCGGAATTTCAGAGGCATGGAAAGAAGGCTCGCATCGATAAAATCCGTATACTATCCATTTACCTTACACATGGGTGTCCTTGAACGATGCATCCCGGAAAGAATGGCAACTTATACGGCCTTCATCATCGATCAAAATAGACCGGTAATCGATGATAATCTCGTTTTCATAGAGCTTAGCCCCAGTAATTGCAAAGAACGGGCCCCTCTCGGCAAGAGGGCTTTGAGCGGAACTATCCTACTCAAGAAAAGTCCTCTTGTCATGACGAATGACGAACTTGAAGAAGTTTCTCAGTTCGTTTTTTGCGCCTTCGAAAAATTTCTTCCCTTCCTAAGGGAAAATCTTGATTTCATCGATATTGGCAAATCTATTGAACTCTCGAGGGATTGTCAAAAAATGGTGCATCAGAAGTACTCGATGCGGTCTGGTTCTCTATTTGGTCAATCATACATATCCAATAAGTCTCCCATCCGTAACGTTTTCATGACAGGGGGGATGTTGCGGCCGGGACTGCGTTTTGAAGGTGAAATAATGTCCGGCTTAATTGCGGCCAATTCAGTTCTATCAAAGGAGAGAGACCGGCATGGATAACAAGTTCGGTGATTTTATAATCCGGGATTTAGGGGAGAGAACCATACCTTCGCCGGTAATGGTCAGTTATTACACCTCCGATAACAAACGCATCCTTCATAATATTTATCTCGAGCGCTACAAAGACGTAACCACTGCTGATGGCGTACCCCTTTCAATAGAAGTTGCTGGACCCAGGGAAAAGATATTTTTCGATCCCATCCAGACCAAGGCAGCAATCGTGACATGCGGCGGCCTGTGCCCGGGCATCAACGACGTCATCAGGGCGATTTTCATGGAATTGTTCTATCGGTACGGCGTGAAGAATGTCGTGGGCATAAAATATGGGTTTCAAGGTTTGATACCGAAATACGGCCATCAGTTATTGGAACTGACGCCCGAAATCGTCAAAGATATTCATACATGCGGAGGAAGCATCCTGGCTTCATCACGAGGCATTCAGGATCCTTGTGAAATGGCAAATACATTGAAGCGCATGAATATCGACATACTTTTCTGCATAGGCGGGGACGGCACCATGAAGGCCGCCGCAGCCATTACAAAAAAAACAATGAAGAAAAAGCTTAATATTAGCGTAATAGGCATACCGAAGACTATCGACAACGACCTCACCCTTATACAGAAGACATTCGGGTTTGATACAGCTATCTCCGAGGCAGTTAAGGCCATCCAGTGTGCCCATGCAGAGGCAAGGGGTGCACCCATGGGAATCGGCCTGGTGAAAATCATGGGGCGCCAGTCAGGACATATAGCTGCCGGTGCAGCCTTAGCTCAAGGTGATGTCAATTTCGTACTCATTCCCGAGGTTCATTTCGACATGGAGGGAGAAAACGGTTTTCTTAAGGCTCTTGAGAACCGTCTTAAAAAAAGCGGACACTGCGTGATCCTCGTTGCCGAAGGCGCTGGACAGGAACTTATCCGTCGTGACAAAAAAACTATCGAGAAGGACGCGTCAGGCAATATAAAGCTCCTTGACATCGGCACGTTTCTGAAGGCAGAGATAGAAAAATATTCAAGAATGGTAGGCTTGGAAATCAACCTGAAATACATAGACCCCAGCTACACGATTCGCAGCGTCCCGGCAAATGCCGGTGACAGCATCTACTGCGGCGCCCTCGGTCAATATGCCGTGCATGCAGGCATGGCTGGGAAAACAAGTATGCTCGTAGGTCTGATAAAGGACGAGTATGTTCACCTACCATTTCATACGGTTACCTCAGGATCAAAGATCGATCCGGAGGGCAACACGTGGATGCGAGTTCTCGAAACAACGGGACAACCGCCTTCTATGAAAGCTTAACCTGAGGGCATGACTTGGCTTTTGCAGCTATGCGGAAGAAGACTATTTGAGAGGTTTAGATCGTGCATAGTAAATTTGTCAGATCTTCCCAGCCTCTTGCCCCTCATGTCGGCTCCCCGTTGATAGAAAGATGAGTAACTTCACTTGTTGGTAGGTTTTACCTCCCATTCCTCTCCTTAATAATCCCCATTGTTTTCAATTGCCAATAGTGCCAAAAGACATCGGACTACCGGTTAATTAAACCGATACCAAACAAAGCAACGTCTGACCTCAAGATACCAGGTATTGATACGATAACAATGCCTCAGGCCTAGCCATGAGCAAGAAATTACGAATATTGATCCTTGAAGATGTTCCGACGGACGCGGAATTAATGATAGAGGAGCTTGGGGAGTCAGGCATGGTTTTTGATTCGAGGCGAGTAGCCACGAAGGGGTCGTATGTTGGTGCGATTGCCGATTTTTCTCCGGACATCA
>DASRZZ010000042.1:0-26833 GCA_035685925.1 Syntrophales bacterium | reverse complement strand
GAGGGTGATTTGAAATCTTATACGCGACTGAGTGGGTGCGGTAATCCATGAAGCGGATGTCATTCAAATCGCCTCTGAATTCATTTATTGCGCCAACCGTGTTCCCATCGAGAAAAAGCCCTTTCTGCCGGGGCAGCGGATAAGGACAGTTCAAACTCAGATCAGGAAGATAGTGGTAGGCAGGTGTGTCCAGTACTGTAACCAGACCGAGAGGGCCAAAACTTTCCATTTCCTTTTTTGCGGCCATGAGATTTTCAGCCTGGGTGAGTTCTTTGAAATTACTCATCGGGAGCGGCAGGGAATGCAATAAAAAAATATATATGAATATTGCCGCAACACCGGCAATCAAGACTGTTCCCTGCCGCACATAACTTGTGCATGCTCCCAGGGCCGCAAAAATTGCTATCAGTGTAATTACAAACATAATGTCATAAGGTCCGATGTGAAAAAAAGTGAGAAGGACAACTATACTCCCCAGACCCGAACCCGCCAGGTTGGCAAAATATATTCTGTGGATGTAATTGGAAGCGACGACGAAGCTGACTCCGATGCAAAGGCCGCCGAGAAAAAAAGGGATAAAGATGGAAAGGCTTAGATATAAGAGATGGCAAATCTCGCTCTTGTCCCAGATAATCATAAGCGGATTGAAGGCAATCATCCTGCTTAGACAGTCGTTCATCCACATCGAAAATGCTAAAAGAAGCGCGCAGGAAAAAAGGACAAGCGGGAAATGATTCTTCAGAGTTCTCCGGAAAAGGAAGATGACGGTGCCGCTGGCACCGAAGCCGAGGAGGGCAATACTGATGATGAGATAAGCGAAATGATACCAGTATTGTATGGAGAACATCTTGAAGAGCAGAATCTGGTAGGAGATGAGAGCTGCGGAAATAAAAAAGACGGAAACCTGAATACGTCTTATTGACAGTTTGGCGGCCATGATCAATTCTGCCTGCCGGTCAGGGGAACAAAACGCACCGGGATCAGGTTTCTCGTAGTTACATTGCCATCTCTATCCTTAGTTACCAGGACGAGATTCTGAACCAGGAAGGAGCCTCCCACGGGGATGACCATCCTGCCATTGTTCTTGAGCTGCTCTATGAGGGGCGGTGGAATGTGACCGGATGCTGCGGTTACTATGATGGCATCAAACGGTGCATATCTATTCCAGCCGTAGTAACCGTCACCAATTGCGACTTCGATATTATGGTAGCCTAAATCTTTCAGGCGGACAGCGGCAGACTTTGCCAGTTCCGGGATAATTTCGATTGTGTAGACCTGCTTGACGATGGGTGAAAGAATTGCGGCTTGGTAACCTGATCCCGTGCCGACTTCCAGAACTCTGCTGTTCTTGTTTAGATTCAGGACCTCCGTCATGTACGCCACAATATATGGCTGGGAGATGGTCTGTCCATATCCTATTGGCAAGGGGCTATCGTTATAGGCCCTGTTCAGATAATTGTCCGAAACGAATTTATGGCGAGGCACTACCATCATTGCCTCTATCACACTGCGGTCCTTTATTCCCCTTTCCATAATCTGGTCTTTCACCATTGCCAGTCTCTGTTCCCGGAAATCATAATCGGCGAACTCGGCGGCATGTACTCGGGGACTAGCTCTATGGTATGACAGAATAGCGATGACGCTGATAATAAAAAGGGAGCTGAATAGAAAACTGGTGGGCCTGTTCTTCATAGATGCTCTGGCTACTTGCAACGGAAAAAAAGCGAACAGGAAATCCGGTATCAATAGAGTATGAAAAGACGATGCTCACATGGTTACGACAACACGTGCGCTATCGAGCAATTTAGAAAACAAACACCGCAGCGGCGACGACCGTGGTATACCCTGAATTTTTTACAATCGCGGACTGGGTTACGTTGCGTGTTCTGACTATCTTGCCGCTGATCTTAAATATCTCCTTTTTCTCGTCCCAGCTTTCATCGACATCAAAATCGATGCCCAACGTGGATGCCAGCATAGCGGCAGCAAGGTCTTCAGCATAATCCCCGGCCT
The DNA here is from genome assembly GCA_035685925.1 of Syntrophales bacterium. GTDB lineage: Bacteria > Desulfobacterota > Syntrophia > Syntrophales > UBA2185 > Fen-1135. The sequence continues at coordinate 24,820 of DASRZZ010000042.1, read as the reverse complement.
GCTTCTCCGTCTGACCGAATGCATGATGTTCACTTATATATCCGTAAGATGATACATCCGCCGGGACTGCACAGCCCACGGAAGCGGCCAGGAGTCTCTTCGGCTCATTACTGCAGCAGCGGCTCATGACACAGAAGGTCATTGCGCCCGGAACCATTTGCTTCAGCCCCTGGGCCTTTGATACCATCTTGCAGTGTGGCGGGAATATGCTCGATACCTGAACAAGGTTGAATTTTTCTATGTCCGCGTCTCTCAGGGCTCGCTCAAACGAGTGGAGTTCATCCTTATGTGTGCCGACACCCTTTGTAAAGAAAATTTTCTTGGGAACAAGATATTCCATCGCCGCCTCCTAAAATTCATTGTCCCCTATTTGCGGGTAGAGCCATGGCATTATCGTGAGGATAATGGGTATTGGTAGGCTCATTTATCAGCTTGTGAATGATATGTCAACAATAAGGATGGTTACTTTGCTCTTCCTTTTTTTAATGTAACAAAGAAGCGCATCTCTCCTCTCTTGATTAGAAGCAAGATGGTGCCCTCCTGCGATTCTTTCTTGATTTCGTTCTGCAAATCTTTTATGGAGGAAATTCTTACTTTGTTGATCTGTAGAATTATATCCTGGATCTTCAATCCTGCATCATCAGCGGGGCTCCCGTCGCGTACCTGGGAGATTATGACCCCGCTTTTTTCTTTAAGGCCAAGATGCTCTGCCATATCCGGGGTGATTTCTTGAACTGCCATGCCATAATACTCGCGGGTATTGCCTTTGTGAACTATTTCTTTTTCGTCCTTCCTTTCTCCAATCACAGCGGTGAGCGTCTTCTCCTTCCCATCCCGCAGAACCTTCACTGTGATTTTCTCCCCGACGGTGAGAGCTGCAACGATTATCATCAGTTCGTGAGCGTCCTGAATCTTCTTACCAGTGATTTCAACGATAATATCACCCGTTTTTATACCGGCCTTGTCAGCAGGATCGCCCTCAAAGACGTTGCCTACGAGGGCGCCTTTCGTGTCCTTCAGCTTCATATTTTCGGCAATGTCTTCCGTGATATCCTGTATGGAAATTCCCAACCAGCCCCGGGTGACACTGCCCTTCGTTTTTAGATCGGCAAGAATGCTTTTTGCCGTATTAATCGGTATGGCAAATCCTATCCCGTGTCCGTCTGCAACAATGGCGGTGTTGATGCCGATGACTCTTCCGTCCATATTGAAGAGAGGGCCACCGCTGTTGCCTGGATTTATGGAAGCGTCCGTTTGAATAAAATTATCATAGGGCCCTGAACCTATGACGCGTCCCTTGGCACTCACAATCCCTGCTGTGACCGTGTGCTCCAGACCAAAGGGGTTGCCGATGGCAAATACCCATTCACCTGTTCTCAGTTTATCAGAATCGCCGAACTCAACAACAGGAAGGCTGCGCTCCGGATTTATCTTTATCAGGGCAATATCAGTCGTTGGATCTTTGCCTTTAACTTCGGCGTCATATTCCTTGCCCACTGCAAGTTTCACCTTTATCTTGTCGGCTTTCTCGACAACATGATTATTAGTAAATATGTAACCGTCACTGGATATGATGAATCCTGAGCCCAGACTATTCTGTTTGAATTCCCTCTCCGGAGCCTCTTCAAAAAATCTTCTGAAGAAGTCGTCCCTGCCGAAGAAATGCGGAAAAGGCATATCGTTTCCAAAAAGTGGCTCCCCTCGACCTTTAACAATAGTCGTTGTGCTTATATTTACCACTGCAGGACTCAACTTCTCTGCCAGATCGGCAAAAGACACCGGTTCTCTGACGACATTTACTGCCGGGGAGGCAAAGGCCTCATGCGCGCTCAGTTCCACTGGCAAGGAATAGAAATATGCAGGGAAAATGAATGGCAGCAAGATCAGAAAAAAAATAAAGATGAAGGGTTTTTGTATTTTAGTCAACATACTCGCTGTCGGACTTCCCTGATGCAAAAATTATCGTTCACGATGGCAAGAAAAATGCGCCTGAAGAGATTCTCTGCATCAGTATTTGGCCGATCACCTATCGGCCCCTACACGCCTCAGGTGCCCCCATAGCCGATCTTGACCTTGCCACCCTCAAGAATTACGGGAACTTGCCGAAGGCCGCCGGAAAGCTTGAGCATCTCCTGCAAGCTTGCATTATCAGACTTCACATCCACGTACTTTGCCACATTTCCATAGGCCAACCGGGCCTGGTCTGTAAACGGTCAGCCCCCCTTGCCGTAAATGATGATCTCATCTGACATGACCTCTCCTCCTTAATCATGTATCTGACAAAACGGAAAGGCCTCGTTCACCGACCAATATAATCTCGGTGTGGGTCAGACGAGCAGCCACCACTTTTGCAATGGCATGCATAAATTTGAATCCTAAGGCCTTATCCTTGTTTATCATCTCCTTCACTTTCGCTGCATTAAAATTAATCAGTTGTGAATCATCGATACATCTGGTCCCTAAAGTATATATGTAAGGCTCAACGACAGCCGACCATCCCATGGCGTCACCCTTCGTGACGACATCCACAGTCACTTGCATTGGCGGCCTGGAAGGTCCCGCATAGGTATCCATTGTCATGAGAACCTTTCCCTCTTTCAATAGAGACAGATTTCCTGCGGGTTCTCCCTTTTTCCATATCTGGACGCCGGCTTTGTAAGATTCCTCAGAGGCTATCTCTGCAAATTTCTTTAACTCTTCATTTGTGAACCCTTTGAAAAAGTTATAATTTTTTAGCTGATCTGGTGAAACCATAAGTTGTTACCTCCCTTCGATGGGAATAAGATAAAGTTTTATTGTTGTCTCATCCAAGCCCTCTTATTTTTTATACCAATCTTTTCTCCTTAATTCCATAAAAAACTGTTTTCCGTAAAACCTTGACACATGACGAACATATGAAGTATTGCATATCTGTGCAGAAATACCTGATATAAAAAAGAACAATTGCTAGGCCATGGTGCGCATGAGATTGCATAACAGCTCCATTTTGCTGACCTTGATTTTTATTATGTCTGCGTGCGCAGCAGCCCCTGAGATAATCAGTGACATCCGGGATCTCAAGCAGGATAATCTGTTTTATGTAGATAAAAATGCTTCTGATCGCCCATTATTAAAAGCTGACGGTCAAAAGAAAATGGATGCCAATTACGACTCCATCTTTTTTTCTCCCTGGCATAGGTCGAAGGCATTCTACTCCAAGGAAATGGTTGAATGGGCATTCAAAAAATACAGAGATAATCCGGGATACGCCGAAAATAGAAGAAAACATGACGTGTCGTGGATGATAGATCTGGCTGCCAATGCCCATCTGCAGAATTACCCCAATGCATGCTTTGCCGCCATTACGATTGATAATTCCGATTTGAGGGTTCTACCCACGCATAAGCCCCGCTTCTATGGGCCCAATGCCGATCGCGGATTTCCCTTTGACAGCCTCCAGGAGTCCTTTGTCGCTGCGAATACCCCCGTTTTCATATCCCACGTAACAAAGGATAAGGCATGGGTCTTGGCGGAAACACCTTATGCCGTTGGTTGGATATCGGCAAGAAATATGGCCCGGGTGGATGGCCATTTCGTAAAAATGTGGGAAATGGGCCAGTACGCAGTTGTCATAAAGGATAAAATTCCCATATATGATGAAGATGGGCGGTTTCTGTTTAAAGTTCCCTTGGGCTCAGTTTATCCCAAGGTTGAGGAAGATGCACAAAACATCAAACTGCTTGTGGCTGTGAAGGATCAAGATGGCCAGGCATTCATAAAAAGAGCCATCGTTTCCAAAGAGGAAGCGGCCTCAAAACCGTTGAGACTGACTAGTTCCAACATAGCTAAACTTGCTAACGAGTTGATAAACGAACCTTACGGTTGGGGCGGATTATATCAGAACAGGGACTGTTCAGCCATGATAAAGGATCTCTTTGCCCCTTTCGGACTATGGTTGCCAAGGAATTCGACCGATCAGGCAAGAGAAGGGGGCACATTCATAGACCTCCAAAAACTTTCAGCAAAGGAAAAGGAGCAGATGATTCTGAAGCAAGGCATACCTTATCTCACATTGTTATGGCTCAGGGGACATATCATGCTTTATATCGGGAGCTATCAGGGCAGGGTACTCGTTTTCCACAATTTCTGGACAGTCAGAACAAGGGATTTTCTGGGCAGGGAAACGAACAAGATAGTCGGTCATGCAGCAATTACCACACTTCATCCGGGAACAGAATTTCATGACGGTGATAATGCCGAGATGGACTATTCAAACGGTATCCTAGGCATGACCTTGTTAGTAGACCCCAATAATCCAGAAATATCCAAACAATGAAAGGAAGATAATATGAACGGTCTAAATGCTATATTCTCGCCGGAATCTGTTGCTATCATAGGGGCCTCCAACACACCCGGAAAAGTGGGGCATGACATTTTTGCCAACATCCTGAGCGGCCACTACCAGGGCACCATGTATCCTGTTAATCCCAAGGCCAAGTCGATTCTAAGTGTCAAGGCCTATCACTCGGTTACAGAAATACCCGATAATATCGATCTCGGGATAATTATTCTTCCGCCCGCTGCTTCTCTTGCCGCGATAGAAGAGGGCATCAGAAAAGGTATAAAAGGATTTGTAATTGTTTCTGCCGGTTTTAGGGAAGTAGGCGGCGAAGGGCTTGAAATTGAAAACAGGATTGTCGCCATGTGCAGAGAAGCGGAGGTTAGACTCGTCGGGCCCAATTGTCTCGGTGTGATCAATCCCATACCCACCGTCAGCTTAAACGCCAGTTTCTCCGCGCGGATGCCATCGCCGGGCAACATTTCTTTTATCTCTCAGAGTGGTGCGCTCTGTACGGCGGTTCTCGATTTTGCCGCAGACCGGGATATCGGTTTTTCAAAATTCATTTCCATAGGAAACAAGGCCGATGTGGATGAACTGGATCTATTGCAGTTCTTTCATGAGGATCAGGATACGGCGGTCGTCATGCTTTATATGGAAGAACTGAGGAAGGGCGTAGAATTTATATCGACTGTGAAGGAGATTACCTCCGGGGCGAGACCAACTCCTGTTTTGGCCATAAAGTCGGGGAGGACACAGGCAGGCGCAGCTGCAGCAGCGTCCCATACAGGCGCCCTGGCAGGAACAGAGGCAGTATATGATGCCATCTTCAAACAGTCGGGTCTCATCCGTGCGGATTCCATTGATGAGCTCTTTGATTATGCCAATGTGTTTGCCTACAAACAGGAGAGTAAGCTGGGAAAAAGAGCGAGGGTTTTGCCAAAAGGAAATCGCGTCGCCATTGTCACCAATGCTGGCGGGCCCGGAATCCTGGCAACGGACGTGACGGTTTCATCCGACCTCTTACTTGCCAGGTTTGAGAAGGAAACGGTAGATGATCTGGCAAGCCATCTTCCCCTGACGGCCAATATCCACAATCCGGTCGACATAATAGGAGATGCCCCTTCCGAACGCTATGAACATGCCTTGCGAGCGGTAATAAAAGATAAAGGGGTTGATGGCGCCCTGGTCATACTGACACCCCAGTCAATGACAGATGCCCTCGGCACGGCGCAGGCTATAGTTCGTGTGGCGAGAGGAGCCCAGAAGCCGATAATATGCTGCTTTATGGGGATAGTTGATGTTTCTCCCGGCGTCAAATATCTGCAAGAGAACGGCTATCCAGTTTACAGATTTCCTGAGAATGCTGCGAAGGCCTTCGGAATACTTTACCGATACTCCCGTTGGATGAACAGGGAACATCTCCTCCAGTTTGACCTGACCTTCGACAGGGACAGGGCGGCCGACGTGATCGCCCGATGTCTTGCCCAAGGAAAAGTGCAACTGGGAGAGATGGATAGTGTCGAGCTGCTTAAATGTTATGGATTTGGTCTCTTGCCCTCTCAACTTGCGAAGGATGCTGATGAGGCTGCAGATATCGGAGAAGGCATGGGATATCCGGTAGTCATGAAGATAGTTTCTGCACAGATCCTCCACAAAACGGATGCAAAAGGGGTAGTAGTGGGAATCAAGAACAAAGACGATGCAAAAAAAGCCTTCCGTGAAATCATTGCGAATGCAAAGAAGTTTAGGTCTGATGCCGTAATTGACGGCATCATGGTGCAAAAGATGGCTATGCAAGGGGAAGAGCTGATACTGGGCGTTAACCGCACTTCTTTAGGCCCTTTGCTTATGTTTGGTCTCGGTGGAGTTTTTGTCGAGATTTTTCAGGATGTGGTATTTCGTCTTGCTCCGATATTTAGAAATGAGACTCACAGGATGGTTCAGGAAATCAAGGGGTACAAGCTTCTCATGGGCTTCAGAGGGCGGCCGCGGGCGGACATCGAAGCAATTGAGAAAGCAGTTGTAAGTCTATCGAATATGGTTGTCAATCACCCGGAAATCAAGGAGATGGATATAAATCCACTAATAGTTCACGAAGAAGGGAAGGGCGCAACAGTTGCCGACTGCAGAATCATCATTGAGGCAGTCAGTGGAGCAAAAAAATAGCTGCACTTCTTGCGGTCTAAATTCTTGAGAAAATATCCGATCAGTCATAGCAAGCGATGCGCGGCAATCTCTTTGCAATAGGTGCATATATATGGGATGACCATGTTTCATTACTCCTCGCGATGATGAAAAAGTGCGTTACGCATGGCCAAAAATTTGTTCCCTTTCATAGATTAAGACGAAGGAGGTAAGACATGGCGAAAACAGGGGTGGTTTTGTCGGGTTGTGGCGTATTCGACGGCGCCGAGATTCATGAGGCAGCCTTGATACTGCTTTTCCTTGACAAGGCGGGGTCCCAAATAATCTGTATGGCTCCTGATGTGGATCAGATGGATGTGGTAAATCACATAAAGGGCGAGGCTGCCGGTGAGAAGAGGAATGTTCTTACCGAGTCGTCCCGTATCGCCAGAGGGGATATCAAGGATATCAAAGACGTCAAGCCTGCTGATCTGGATGCGCTGATTTTTCCCGGTGGGTTCGGAGCCGCAAAAAATCTATGCAGCTTTGCCGTGAAAGGGGTGGACTGCACGGTCAATGCAGATGTCCGGAGACTGGTAAGAGAAATGCATTCGGCGAAGAAACCCATCGGATTTGTCTGCATTGCCCCGGTCATTGCGGCAAAAGTGCTGGGATCATTCAATCCGCAACTGACAATAGGAAGCGATAAAGACACGGCGGAAGCGATTGAAAAGATGGGTGGCAAGCACGTTGTGTCAACGGTCGACAATATCGTTGTTGACAAGAAAAATAGGATCGTGACCACTCCCGCTTATATGTTGGGTCCAACAATTTCTAAAGTGGCTCTGGGGATTGAAAAATTAATCAAAGAAGTGTTGAAGATGGTGGCCTGATGTTCAGGGTCAGCGGCTGATACGGATTTACCGTCAATCAACAAGCGCTGCTGCCTGGATGCAACGACCGCTCAACGGCAGGAAAGCTGCCCAGCGTGTCTCCTTCTTCGTCTACCTTATTTTCGTAACTGCGTAATTACGACAGGACACATGAACGGTAACAGGGATCGTCCCTTAATGCATAAGTATAAAATCACTCTTGAATACGACGGGACCAGTTACCGAGGCTGGCAGTCGCAGAAGAATGCCAGGAGCGTTCAGGATACGCTGATTCATGCGGCGGAGAAGCTGTTCGGTGATCCGGTGGAAATTCAGGGGGCAGGCCGAACGGATGCCGGTGTGCACGCCCTTGCCCAAGTTGCCCATTTGGGAACGACGAGGGCGATGCCGTTGCAAAGGATACGGGAAGGCTTAAATGACCTGCTTCCTTCCAATATCAACGTCCTCGATGTTGAAGAGGTCCCGATCAGCTTTCATGTCCGCCATTATGCCCTAGGCAGAAGTTATATCTATATAATTTCGAAACAGCGGACATCCTTCGGGAAAAGGTATGTGTGGTGGGTTAGAGACAGGCTGGATGTCAAGAAAATGCAGAGGGCCGGCCAAATCTTTCAGGGCTTCCATGACTTCGCATCATTTGCTGACAAGAGGATGGATAAGGACACATCAACGAAAGTGAAAGTTGACTCGGTGGAAGTAAGAGAAGTGGATGGCCTGATTATATTGAGAGTTGTCGGTTCCCACTTTCTCTGGAAAATGGTCCGGAGAATGGCGGGTATTCTCGTGGAGGTGGGAAGGGGAACACTGGCGCCCCGTGATATTGAGGCAATGCTCGCAAAGCCATCGGACCTGCCGGCAAAGCATACAGCTCCCCCCTCGGGTCTTTTTCTTGAGCATATTTTTTACGAAGACGATCTTGAGAAGCCGGCAAAGCGTGGCAGGTTGTTTTCCCCTCACTTTCTTCTGGCTACTGAAACGAAATCAGAAAAGAACAGATAAATCTTTCCGCCAGTTGCAACGCCAAATGGCGGCAATGGTAACTGCGAGCCTCAAAGAATAGTTTTATTCCAACCAGCGTCTACGTTATCTTAACCAGTTTACTCCTTGCTGATGCGCAGCACGGGCTTGATGGTTTTGCCTGACTTTGCATCGGCGATGGCAGTGTTGATTTTGCTGAAATTATAAAACTTCACGAGGCGGTCAAAGGGAAACAGCCCTGCCCTGTAGAGCGCGATCAGCTTGGGAATGAAGAGCTGAGGTACCGCGTCGCCCTGTATTATGCCGATGGTTCTCCGTCCGTCAGGCAGGGCAGTGCCCATCTCGCCGGTCAGGAGTGCCACAGCGCCATGCGGATTCAACACCTCTATGGCAAGGGCGTGCATTTTGACGCTGGCCGTGGTTTCGACCACGTAATCAACACCACTCCCGGTTATTACAGCGATCAGCGGTGCGACTCTATCCCGACGATTGTCAATCACATGGGTAACCCCCAGTTGCATGGCGAGTTTAAGCCTCTTTGGTCTAATATCAACGCCTATGATGGGATTGGCCCCGACGATGCGCGCCGCCATCGCCGCCGCCAGACCGACCGCACCGGTACCGAAAACGGCGATGCTTGCTCCTTTCGGGACCTTCAGCGAGTTAATCACCGTGCCCGCTCCTGTCTGGAGACCGCAGCCCAAGGGTGCCAGAAGGGCGAGGTCCAATCTTTTGGCAACCTTGACTACGTTGCGTTCCGTCGTGAGAGCATGAGTGGCGAATGACGATTGACCAAAGAAGTGTCCGCGGACACCGCTGCGATGCAGGGCATTGCTGCCGTCCAGACGTGCGAATCCGAAGTTCGCCTCGTAGAAGTGGTCGCAAGCCGTAGGATGTCCCTTCCGACACTGGCTGCAACGGCCGCAGGACTGGTAGGAAAGCACGACATGATCGCCACGCCTGACGCCCTTTACCTTCTCGCCTATCTGCTCCACCACACCAGCGCCTTCATGACCCAGTACAATCGGCCCGTCTGCCCTGTCCCAGTAATCGCAGAAATCTATGTCGGTATGGCAGATGCCGGAGGCGACTAGGCGGACCAACACCTCATCATCCTTGGGACCTTCCATCTCGAGGGCCTCTATCTTTAGGGGGCCGCCTCTCTTGCGAAGAACGGCCGCCTTGATCCTGTGAATCTGTTTCTGTGATTGATGCATTTCTCAAGCCCTCCTTTTGTTTCGGTGATGGTTCACGGCTTATCCCGTGTGACCAAGACGCCGTCCAGTCTAAAGACCGGGTAGCGGCGCTACGAGGTCCCAAAGAGGTCTCTCCGTCAGAACTGTTTCAATTTTTTTATCCAGCGATTGTGTTATTATTCTACAAATAACAGAGGGATCATGGAAGTCAACGACAAAAAGATTAGGATATCCTCAAAAATGAATTGAAAGTGCCGAGGGAATCGGCATATTAATGAATATAAGAATTTAGAAGAGGCATTGACTGTGAATGATTATCTGATCCGCGTAATCGGCATAAAAGCAAATGTACTGGGTTTTGCCTGCGTTACCACAGGCATTGTAAATGATGCTTGTCATCTCCACGGTGCTTCGCCGACTGCATGCGCCGCTCTGGGTCGTGCCCTTACCGGGGGTGCCTTGATGGCGGCTATTCTGAAGGATGATCAGCGCGTGGCCTTGAAATTTGAAGCCGACGGGCCTCTTAAGAAGATTATCGTGGAAGCGGAGAGGAGAGGAGCGGTTCGGGGTTTCGTGGGCGTGCCTGATAGAGATGTGCCACTGAAAGACGGAAAGCTGGATGTGCCGGGAGTGCTGGGACGAGATGGATTTCTCACGGTGATGAAAGATATAGGCCGAGGGGAGCCTTATAAGGGCATCGTAAGATTGAGAACCGGTGGCATCGCGGAGGACATTGCCTTCTATTTTGCCGAATCGGAGCAGATCCCTTCCGCTGTTGGGCTCGGCGTCTTTGTTGAGCCTTCGGGAGATGTAAGCGCAGCCGGAGGCTTCCTGGTGCAAACGCTTCCGCCTTCCGATGAAGATATAGTCGATAGACTAGTTACCCGCCTTGAGGGCACGGCGCCGGTAACGCAGATGGTGCAGTCCGGCAAAACCCCAGAAGATATGATGATGGCTATCTTTGAGGGAATTCCTTATCACGTCCTGGATAAGAGGGACCTCTTCTTAGACTGCACATGCAACCGTGACAGGCTGGAGGGCGTACTCATCTCACTGGGGGCCAAGGAGGTCGCAGCCATGATTACAGAGCATGGTGGTGCGGAGGTAACTTGTGAATTCTGCCGCACGCGCTACCACTTTAACAGGGAAGATCTTGAGCGACTGTTGCAGGAGATGAAGAACTAGCAAAACAACGCCGGTTGAGAAGGCGAAGACTAAGTATAGACGGACCAGGCATCGAAAAGGGAAAGATATCGGAGCATAAAAATTTCGCCGTCCGTTGTTTTTACTTTGAAATAGTCTGACGCTGGCCTGCCGGGATCGACATCTCCTTCATACCACCGGTCGATGATCTCCTGTATTTCCCGGTGAACCCCCCTGTGGGTAAAGGCGACAGGCCGTTCATTGGCCTTATACCCGCTGTAGCACTCAACCTGCACCAGTTCATAGGAAACTGGAGCAACGTTCCGTGTTTTTGCTTTAGTTGTCATGTGAATTTTAAGAGCATATTTGTTAGGTTGTGCAAGTGTACTACCCTGTCATTGTCGAGACGGCGATTGCCGCAGGCAGATAAAATTGTCGGGCATAGTCTATGACCATGCGGTCTGCGCTAAAGCGCCAACCGAGGCTTTTCATCGCATGCTTCATTCTTCGCACCCAAAGATGTGGGATTCCGCCCGCGTCCCTCTCGTAATAGAGTGGGATGACCTCTTTCTCTAATGTTTCATAGAGATAGTCTGCATCTCTCTGGTACTGCACATTGGGATCATTGTGCATGCCGCCGTAACCTATGGCAAATCCATTCCTGCCGTCATATGCTTCATTCCACCATCCATCAAGGACAGAAAGATTTAGGCCTCCGTTTAGGACCACCTTCTGACCACTGGTGCCGCACGCCTCTAACGGCCGCTGCGGATTGTTCAGCCACACGTCGACTCCCTGGACGAGGTGCCGTGCTAAGTTGTAATCATAGTTTTCAACAAAGACGACCCTTCTTCTGCTGGCTGGACTATAACTGTACTGGGCAATTCTCTGTAGTACACGCTTGCCCTCGTCATCGCGTGGGTGGGCCTTCCCGGCAAAAATAATCTGGATAGGCCGTTTGGTGTCTCCAACCAGTTTGGCCAACCGCTCTGCCTGAGATAGTATCAGGTCTCCTCGCTTGTAGGTGGCAAACCTGCGGGCGCAGCCGATTGTCAGAACATCCGGATCAAGAAACTGATCGATATGTTTTGATGTTTCGCGATGCCCCAGGCGCTCAGACTGCAATTGCAGGCGTCTACGGACAAAGCGAATGAGGCGCATCTTCAGACTTTGGTGAGTCTCCCACATCTCGCCATCATCAATCTCGGTTATTCTCTCCCATACATCTGGGTGCACCATGCGTGTGGGCCAGTCTTGGCCAAGACGCGTCACAAACAATTGGTACATCGGCGGCGCCAGCCATGACAATACATGGACCCCGTTGGTAATATGACCGATAGGAACTTCTGATTCTGGACGCTGCGGCCAGAGAGAATGCCACATCAGGCGACTAACCGTCCCATGGATAGCGGAGACGCCGTTCGCCCGGCATGAAGATTTCAAAGCCAGGACTGTCATGCAAAACGGTTCTGACCTGTCATATGGATTGATGCGCCCTAGCGCCATAAAATCGTCATGTGAGAGTCCTAGGCTTTCCCTGAAGACGCCAAGGTTATCTTCAACCAGATCGGGGTGAAATCGGTCATGGCCTGCGGCTACGGGGGTATGTGTGGTAAAAACAGTGTGGAGAGTCACGCGTCGGTGAGCGCGGTGAAATGGAATCTGATCATACTCCGCAGTCCAGCGAGCCTCTTCGAGAATGGCAAAGGCGCTGTGTCCTTCATTTAAATGCAGCACTCCAGGGATAATATTTAGAGCTTGCAGGGTGCGGGCACCGCCAATTCCCAGCAGCAACTCCTGCCGAATGCGCAGCCTGTCGTCGCCACCGTAGAGACGGGAGGTCAATTCGCAATCCTGGGTTGTATTACAATCGACGTTGGAGTCGAGCAGGTACAGGCGAATCCGACCTACCTGAACCAACCAGACGCGGGCACTGAGGAGGCCGCTGCGGGTCTCAATACGGATAAGCAACGGCTCGCCACTCGAATCCAAGACAGGTTGCAAAGGCAAATTATTTGTATTGAGGTTCACGTAGTTTTCTTGCTGCCAGCCGTCATTGTTCAGGCTCTGATTAAAATATCCTTGCTGATAAAGTAGCCCGATGCCAATCAAAGGAACTCCAAGATCGGAGGAGCTTTTCAGGTGGTCGCCAGACAGAATACCCAATCCGCCCGAGTAGATCGGCAGCGATTCATGCATTCCGAACTCTGCGGAGAAATAGACAACCGGCCGGTTGTTTAAATTTCCACAGTGCAGCATTCCCCATGTCTCATCCTTTTCCATATATTCGTTCAGCCGCCGGAAGGCATAGTTTATCCGGCTGTGCAGCACAAGCTCAGAGGCCCTCTCCTCAATTTGTTCAGGTGTGATCTGATGGAGAAATGCTATCGGGTTGTGCTCGACCTGCCGCCAGAGATGTGGGTCCAGGTCAGTAAAGAGGCTGATGACCTCAGGGTGCCATGTCCACCAGAGATTCTGAGCCAGGGTGCGAAGACGGTCATGGAGATTGATTTTTGTTCCGTTCATAACATTAGTAGGACTCCTTATTTTAGTTAAGTAATGGAACGTGTTTGGGCAGTGTCAAAAAAGACAGGATTTAAGCCTGATAACTACCATAAAAAATCAAGAAGATAAAATGAGAAAATATGCCATTTACGAAAATTGAGGATCAGACATCTCCTCCTGACTCATCCTTCGATTTCCGGTATGACAAGTAACTATGCAGAAACCACCCGAGAGCAATGCCGATAATCAAGAGAAAAAATATCAACAGGGCGCGGGACATGGAGACGTTCCAGAATAGAAGTCGAACATCAACGACTGTGGTATTTTGGGTTATGAATACGATGAACAGACTTACGAAGGTAAGGATCAATATTAATTTGAGATTCAAGTTTTTTACCTTTGCGCTGACGCCGGTCAATCGCTGGGAATCAGTCCTCGTATAGATTACAGGCACATCTATTTCTTCTTGAGTGTCACCCGGGTTAGCTTTCGCGGAAGTTCTCCTTCCGCGAATTCATCTATACGCAATATTTCAAAGCCTTCTGCAAGGTGTTTCACCTTGTCCCGGCTGAAGAAACGGACGATGAAGCCGCTGAATTCATACATACCCTCACCGCGGTGGCCCCCTTTTCCAAAGTGGGGGCCTTTAATGTCTCTGACTGCGTAAATGTGAAGTCCCTTGGGGCGGCCAAACATGTCATGATTCCGGACAAACGATTCCTGCCATTTAATGCGGTGGAACTCATCAAAGTCTTGGTCATCACTTCGATGTTATGCCAATTTACCGACAAAGTCTTTCGCAGATATGACTCTTGCATAAGGAACAGCCAAGGCGGCCATGAATGCCGCCTGGACCTTGTCTGCTTCTACGATTGTCCCTTTATATTCGAGATTGCGGGTCGCACAAGCATCTTCAATAACCGTGCACTTGAATCCGAAATCAAATGCTGCGCGTATTGTCGCATCAACGCACATGTGAGTCATGGCCCCGCAAATTATCACTTCATCCACTTCTGATTGCTTGAGGACATTTAATAGATCAGTGTCTCTGAATGCATTGGGAAAATATTTTTCAATTATGGCTTCACCGGTCCGAGGGGCCACGGATTTGTGGATTTCAACGCCCTTTGTGTTCGGGAGGAAGAATGTTGCTCCCGGGCGCCTTGAAATGTGTTTAACGTGAAAGACGGGGCATGCCCTATCCCTCCATTCCTTAAGCATTAAACCTGCATTCTGCGCCGATTGTTCCATTCCGACAAGTATCATGTTCCCGCCTGGAAAATAATCGTTCTGAATATCGATTAAGATTAATCCGCTCCTCATTTGTTCTCCTCACTTGGTTTAGGTGCCCGAAGGCGTTATGTTTATTATAGAGAGCATGGCATGTCTCCTGAGAGAATTGGTACAAATTAAGGATTAACAATATGAAAGCTATGGCTGATTTATGGTCTTACGTTACTGTTGATAATGAAGAGTAATCGCAACTATGCAGAATATTGTCCATATTGTCAACTAATTAAAATTATTGATGCAAACGAAGATGAAAGTATTATTTCATATTGATTTAAGGCAGGATGTAGAGGCATAATGGCCAACAAGGAGAGAAGTAAAAATGGAAGCGATGGTCTTGAAAGGGATTTTCAGTTTCCGTGAGAACAAGACCCCACTCATGCTGATGGATATGCCGGAGCCGAAGCCGGCGGAGGAAGAAATCTTGATTGAGGTTTCCGCCTGCGGTGTCTGCCATACGGAGTTGGATGAGATCGAGGGACGGACGCCGCCCCGGGCTTTTCCTGTTATCTTGGGCCACCAGGTGGTGGGTAAAGTAGCAGCAACAGGGGAAAAGGCGACAAGGTTCCGAACGGGAGAGCGGGTAGGTGTGGGCTGGATCTTTTTTGCGTGTGGCCGTTGCAGCGCATGTCTCGAAGGGAATGAAAATGTCTGTAATGAATTCAGAGCTACTGGCAGGGATGCCAACGGAGGATATGCCCGGTTCATGACAGTGTCGCAGGACTTTGCATACCCAATCCCTGATATCTTTTCTGATGTCGAAGCGGCACCTCTTCTGTGCGCAGGCGCCATCGGTTATCGGTCTCTGCGGCTTGCCAACCTGAAGGACGGGCAGAACTTGGGACTTACGGGCTTCGGCGCCTCAGCACACCTCGTCCTCAAGATGGTCCGCCATAAATATCCGAATTCCAAGGTTTCTGTTTTTGCCCGGAACAGGAAAGAGCGGGACTTCGCCCGGGAACTGGGAGCAGCATGGGCGGGCAATGCAGAAGACGAACCGCCGGAAAAACTCCATGCCATTATCGATACCACGCCTGCATGGAAACCGATTGTCGAGGCCATGAAGAACCTGGAGAGTGGCGGAAGGCTGATTATCAACGCCATCAGGAAAGAAGAGGCGGACAAGGGTTATCTTCTGAAAATAAATTACCCGGCTCACCTCTGGCTGGAGAAGGAAATTAAGAGCGTTGCTAATGTGGCGCGGAGGGACATCAGTGAGTTTCTCCATCTGGCGGCAGAGATTCCGATCAAACCGGAGGCGCAGGAATTTTCACTGGAAGAGGCCAACGAGGCCCTCGTCGAACTCAAGGAAGCACGGATCCGCGGAGCAAAAGTGCTCCGCATGGACTGACAAACTGAGGGCGGTAAGAAAGTTTCGTTCTGTCGTGCCGACTGAAAGAAGAAATCTTTTTGTAGTTGATAAATAAGAAGATCGTCGCGTACGTTGACTTTGCAATGACATCAGGTGTAGTTTCTCTTGGCTTCGAATAATTATTTACAGGTTACGACGATGAATAATTTCAGGGAAGTTGCAGCAGGGGAAAAATCTCTGAAAAGGGATTATGTGGCTATCATGATGTGGTTTATGGGAAGGGCCATTCAGGCAGCGGCCACGGTAGACAAGGCGGTAAAAAAGGAATTCATGGACATGCCAGATGGGTTTACGTTTGCACTCTGTGTTATGCCGAACGGTCCGTATATGATTGTAGGGAAGGACCAGAGGGGGCTTGTGAGATACAGAGGATGGGACCCTGAGGGGAAAATGATAGACCTGCAAATGAAAATAAAGAACATCGAAGACGCCATGCTGTTATTTACCTTTCAAGAGAGTACCGCCCTTGCCACGGCCAGGGAGCGCTTAATTGTCGACGGTGAAGTAGCACAAGCATGTGCAATCGTACGTATCCTTGATATTGTTGAGGTCTATCTCCTTCCGAAGATCATTGCCAGGTTAGCGGTTAAGAGGTATCCGGCATGGTCTTGCGGGCGAAAATATCTTGGCCGGGTATTGATCTATATCCGGACCATATTTGGTTTTTGATGAGGTTGCCGATGTATTTGCCGGAGCACTATGAATTCTTCTGCCACGTGAAGATAAACTCGGGGCACAGGGCACTGGAACAGATCCCTTTCGAACTGGATGTCTTGAACGCGAGGAAGCCCTTTGTGATTTCAAGAAAAGGTGACAGTGAAAGGGGACTAATTGACGTCATCATTGATGCCTTCAAGGATTCTGAGGTGGCTATCGGTATCTTTGATGGTGTGCCTCCCGATCCCGATTTGAAATTAATCAGGGAGCTGTTCAATATTTATCGTGACAGGGGTTACGATGCGATTATAGCAGTCGGCGGCGGACCCGTTGCGGATACGGCAAAGGTGCTTAATATTGCCGTCTCCGGCAAACCGGATGATATCGAGGAATATGCCGGAGAGGATCAGATCAAAAGACCTCTGAAGCCTCTGATTATTGTGCCAACCTTGTCTGGGACTGGCTATGAAATGTCGAAGCATGTGTTTTTCGGTGGCAGAGCTTACGTCTCTCATTTCTTGATGCCCAATCTTGCAGTCATCGATCCTCGCATGACTATCACGGAGGACGCGGTATCGATTGCCTCTACTACTCTGGTTGCCCTAGCGCACGCGGTGGAGGCCTATACGGGCGCTACCAAGAATCCTCTGGCCGATGCCTACGCTTATTCTGCAATTCAATTAATCATGGAACATTTGGTAAAAGTACTCAGAGATCAGCAATACGGAAGCGGACGGCTTGCCCTTTCCAATGCCCATGCTATGGCAGGCTGCGCCTTTTCCAATGTAGCTTCGGGTATTGCGCATGAACTCGGAAAGGCCATGGGCGAGGTGTGTCATATGCCTCCGGGGTTGTGCATGGGGATGCTGCTCCCCCATGTCCTTGAAAAACAGATGTCGGAAGGTAGTCATAACATAGCGGACCTGCTGCTGCCACTGGCCGGATTCGACGCATATGCAAGTATGACGGATAACCTCAGGGCACGAAGGGCAGTCGATATTCTCTATGATTTGTTGAAAGATCTATCGGCCGTAAGCGGTGGCGCCGTGTCGCGGAGATGGAAAAATGCACAAATATCGGAAGATACTTTGCAGGGCATAGCACAAAGAGCTGTCGTTAACGAAGTAATCTCCGACGCGGACGGTTATGTAAAAATTCTAAGAGAAGCCACCGAAAGAAGATAGAAGGAGCCCACGATGGATATGCCGGGGTACTATGAATTCTGCTGCCGGGTTAAAATTATTTCCGGTCATGATGCCTTGGAGAAGATACCAGACACTCTTGCTCAATTGAACGCAGGCCGGCCCATGATCGTCACAGACAAGGGGGTAGTGGGTGCCGGGTTGATTGACACCGTAGTTGATGCCATTAGTAACGGCGTTAATATCAGGGTGATTGCAGACGATGTGCCTCCTGATTCAGACTTGAGGATTGTAAACAGCCTGGCACGGTTGTATCGTGAGAAAGGTTGCGATTCCATTATTGCCATAGGCGGCGGCTCTGTCATGGACACGGCCAAGGGAATTAATATAATAGTTTCTGAAAAGGCTGAAAACCTGATGCTGTTCAGCGGTGCCAACGCGCTGAAGCGGGCATTGAGGCCCATGATAGCGATACCAACGACTGCGGGAACGGGCTCCGAAGTTACCCTGGTGGCGGTGATCAAGGATCATGAAAAACATCTGAAGATGGCCTTCGTCAGCTATTTTCTTTTGCCCGATGCGTCTATCGTGGATTCCCGTATGACCCTCACTCTCCCGCCGGCTATCACGGCAGCTACGGGTATGGACGCACTTTCGCATGCTGTGGAAGCATATACCTGTTTAGCAAAGAATCCGCTGAGCGATGCCCATGCTTTAGCCGCTATCAGACTAATCAGCGATAATCTCCTTAAAGTGACGGTGAATCCTGGAGATAGAAAGGGACGTCTGGGCATGGCCAGTGCAGCCACCCTCGCAGGCATTGCCTTCGGGAACTCCATGGTTGGAATGGTGCATACCCTTGGCCATTCTGTTGGCTCTGTCTGCGGTGTGCCCCATGGAGCATGTATGGCGATTCTCCTTCCCTATGGGCTGGAGTATAACATGCACAAAAACGGCAATCTCACGGCGGAGCTGCTGCTGCCAATAGCAGGTGCTGAAGTGTATGCCGCGACCCCGAAGGAAGAGAGGGCCCAAAGTGTTATCGACCTCATTCGCCGAATGAATCAAGAACTCTATGAAGCAACGGGTGGAAGACATGCGCGGTTCTTTAGGGAGTCGCTGGACAGGAAAGGGAAAGAAATGGTGCCAAAAGAGAAGCTGCCGGATATTGCGGAAACAGCCCTCAGAGACGGTTCCATCTTTTACAATCCTGAAGACCTGGATTACGACGATTTTCTCATGGTTCTAGAGGCGGCCTGGGAAGGAAAGCCCCTCAACACATTTCTGATCAGAAGAGGATGAATGGTGTATTACAATGGGAGAATGACGATGTTGGAATCGCGCAAGAAAAGATTGAAACCATCCACGATTCGGTGTGAAAAGGTACAGGCCGCACAGCATACCTTAGATGCGCTGGAACAAATGAAAGAGCAGACATTGAAAGGCGGGCGGTATTGACCGTATAGAAGATCGGTATCGAAGTGGGAGACTCACAGCGCGGGAGCGTTTAGAACTGCTGCTGGATGAGGGTTCCTTCGAGGAGTTTGATTTGTCTAAGACCGGAAGAGGTGAATTCGGCAGAGAAAGGACATATCTTGAGGATGGGTGATGTTCTCATTAAACTGAAAACAGATGCTTTGCCTTTCGAAGATGAATCAGATATCTTCCACGATTGAGGAGACCAGAATGAAGTTCGGATATATGGGGGGGATCTTGACAGCAGACCTCTCCACACACGAAATCCTGGAAGAGACCATCCCCGATCATGTTTACGAACAATATCTCTCCGGAATGGGCCTGGCAGCCTATATCCTCTATAACAGGGTCCCTGCCTCCGCTGATCCCCTCGGTCCAGAAAATATCATGGGATTTGTGTCGGGACTCTTGACGGGGACAGGGAGTCTCTTTGCCGGCAGATGGATGGTCGTGGGGAAGTCGCCCCTCACCGGCGGATGGGGGGAGGCAAACTGTGGCGGCAGTTTTTCCCCGGCTATCAAGCGCTGCGGCTATGACGGTATTTTTATTAGGGGAACAAGCGAAAAGCCTGCCTACCTTTATGTGCATAACGGCGTCGCAGAATTGCGTGATGCGTCACACCTGTGGGGCAAAGATGCTGTAGAATCAGAGGCAATGCTGATTGCGGAAACGAGTGCCAGTGCACGGATTGCCGTCATCGGTCCCGCCGGAGAGAGGCTTTCCCTCATCTCTGGCATATGTAATGACAAAGGTAGAATGGCGGCGCGGTCAGGCCTCGGCGCCGTTATGGGCGCAAAAAGGCTTAAGGCTGTTGTTCTCGATGGTAAAAAAAGAATTGATGTCCATAACAAGGATGAAATAAAGAGACTGAGTCAGATATGCAACAGGTGGGTGCAGTTTCAACCGCCAATTTGTGCCGGGTCTTTGGCTGCATATGTGGGAGTCCTCACGAGAATCCTGCCCGTGCAGATGGCCATGGACGGGCTGATCTATAAGATGCTGCTTAAAAAGTGGGGCACGGGCGCGATGAATCAAATGTCTGTGGAGATGGGGGACGCGCCCATAAAGAACTGGCAGGGAAGCAACGTGGACTGGGGAATTAAAAAATCCCTGTCCGTAAACCCGGATGCAATCAGAAGGTATGAAAGGGTGAAGTATCACTGCTATGCCTGCCCTCTAGGCTGTGGCGGCATATGTGTAACACAGGGGAAATACGCCGAGACACACAAGCCGGAGTATGAGACAGTCCTTTCCCTGGGTGGTCTGTGCATGAATGCAGACATAGACAGCATCTTCTATCTCAATGAGATATTGAACAGGGCCGGCATGGATACAATCTCTGCGGGCGGCACAGTGGCCTTCGCCATTGAGTGCTATGAGTCAGGCATCCTCACAAAGAAAGATACAGATGGACTTGAACTCACTTGGGGAAATTCGAAAGCAATCGTTGCCCTCATTGAAAAGATGATCAGGCGCGAGGGTATCGGGGATATACTGGCGGATGGTTCGAAGGTAGCGGCACGGAAGATCGGCAGGAAAGCAGAGGCATCTGCAATGCATGCAGGCGGCCAGGAACTCCCCATGCACGACGGCAGGAACGATCCCGGGTATAACGTTCATTACTCCGTGGAGGCCGCACCCGGCAGGCATACTGTAGGCGCCCAGATATATTATGAGATGTTCCAACTTTGGAAGGTGGCAAAAGGGCTGCCGCGAGTGAAACCCCTCTATTTCAAGCGCAGGAAATATGTAGCGGATGAAGAGAAAGCGCTGACGGCCGCCACGTGCAGCAAGTTTATAAATATCGTCAACTGTGCTGGTCTATGCCTATTTGGCGTCTTCCTGGGCGCCAAAAGGACGCCGACATTTTCCTGGTTGAATGCGGCAACAGGATGGAACAGGACACCCGAGGAATACCTGGACATCGGTGCGCGAATCCAGACCCTAAAGCAGGCTTTCAATATCAAACATGGCATAGATCCCAGATCGTTTCGGCTTGGTGATAGGGTTATTGGTAAACCGGCACAGACCGAAGGAGCGAACCGGGGCAGATCGGTGGACATGGCAAAATTGATACGAGATTACTATAAGCAGTTCGGATGGGATCCCGAGACGGGTAGACCTTCAGAAGAGATCATTGATCGTTTGAGGCTCTGAAGCGGGGAATATGGCGTACAGAATCACAGACAAGTGCAATGGATGTGGTGCATGCAGCAGGATATGCCCGGCTGATGCGATAAAGGGGAATAAAAATGCGCTTCATTACGTTGTCGCTGATCGCTGCATTCAATGCGGCGCCTGTGGACGCATCTGTCCGGAGGAGGCAGTGAAGGACCTCTTTGGGATTTTCTGTGTGATGGTGAAGAGGTCTCTCTGGGAGAGGCCGCATTTCGATAAAATGATCTGCATGTCCTGCAGGATCTGCACCGATGCCTGTCCCGTTCACTGTCTTGATCTGTCTGAAGCGGCAAGTTACAATGAGTCCGATGGACGCCCCTATATGGCGAATGAAAAGGCATGCATCGGATGCGGCTTTTGCGCACGGGAATGCCCGATAGGGGCGATTAATATGTCTTAACCTCATTCGCACAGAATTCACCTAAGTGACGTGCTTGCCAAGATAGTTATGATGGTTTAATGTTAAACAATCGTAGGGTTAGAAAGGAGTTCGCATATGCAGCCACCTGTCAAAATGTATACGTTAAGTACATGCAGCCACTGCAAGTCGACGAAGAAGTTGCTTGATGAGTGCCATGTTAAATACGAATTTACAGATGTGGATTTGCTATCTGACGAGGAGAAGAAGATCATTATAGAGGATATCCGGAAATTAAATCCGCAATGCACATTTCCCACAATAGTAATCGGAGACAAAGTCATCGTGGGATTTGAAGAGGCGAAGATCAGAAAGGCCCTGGAGCTCTAATGGAAGCCGAACAGCTTTATGAGATGCTGAGAAAGATGCAGGAGCCCAAGGGCTATCTTTTTAGCAGGCATAAGGAATGGGTGTTTGATATCTTAAGAGGACTCCTCACCAACAAAGAACGTTACGGCTATATGTCATGTCCATGCCGGCTCGCATCGGGAGACCGGGAAAAGGATAAAGACATCATCTGTCCCTGTGTCTATCGTGCGCCCGACGTGGAAGAATACGGAAGCTGCTACTGCAATCTCTATGTGTCGAAGGAATGGAACGAAGATAAGATTCCACACGTCTACGTTCCGGAAAGGCGACCTCCGGAGAAAAATACTATTCTATAGGTTCAGCGTATTCTATCTCCAGGGGATATTATGGTCGAGCAACCAGTCGCTGGCTGATTAACAGAAGACACAAAAAGGGTTGAAGTTTAACGTTTATTTTGGTATTAGTTCTTGAAATATCTGCCGGGTAGGCGGTTCCGAGGGAACCGTAAGGGAGGAGTTATGAGTGGACCGTTTTTGTATACCCCGCTTTTTAGAAGACGGGGTTTTTTGTTTTTTAAGAGCGGACGATCTGTATAAAGTGAGGTGATGCTATAATACACGATTTAGCTTTTTCGATTCTTTTCTTATTTCATCGCTGGAGGCTTTTTGAGTAGATGGATACTTCTATCGGACGAATTTCTAAATTACATCTTATGAAAGGAGAATAAATAATGGCGGAGAAGAAAAGTTCGGATGCTGAAAAGCATGGCACCCTTGAGCGCTTCGGGCTGGGGTTGGCCGGGTGGAGTGAAAAATGGTTCCCTGACGCGTGGGTATTTGCCCTCTTGGGCATTGTTATCGTTTATGTGTTTGGTCTTCTCATCGGCGAAAGCCCGGTCAAACTCGCGACAGAGGGCGGCAAGGCCTTCTGGATCCTCATACCCTTTACCATGCAGATGGCATTCATTATCATCGGCGGATACGTAGTTGCCTCTACCCCCGCCGTCTACTGGCTGATCAAGAAGGTGGCTGGAATCCCCAAGACGGGTAGGGGAGCCATAGCATTTGTGGCCCTCCTGTCTCTGTTGACCTCCCTGATTTCCTGGGGTTTAAGCCTCATCTTCAGCGGCCTTCTGGTCCGTGAATTGACAAGAAGGGTCAAGGGAATGGACTACCGGGCGGCGGGAGCTGCTGCGTACCTCGGACTTGGTGCAATCTGGGCCCTCGGTCTTTCCTCCTCGGCGCCCCTCATGATGGCCACAAAAGGGGCGATCCCCCCGAAACTCTTTGAGATCAGCGGCCTGCTGCCCCTGACGCAGACGCTCTTCATCTGGCCGAATTTCTGGATGATCGTCGCCCTCATCGCGGTTTCCGTACCCATTGCATACTTCTCGGCTCCGAAACCCGAGCGCGCCAAGACGGCGGAGTATTTCAACCTGAAATTTGACGAGATCGATATGAGCATTGAGGCGCGGCAAAAACCGGGAGAGTGGCTTGAATACAGCCCTCTGCTTATCATCCTCGTGGGAGGTCTTATTTGCTGGTACCTGATAGACCTCTTCGGCAAAGATCCCAGAGGGCCCATCGCGGTCCTGGATCTCAATAACTACAACCTGATTTTTATCACCGTCGGTATGCTACTGCACTGGCGACCGCGACGGTTCCTCAAGGCCGTAGCCCAGGCGGTTCCCGCAACGGGTGGCGTTCTGATCCAGTTCCCCTTCTACGCCGTGATCTTTGGCATGATCGTCGGTACGGGAATCAATAAGTGGTTGGCCGACCTCTTTTATAGCGTCACGACTCAGGGAACCTACCCGCTTCTCGTGGCCGCTTATTCAGCCATCCTGGGTGTTTTTATCCCTTCCGGGGGAAGCAAGTGGGTTATCGAAGCGCCTTACGTTCTGCAGGCTGCAATCCAGCATCAGGTTAATCTTGGATGGGTGGTGGTCATCTACAATGCCGCTGAGGCCCTCCCGAACCTGCTGAACCCCTTCTGGATGCTCCCTCTTTTGGGAATACTCCATATGAAGGCCAGGGACCTTGTCGGCTATTCAGTGCTCCAGATGTTTATACACGTACCGCTGGTATTCTTCCTGTGCTGGCTCTTTGCCCAATGGATTCCATTCGTCCCGCCGATGAAATGACGTGACAACGGTTGAAGCTAGGGCTGTGATTAACAAAAAAGGGCGCTGCCGTAAATGGCAGCGCCCTTTTTACTATGCCGATAGAATTGTAGTTAAGAACCTGTCTCTGATTTATTTACCGCTCTTGAAGTCGTCTCTCATAAGCTCTCTTGCTATGATCATTCTTCTGATCTCCGACGTGCCTGCACCGATCTCCCACAGCTTCTGATCCAGGAAATGTCTGGTGACTGGGTATTCCGTGCAGTAGCCGTAACCGCCGAAGACCTGGACGGCGTCCAGACCGATCTTTGTCCCCATCTCGCCGCAGAACAGAAGCGCCGCCGCTGCCATGCGGTCAAGGTCCGTGCCTTTTCCGCCAACCTTGTTCTGCAGGGTGTCGCAATATGCGGCCGCGCTGTATGCCATCCACTTGGAGGCGAGGTAGCCGGTGTACATATTGGCTATCTTCTCCTGGATAGCCTGATAGGAAATGATGGGCTTGCCGAACTGCACTCTTTCCTTCGCATACTTGAGGCTGAGCTCAAGACAGCTCCGCTGGCTGCCGAGGGAGCAACCGGAGAGGGTGATTCTTTCTGTGCAGAGACCGCTTGTGAGAACGGCGACTCCTTTGTTCAGTCCGCCGATGAGATTCTCAGCCGGCAGTTCCACATCTTCGAAGGTGATCAGAGCCGTGGG
>DASRZZ010000041.1:0-10391 GCA_035685925.1 Syntrophales bacterium | reverse complement strand
AAGCCTGGCATTCATGGCAGTATGGTGATCAAATCTGGAGGGAAAGGAGGATAAGGCCATGTTAGCTACTCACAGGGCGAGCCAAGACCGCAAGATGTACAGAGCGATTTTCATGCTGAGCTCGTGGGGTTTTGTGATTGTGATTGCCTCTTTCCTCTTCCTCTATGTGGGTCACAAGCTGGATGAGCTTCTGGGCACTTCTCCCAACTTCATGTTCGGACTGTTCTTCCTGGCCGTCTTTGCCTGTATAGGCAGGCTTTATCAGGACGCCTGGTTGAAGAGGAAGGATGTCTAGTATCACCCTTCCTATACGGAAAACATAAGAGACCTTTTCACGATCTGTAATCCGCGCCAAAGCCCCTCTGCGTATCTTCGCAAAGGGGCTTACTTTTATGATTCATGATTAGCCATCCCGCCGCATGCACATGAAAAAGAAGCCATATCCATATAGCGTACTGCGATTCTTTGCCGCTACTTGTACAATGGCAGGAATATGCTGCTGGCAGGCATTAAACCGGCTGCTGGTTGAGGCCGTGGATGGGAAAGACATTTGCCTCAAGGTAGGTCATGACGCGGCTGGCTTCAGCGCGGGCCTCGGCAATCTTGGTGGGAGAAATAAAAGGATATGGATCCCTTAGAGAGGCGCCTTCGATGGCCGCGGCGCTGCGGGCGCCCATCTGGCCGAAGTAGTCGCCGGCCGGTTCGGCGTTGTGGAGGACAGCCCACGCCAGTGTCCAGGCGCGTGCGATGCTCCGGGGGTTGTAGCCGCCCGCACCAAGCATCAGCATCTTAGGTACGAGCCGGCGAATTCCCTCAATGACTTTCGCATAGATATTGTTCGTCAGCGAGAGATGCGACATGGAATCGGTGTACATGGCGTCAACGCCTGCTGCAAGAATGCAGACATCGGGTTTATACGTGCGAGCCAGGGGCGAGACGATGCGGCGGAATACTTCGTCATAGATTTCGTCTTCTGTGCCGGGTGCAAGCGGGACATTTACATTGTAACCGTAGCCGGGACCTTCGCCGAGTTCGTTCTCAAATCCCGAGTTCCAGGGAAAGAGGGTGCGCGCGGACTCATGCAGGGAAATCTTCAGGACGCGGTTTTCGTCGTAGAAGGCGAACTGCACGCCGTCGCCGTGGTGCGCATCAATATCGAAGTAAAGAACACGGCAGCCCTGTTGGAGGAGATACTTGATGGCTATGACGACGTCGTTGAGGTAGCAGAATCCGGAGGCATAATTGGGGCCGCCATGGTGGAAGCCGCCTGTGGGA
This sequence comes from Syntrophales bacterium, assembly GCA_035685925.1. Lineage (GTDB taxonomy): Bacteria > Desulfobacterota > Syntrophia > Syntrophales > UBA2185 > Fen-1135. The sequence goes on along the minus strand of DASRZZ010000041.1, from coordinate 9,116 downwards.
CTGAACACCAGGTCGATGCTTGGTTGTGAAATGAGGAGGTCAGCGCTCATGACGGAGGCACCAACGGCAAGCATGGAGTATTCGAGTACACCACGCGCGACGGGGTTATCGCCGGTGCCGATGCCGTATGAGAGCAGGCGGGTATTGAATACGCCCATAGAGGCCATGACGAGGTAGTGATAGTAATGGGCGTCGTGGAAGGCGAGGACCGAGTTCTCATCGATGGGTGCGGGCTCCATGATCTGGGTACGGGGCAAGTGGAGAAGGCCATGGTGCTTGCACATATCAAGGAAGAGGCGGGAGCGCGCCGTGATGAAAGGATGATCTTTCTCGATGGCGAATTCCTCGAACCGCGGCGAGTAGATGATGACAGACCGAGTATCGGCAAGCACACTCTGACCGGCCAGGTAGTCGGGCGCCTTGATGAATCCTGTTGACGGCTCCACGGGCGTTATTATGTCGGAGAGTTCCGGCGTTTCAGGGACATCCGCAAGGTCAAGTTCCAGTTCCAGTTCATTTCCCTCGCGACGGGCCTCGAAGAAACCTACTTTGTAATATATGCGTAGGGCGCGAGCATTGTTGCGACTCTCAAATACCCATACTTTTTTGTATCCAAGGCGTTTGGCTGCGGCGAAAAGAGGATAGGCGGCGATGCTGCCTATGCCACGATTCTGTACCTCGTTGTGGACAAAGAGAGTAAACTCGACTGTATCCGGTCCTGGCATGGGAAAGAGCATACCATGGGCGACGACGGCGTCACCCATTTCGGCCTTGATGTTCATGGCGGTACGGAGGCAACTGCGAATCCACTCAATGCGTGTTTTCTGGTCGATGGGGGGCAGCCCCTGGATGGCGGCCTTTGGTTCGTACGTGTCGTACATCCGGGCCAGCAGTTCGAGATCGGCATCACCGCATGGCAACACTGTTACAACATCTTTTTTCTTGTCGAGGGCCGAACAAGGCCATAAATCGAGTTCGGCAAATAGCTTCATCATGTCCGGCCAGTTCACCATCCCTCTTCCTGAACGTTTCCTGTCTTTGCCTGCGTCGATAGAATATTTCGGGGCAGGCTTCCGCAGGAATTTTATTGCGTCTATACATAAAGTATAGGAGAAGAGTTACTCGGGTGTCAACATTATTAAAATGTATTAGTAAAATGATGCTGATGATCACAACAAGAATCAATAATTTACATTTCAACAAGACGTGTGGCTTCCAGGGAAGGGCTGAATTTATATTGTGAATGCCGGCATAATCGAGTACACTGTCTCACAAATGCCGTTGTCGTAGTGAGATAAATCAAGGATAGGAATAGTGTCATATGGTGGAAGAGAAGAAGAATGATTCAAATCACGAAAAGAGTTTTGCCGAACTGTTCGAAGAAACCCAGATGCGAAAAGATTTTTTGAAGCCTGGGCAGAAGCTTGAGGCTACGATCGTTAAGATCACCCAGGACTGGATTTTCCTCGATCTGGGAGGGAAGAGCGAAGGCTATTTGGATAGAAAAGAATTGGCCGATGAAAATGGCAATCTTTCTGTAAAAGAAGGCGATTCTATTGAAGCCTATTTCCTTTCGTCAAAACATAACGAGAAACTTTTTACAACGAGGATAGGTGCGGGAGATTCCGCACGAACCCATATGGAAGAAGTTTGGCGCAGCGGGATTCCCATTGAAGGTATCGTCGAAAAAGAGATCAAAGGGGGGTTTGAGATAAAGCTGGTAGGGGATATGCGGGGCTTCTGCCCGTATTCCCAGATTGATCTCAGGCGTACGGAGAATGCGAAAGACTATATCGGCCGACGCCTGCCCTTCAGAATCATTGAATATGGAGAACGGGGGCGCAATATCATCCTATCTGCCAGAGTCATCTTGGAAGAGCAGAAGAAGAAGGAGGAAGAGGCACGGAAGGCCGAATTGCATGAGGGGATGATCGTAAAAGGGACCGTCGTTTCGGTCCGGGATTTTGGCGCCTTTCTGGATATCGGAGGTTTGCAGAGCCTGCTTCCGATCTCTGAGATCGGCTGGGATCGGGTAGAGGATATTTATGCGCGTCTGACCGTCGGTGAAACAATGGATGTAGTTATAACCAGGATGGATCCGCAAAGCAACCGTATCAGTTTATCTCTGAAACAGACATTATCCGATCCATGGAATGAAGCAGAGGCAAAATACCCGCAAGGAACTTTCCATACGGGCACTGTTGTGCGTCTGACGAAATTCGGCGCCTTTGTTAATCTGGGGCCAGGAGTTGATGGCCTTCTTCATATCTCCAAACTGGGAAAGGGAAAGAGGATTGTTCATCCCGGTGATGTACTAAAATTGGGCGAAGCAATCGCAGTGAGGATTGACACGATAGACCGGAATCAAAAGCGTATATCCCTTTCCATACCGGAGGCTGAAGCACGTGACGATGCAGCGCTCAAGATAGAGAAGACACCTGAGGGTGATTATCATGAATATGTTGGGGAAGTGCCAACATCGTTGAGTTCATTGGGCGATGCCATGAAGCATAATGAGGCGAAAAAGAAAAAGGGCGATACATGATGCCCGGGCGGAAAATCATAAATACAGTCATCCCACCCCCACATTCTATTAAGAGGGCAGAAGAAGCGTGGCAATCTTAACCATTATCGACGCGGCATCCACGCCCTGATAAGAACTTTTGAGGGCGGGCTCTGATCGGTAATCCAGGCCCTCCCGTCATGAATCTTTCTCGAGCACCATTTCTATATACCATTACATTGCACTTTCATCATCCTCCCAGAGGCCTAGGATATTATTTTCCGTGTCTCTAAAGATAGCAAAATATCCCCATCCCTTGACGGGCATTTTGGGGACCATAATCTTTCCACCGGCCTTTTCAATCTTGACGCTGCATTTCTCCACTGATTCGACATCAATATAATTGATGACTGCCTTCCTGGTCTTTTCCCGTTTCGTCAAACCGCCGTAAATCGCATCCTTGCCTCCGGTTTTGATCATCCAGTAGTCCCACTTGGGAACCTTCTCGAATTTCCAGCCAAAAAGTTTCTTGTAAAATCTTCTCGCTCTTGCCATGTCATCCGCTGGCAGTTCAAAATAGACTATGTCTCCCATATCGATTACCCCCATTTCAAGATTTGTGATGACTAGTTTACATGGTACTGCCGTCTCACGCCATAGAGGAGCGCCTGATTTCTCGATAAAAAAAATCTTATTCACCATGAGAGAAAGGATGATGATATATCGTCCTGAGAGGCGTTTACATACGGGGCTCTCTGATGTTTCAGGTTCTTACCGGGGGGGAAGTTTTCTGGGCGACGGCAGTGTTCAGAGCCACTCTATGATGTGAGCAGTGCTGCCATCTCTTCTTTGCGGGCGTTGGCGTCGGCGGAGCCGATTTCCATGAGATTCCGTATATAGGCCGGAACGAACATGACCATACTCAGCCAATCAAAGTTTTCCGTCTCACGGGTGCCGAGTCCAGACATTAAGAAACGAAACAGCCGGGGCAGATCGCGTTCGAATTCTCCTGCAATTTGTCCTAGGTCGACGGAAGGACGCAAGACGAATGCCCGAACCAATCGGAGACCTAGGTCTTCTCTGGATGATGTGTTGGCAAGGACGCGATTGACACGTTCCAATCCAAGCGCATCCTGGTCGAGCAAATCCAGAAAAATAGCATTCATTAGTACGCCCATGATCTGTGCAATGGATGGATAACGAGAGCTTGCTTTAGAAATTACCCCTTGTACAATAGGCTTGTGACGGGTCGAGATTGCCAGTATCCGCCCTGCGCCGAGATGCAGAGAAGGCGAAAGTGGTGCTGATTGGCGAATGACGCCATCACCGTACCATGAGTCTCCAACCTTTACTGCTGGGAAAAAAATTGGCAGAGCCGTGGAAGCCATGATTTGGTCGACGGTGATATCTGTCATGATACTATGTCTATCCGGCCTTTCCCACATTTCGATATTCTTTCCCTGAACCCATGTTATGGTCTGACCTGTTGTATAGTTTGTAGCCGTAATGGCAAGGGCTTTTAGTTTTTGCTGCCGTATATTCTCGCGGATTCCTATTATTCCGCCGTGCGATGAACTGAATCCCTTCCGCAGCATTCTTCTAAGAGGTGTCGTATCGACAAATCCTTTCGGAGACCTTATCTTGGACATGCCTCCTGACAGAAGCGAGAACCCCCATCGCAGAATATTTTTTGAAAGGGTGCTCGCATTCATTTTAAAGACATCATCACTCTTGAGTTTAAGCCAGAAATCGCTCAGTGCAGCGACGGCTTCCGCAAATGTACCTTGATGATTGGCAATGAACGTTGCATTGATGGCACCGGCGGAAACGCCCGTTAATATCGGGATGCTGAGGTGAGGAAATTGATCAGCCAGGGAACGCAAGAATCCCACCTGATAGGCGGCATGCGCCCCTCCCCCGCTCAATACAAGTGCTAAATCATTATTGTCGTTGCTCAATAACCACACCCATTTTTTATGTTTTGATTGAATAAATCACTATTGTTTAATATATATCATATTTTAAGCTGATCGTTCGTGATAATTTTATTGGGTTGATGAATTCCGGGCATTGGGGGTGAATCGACGGGTATTGATATGAGATTACTGCGTTGTTTGCTCAATCTGGAAAGAAATGTTGCGAAGATATTCCCATTGACAGTTGGAGGGAGAAGTTTTAAATAAACGCTTAACATTTAACCTGTGAATCTATCGACCCAATTTCCTTTAGGGGAAGATTTTTGCGAGAATGATATGGATATTGCTGTAGATATTAACTGCGATATGGGAGAATCTTTCGGGGCTTACAAAATAGGCAGAGACGAAGAGATAATCCGGCACATCACTTCTTCCAATATAGCCTGTGGATTTCATGCCTCGGATCCTAATATCATGGAAAGAACGGTGCGGCTCTGCAGAGACCATGGCGTCAAAGCAGGTGCACATCCCGGCTATCCTGACTTGCTGGGTTTCGGGAGACGGTTCGTGGACATGGACCCGAAGGAATTAACAAACGCCATCATATACCAGGTGGGAGCGCTGCAGGGTTTTCTCGCCCTTCATCAAGTGCCAATGCAGCACGTGAAGATGCACGGCGCCCTTTATAATTACCTTATCAAAGAGGAGAGCCTTTTTCTGGGGATAGTTGAAATGGTGAGGGGCGCTTTCGGAGATGTTATTTTTTTGACGCTGACCACGCCTGCGACAGCGGCGCTCAAGAAGGCGCTGAAAAAGAAGGGTGTGAGAATCGCGCTGGAGGCTTTTCCGGATAGGAACTACGGTGACGACGGGGAACTTCTGTCGCGGAAACACAAAGAGGCCGTATTGAAAGATGCGGAGCTGATCGCAAGAAGGGCGGTACGCATGGTGAAAGAGAGGGGAACCAAGAGCGTCAGCGGCCACTGGTTGGATATGGAGATTGATACTTTGTGTATGCACGGTGACAACTTGGAAAGCATTGATGCTGCAAGTAGGCTGAAGACGTATTTTGAACAGGAAAACATTCACGTCAAGCCACTGATAGATATCTTATAGTATATGAAGATTTCAAGGTACGGCGAAGAGGCGATACGGATATTATTCGGCGACAAAATCGATTTGGAGATTCATGACAAGGTAAGGCGGTATTATTTTTTTTTGAAGTCCCTTCAATTAGAAGAAATAACCGACATCATACCGTCCTTTCGATCCTGCCTCATTATCTTTGACAGGAGGAAAACCTCATACGAGGCGCTGAGAGCCTCTTTGCAGGATAAGGAATTTCTGATAGCCCATATCGAGATTCCGGAACCGGAAACCCACGACGTTCCAGTCGAATACGGCGGAGAAAGCGGCTTCGACATTGATTTTGTGGCGTCGCACACGGGATTGTCTGAAGACAAGATCATAGAGGTCCATACCTCAGTCACTTACAAAGTTTTTGCCGTGGGATTCCTGCCCGGGTTTCCCTATTTGGGAATCCTCGATCAGCGGCTGTATGTTCCGAGGCTTGAGACGCCTCGCTTGAAAGTTCCTGAGGGCTCCGTCGGCCTTGCTCAGCTCCAGACAGGCATATATCCCTTTGAGTCGCCGGCTGGATGGAGAATAATAGGAAGGACGAACAAGAAGCTCTTTGATTACAGTGAAGAGCCTTACAGCATCTTCCAGATTGGTGACGAGGTGAGATTCATACGCGCATGATCGAGATCATACATCCCGGAATCATGTCCATTGTCGTTGACGGCGGGAGGCACGGATACAGGGAGGTGGGTATTCCGACTTCATCAGCCTTGGATCTCTACGCGTTAAGCGTCCTTAATCATCTCCTGGGCAACAAGTGCAATGCCCCGGCTATTGAGGCATTCGGAGAAAAATTCTCTTTGAGATTTGGTAAGGACGTCTGTTGCGCTATCACGGGAGCCAGGATGAGAGCCAGCCTGGAGGGGAGGCCTTTGCGGTCATGGATGTCTTTCGAGGCGAGGGCTGGGGAGACATTGACCGTAGACGAGGTCATGGAGGGTTTCAGATATTACCTGGGATTTTCCGGTACCCCCGTGCTGGAGAAGGTCATTGGAAGCTACACGACCAATCTGGAGTGCCGGTTCGGCGGGTACCGGGGAAGGGCTCTTCAGAAAGGTGACAGAATCAATTTCGAGGGGACCAGGATTGCTGCAGTTCAACCCATTCCGGAAGAGTTCATACCGCGCATGATGCCTCCGCACACATTGAGAGTAGTGGAAGGTCCTGAAAACGATTATTTCACTGACGAATCATTGAAGGAATTCCTGGGCGGCAAGGGAAGGACTGTCTTTACAGTCTCCACGAAGCTGAACAGGACAGGTATCCGGCTGGATGGTAAACCCCTCGCATTCAGAGCCGATGTGGAAGAAAGCATCATATCAGAGGGGCTGCTGCCCGGCAGTATCCAGGTTCCGGGAGATGGCTTGCCCATCATCCAGCTTCACGAGCGCACTCTTGGGGGATATGCGAGGCCTGTCCTGATAGCCAAAGTGGATCACGACCTTCTTGCCCACCTCAAACCGGGCGATTCCGTGATGTTCGAAATGATAGGAATGGAGGAGGCGGAGCGCCTCTTCGATAGAAAAATGGAAATCGCAGCATCAATTAAAAACTGATATAGGAGGCAGCCATGTGGAAATTTCTGAGGATTTTTTTTGCAGTGGTCGTGGTTTTATCTTTCACCTCTCTGGCATGTGCGCAGAATGAGATCAGGATCGGCGTCATCTTTCCCCTGACGGGGCCCTTGGCAACCACAGGACAGGGTCTCTTAAAAGGCGCCGAGTTAGCAGCCGACATTATTAACAACAAATATGATCTGAACATGCCTCTGGCAAAAACTGCGGGACTGCCGAATCTGAAGGGCGCCAAAATCAAGATCATCCCCGGTGACCATCAGGGCAAGCCGGAAGTCGGGATGGCAGAGGCGGAGCGCCTCATCACACAGGAAAAAGTAGTTGCCATCATCGGCTGCTATAACAGCGCTGTCACGGCAACGGCGTCCCAGGCGGCGGAACGCTACGGCATTCCCTTCTTGAATGACAGTTCCACATCACCCGGTCTGACAGACAGGGGTTTCAAGTGGTTCTTCAGGACGACGCCGAACGACGATATGTTCAGCGAAAACTTCTTCATCTTTCTCAACGACCTGAAAAAGATGAAGAGAATCACTGTGGGGCCCATTGCACTGCTTTATGAAAACACGCTGTTTGGTGCGGACTCGCGCAAGTACCAGGAAATGTATGCAAAGAGGTACGGGTACCAAATCAGCGGCGCCGTGCCTTATCCCGCCAAGAGCACCCAGTTGACCTCGGAGATTCAGAAGCTCCGGAGTTATAATCCGTCTATCATCATGCAGACGTCGTACACGGCGGACGCCATTCTTTCCATGAAGACATACAAGGAACTCAATTTCGCGCCCACGGCTCTGATCGCGAACGATGCGGGTTTCAATGATCCCGACTTGATCAAGTCCCTCGGAAAAGATGCAGACTACATCCTGAGCAGAGAAGTCTGGGCGAAGGACCTTTCCGCGAAAAAACCGATGATCAAAACCGTGGCTAGCATGTTTGAGAAACTGGCCGGGAAGCCCATGTCGGGCGACTACGCGCGTTCATTCACAGGTATGATCGTACTTGCCGATGCCATAAACCGCGCCAAGTCAACGGAACCGGCAAAGATCCAGAAGGCCCTCCTGGAAACGAATATCAAGGCCGACCAGTTGATCATGCCGTGGGACGGTATCAAATTCGATCCAAAGACCCACCAGAACGTCCTCGGGAAGGGCATCATCGTTCAAATACAGAAAGGTGAGCGCTACACAGTATGGCCCTTCAATCTGGCTACGAAAGATGTGATCTGGCCTTTCCCGAAGTGGGACAGCAGAAGATAACATCGGATGCATCTGGTTTGAAGGGGTTGGTGCTGGCAAAGAAGAGAACAGAAAGCAGGATACATCCATGGAAGGCGTATTTACGCAAACCCTGGTGAGCGGCATCCTGATCGGCTTCATTTATGCACTGATCGCCGTCGGCCTCACCATGATTTTCGGGATGATGGATATCGTCAATTTTGCCCATGGCGAATACCTCATGGTTGCCATGTATTTCGCTTACTGGTTTTTTGTTCTCTTCGGCATGGATCCCCTCTTTTCCCTTCCCTTGGTGACGGCCCTCCTGTTCCTCTTGGGAGTCATCACTTACTACGTCTTCATCAGGCCGATCATCAACGCTCCCATGCTTTCCCAGATATTCGTGACTTTCGGCATTCTGATTCTTTTGAGAGGAGTGGCTCAGTATTTGTGGAATGCAGACTACCGCATGATTCCCCAGACGCTGACGAGCGGCAACGTCAGTATCTTCGGCGTCTATGTCGGCGTTTCGCAGCTTGTCGCAGCAGCGGGCGCAGTCATCTGCAACGGCCTTATCTTCTGGTTTCTTAAATCTACCAGAATGGGTATGGCAATGGAGGCAGTTGCCGAAGACAAGGAATCGGCAAGACTCATGGGGATCAACAGTGACCGGATGTTTGCCCTTGCCTGGGGCATCGGCATCGCTACGGTCGGCGTGGCGGGTGGCTTGCTTTCAAGTTTCTATTACGTGTTTCCGGAAGTAGGCTCC
>DASRZZ010000040.1:0-6351 GCA_035685925.1 Syntrophales bacterium | reverse complement strand
GGTTCTTCTCCAAAAAAGTTGCAGTGATTAAAAAGTAATGGACACTGCAGATCAAGCCGGGTAAAGGTTTTTTGCCAAAAAAATCGAACCCAGCGAGGTTTTGCAATGTCCGGGATCAACCTTAAAGCATTTTTTACGTTTTGTCGAGTGAGAGTAACCCATCAGTTCTTTGACAGGCGAAGCCAGGAAGTTCAGGTGACGGTAGAGCCGAATAAATGCTACAGGCCGATATGTCACATTTGCCGGAGTTCCGCACATGGCATTCATTCCTATCACCAAAGAGTAATCCGCGACATGAACATTTTCAGAGCGAAGACGTGGATTCAATATGGTTACCGGAAGGTCAGATGCCGGAAGTGCGGCATCGTCGTGGAAGACCTGGGGCTTGTGGACATTCACTTGAGGATTACCCGGAGACTGGCGTGTTATATTTTGGAGCTTTGCCGTCTTCTGCCCATTCGGGATATTGCCCGTCATCTTGATCTGGACTGGAAGACGATAAAAGAGCTTCACAAACAGTATCTTCGGGAGACGTATTCCAGGGAAGATATCGGGTTGCCAGAGTTTCTCGCCGTGGATGAGATCTCCCTGAGAAAAGGGCACCGTTATCTGACGGTGATCATCAACTGGCAGAACGGCAGGGTTCTCTGGGTTGGCAAGGACAGGCGCTATGAAACCCTCAAGGCGTTTTTTGATACGCTCAATGATGAGCAGAGAGCAGCTATTAAAGCCATTGCCATGGACATGTGGGACCCTTATATCAAGGCAGTGAAGGAATGCTGTCCGAAAGCGGCCATTGTGTTCGATCAGTTTCATGTGGTCCGTGCTTTTGGTCGGGTGATCGATTCCGTTCGCAACCGGGAATACCGCAAGGCCCTTCAAGAAGGTAAAGAAGTCATGAAAGGCAGCAAATATCTCTTGTTGAAGAATAGAGAAAATCTTCGCGACGAAGAGAAGCCAAGGCTCAAAGCGTTGCTTGAAATGAATCAACCCCTTATGACGGTTTACCTGCTGAAAGACTACCTCAAAAAACTCTGGGAATATAAATATCCCCGATGTGCGCGGAACTCCCTCGAAATCTGGTGCTCGATGGCTCGTGAAAGCGGGATACGGTCCTTGATGGCCTTTGCAAAAATGCTTCAACAATATGCCTATGGAATTATCAGCCACTGCCGGTTCCCTCTTCACACCAGTCGCCTGGAAGGGATTAACAATAAAATCAAGGTCATTAAACGGAGAGCCTACGGCTTTCATGATACGGAATATTTCTGCTTAATTATTAAAAATGCGTTCGCTACCAGCAACTAATTTGGAGATGAACCTTCTCTTTATACTTTTCTGATCCTCAACTATTAATATATCACATTAATTTATATTTCTTCCCCCTTATTGCAATTTGAAATGCAGAATGTTGAGACGAAAAAGCAGGGTGCCGCTTTCAGGAAGCTACTTCTCAGAAATGAAACATGGGCCGCACACGAGGCGGTATTTAATGTACAAGCTAACATTATATCTAATTACCAATATAACAAAATCCGTACTATAGGCACATGAAAACTAAACTAGCATTTAAGCCTGAAGCAATTAGCTATAAAGGGATTTGATGATGGAATGTATCTACGCGGAATCACTGGTGGGCCGTAGGAGACTCGAACTCCCGACCAACGGATTAAAAGTCCGCTGCTCTACCACCTGAGCTAACGGCCCGTCCATAGTATAAATTTTGAGCTCGCCCTCTTACTAAGAAGACTCTTGAGATGTCAAGAAAAAAAGATGTTAATCAGCGAAGGGATCTCTCAGGATTATCGTTTCATCCCTGCCCGCACCCACCGACACAAGCACCAGTTTAGTGCCGGAAAGCTGTTCCAGTCTCTCAACATATGATCTGGTATTTCGTGGAAGCTCTTCGATATTCCTTGCCTCGCCGATATTCTCTTTCCATCCATCCATCTCTTCATAAACTGGCTCACATTGTTCAAGAAGGCGATGGTTTGAAGGAACTGACTCAGTGAATTCTCCGTATTGCGAACGGTATCCTACGCATATCTTCAATTTTTCGAGACCCGTAAGAACATCGAGTTTGGTGAGAGCGATTCCTGTTATCCCGGAGAGCCGCAAAGATTGTCTGACCAGAACCATGTCTAGCCAGCCACAGCGCCGTTTTCTGCCTGTAGTTGCGCCATATTCATGACCCATATCGCGTATACTGTCTCCGATTGAACAAGTCAATTCTGTCACAAAAGGACCTTCCCCCACCCTAGTCGTATAGGCCTTGCATATCCCGATAACCTCGCCGACGCTGGAAGGTCCCACACCGGTTCCGCAGCTGGCGTTACCAGAGACCGTGTTTGATGACGTGACATAGGGAAATGTCCCATGGTCAATGTCCAAATGACTTCCCTGGGCTCCCTCGAAAAGGATTCGCTTGCCCTTCTTGAGTTGGTCGTTTATGACCATCGAAGTGTCTGTAACATACGGCCTGAGACGCTCTGCATAAGCCTTGTATTCGTGGTAAATCGCCTCTGCATCCAAGGGTTCTTCTTGGAAAAGTCTTGTCAGATAAAAATTCTTTTCCTCCACATTCTTGGTGACTTTTTCCTTGAATGTCTGATCATCCAAAAGATCGCATATTCGTATTCCCACTCGTGCAATCTTGTCTTCATAAGCCGGCCCGATGCCTCTTCCCGTCGTCCCAATTTTCTTGCCGAGGCCGTGAGACTCACGGGCAACATCAAGCTTCCAATGGTATGGCATAATGACGTGAGCCCTCTCACTCACATGCAGTGTCGTATTGGGCGGCAAGAGTCCCCGGTTCTTGAGACTGTCTATCTCTTCCAGAAGAACTTTAGGGTTTACCACCACGCCGTTGCCGATTATGCAAATCTTGTTATCATGCAGGATGCCGGAAGGTATCAAATGGAGGATTGTCTGCTCACCCGCAACGACAAGCGTGTGGCCTGCATTGTTTCCACCCTGGAACCGCGCTATGATGTCAGCGCTCTTCGCATATAGGTCCACGACTTTACCCTTACCTTCATCACCCCACTGTGTTCCAATAACTGCGATATTTGCCATTAGCCGTATTCTCCTATCTACATTTCCAACTGTGTAACGGAGATGATGTTGGGCAGATTGCGGAGTTTATCGAGAGCATCCGCATTCACCATTGTGTCCGTTGTCAGGACCACAAGCGCTTCTCCGTCGATCTGCTCACGGCTTAAGTGGAGTCTCGCAATATTGACATTGTTTTTTCCCAGGGTAGTTCCGAGATTGCCGATGACGCCAGGTTTGTCGTAGTTGGATACGACCAGCATATGACCCTCCGGGATTACCTCTACGGTAAATTTGTTCACCCTGACGATTCTGAGATCCTGTCTGCCGAAGATGGTGCCAGCCGCATAACTTGCTTCCCGAGCGGTCTTGACAGTCAGTGCTATCATGCTCGTATAATCCTTTGACGCGCTACTCTTCGACTCGACGACCCTGATGCCACGCTCTTTGGCGATAAGAGGCGCATTTATGTAATTGACGTTCTCATTCAGAATGGGAGTCAAAAGCCCCTTCAGGAGAGAAATTGTTATGGGTGCGACGTTGTAGTTCAGCACGTCCCCACTGTACTCTACAGTAACTTCGTTGACGCCTCCCTTGACCAGTTGTGCCTCGAAGGTTCCCATTTTCTCCGCGAGGGCAATATACGGCTGAATAACTGCCAGCAGTTCGGCGCTCACAGACGGAAAATTGACGGCATTCTTGATTTCTCCCTTGGTGAGAAAATTAACTATCTGCTCTGCGATGGCAATGGCCACATTGATCTGGGCTTCGTCGGTTGACGCGCCTAAATGGGGAGTGCATATTACATTGGGTAGAGAAATAAGCTCTTTATTTTTTGTCGGTTCTTCTTCAAAGACGTCAAGGGCGGCCCCAGCAACCCTTCCTGAAACAAGTGCATCGTACAGGTCTTTCTCGCTGATGATTCCGCCCCGTGCACAATTCATCAGGAAAACACCTTTCTTCATCTTGGCGAAGGCCTTGGCATTGATCATGCCCCGCGTCTCCTTAGTCATGGGAGTGTGGACTGAGATGAAGTGGGATTTTTGGAGCAGGTCGTCAAGGGTGACGAGGGTGATTCCGAGCTTCTCCGCTGCCTCCGGTGAGATGAAGGGATCGTAGGCGATGACATTCATCTTCAGACCCATGGCCCGGTCGGCGACGATAGTGCCTACACGTCCAATGCCGATAATGCCTAGAGTCTTGTTATAGAGTTCCGTGCCCATGAATTTATTTTTTTCCCATTTCCCCTCTTTCATGGACGCCGTGGCCTGGGGTATCTTTCGCGCAAGGGAAAACATCATGGCAATGGTATGTTCGCCCGTGGTGATTGTGTTTCCGCCGGGAGTATTCATGCAGACGATCCCCCTTTTGCTCGCTGCTGGAATGTCCACGTTATCGAGGCCGATTCCCGCCCTTCCTATTACGGAAAGCCTCTCGGCGTGGTCGATAATCTCTTTGGTAACCTTCGTGGCGCTCCTGATGGCCAGGCCGTCATAATCCTTGATGACACCCTTCAGTTCGTCGGGCGTCAGATTCGTCATTACGTCAACCTCGATCCCGGGTGCGTTTTTAAGAATCTCAATACCCTCGGCAGACAGGGTATCGCTTACAAGAACTTTCTTCATAATACTATCCTCCTGAAATCAGTTAATGAGATATCATGATGATCCAAATGAGATCATAATTCTTTAATTTTTTGATTGTACACCTTCTCCATCTCGGCAAGGGCCTCTTTGATATCCTCTGGTTCGATCGTCGGGCCGCACCAGAAACGGAACCCCGGCGGGGCGTCCCTGTAGGAATTTATATCGTGGGCGACATTCTTCTTGGTCAGTTCACTAGCGATGCTCTTTAGAAACTTTGTCTGGTCGTCCTTTGACAGAATTCTGACTTTTTCACCCGTTACGGAGAGGCAAACGGAAGTGTTAGATCGCGTTTCTTTTGAGGCCGCAAGAAAATCAACCCAGTCATTTTTCTCAACCCATTCCTCGACGGCCTTCAGGTTCTTCTCGCTCCTCTCTATGAGACCGGTGAGTGCTATTTTCTTTGCCCACTTGAGGGCATCGAGATAATCCTCGACACAGAGCATGGAAGGCGTATTGATGGTATCGCCCTCAAATATTGCCTTATCGACCTTACCGCCTTTTTTCATCCGGAACACCTTGGGAAGGGGCCACGGTGGATCGTAGGTTTCGATGCGCTGTGTGGCTTTCGGGCTTAAGACAAGCATGCCGTGTGCAGCTTCACCGCCTAGGCACTTCTGCCAGGAATAGGTTAGTACGTCCACTTTTGACCAGTCGACATTCATCGCAAAGACGGCGCTCGTGGCGTCACAGAGGGACAAGCCCTTTCGGTCCCTCCGTATCCAGTCCCAGTTGGGGATTCTGACGCCACTGGTGGTTCCATTGGCGACAAAGACTACGTCTCCGGACCAATCGACTGCCTTGAGATCCGGTATCTGACCATAATCCGCTTTCAGGATGGTCGGGTTAAGTTTCAGATGTTTGGTAATATCAGTAGCCCAGCCCTCGGAGAAACTCTCCCATACCAGGACGGTAACGGGCAAAGGGCCGAGAAGTGTCCACATAGCTGCTTCGAAGGCGCCCGTATCCGAACCGGGCATTATACCGACAAGGTAATCCTGCGGAATTCCAAGGATCTCCCTGCTTTCGGCTATGGCTTTTGCCAGTTTTTCTTTTCCCAGGGATGAGCGATGGGACCTGCCGACTGCGGCGTTTTTAAGAAAATCAAGACTCCAATTTGGTCTCTTGCTGCAAGGGCCTGAACTAAAGTTTGGATTGTGCATAATCTTCATCTCCCTATTTTTTTGACTGACGTAAAGATATATCAGCATTGAAGTGATTACTCAAGATTTTTTGAATTGGTTTCGTATTGACTGCTGGGTCGAAAAAACATATGTTCATGCTATATTAACGCCTCAAAAAAGGTTATTTTGTTGCAAAAGATTAAAACCGCATTTTTTTGTCAGAACTGTGGCCACCAGTCGCCGAAATGGTTGGGCAAATGTCCCTCGTGCGATGAATGGAACCGGTTTGCCGAGGAAGAGATAAGGGCTATCGATCCGGCAGGGCCGGCGGGAATCCAGTTCAATGAAGCCCCGTTGCCAATTGACGAAATCATCGCTGATGAAAAAGAAAGGATGACGACAGGAATTGCGGAAATGGACAGGGTTTTAGGCGGTGGCATTGTAAATGGCTCTGTAACCCTGGTGGGCGGTGATCCCGGCATCGGCAAATCAACGCTGCTTCTCCAAGTCGTCAACAATCTGGCAGAAAAGGA
>DASRZZ010000039.1:0-2452 GCA_035685925.1 Syntrophales bacterium | reverse complement strand
CCGACAAAGGTCGATGTGATCACGATGGGTCCGGGTGTAACCTGCCCGAGAGCTATGCCATTCATAAATGTAGTGTTACTCATCCACCGTCGAACATCAACTATTTCATGGAGCATCAAAGGAAGCGATGCAAATCCGCCTCCGAAGGCAAACAGGTCAATCTTCATCATCAATGTTGCGAGGTTAAAAATCTTTGAATCTATGAAGTAGAGCGCAAACAGACCTGAAAAGAGAAGCACGAGAAGCAGAGAGAAGTGTTTTGCAAAATGTCCATCTTTTTCTCTTTCACGCTCAGGCAGGGTTATACCGTTTGCACCTTTGAAAATAATAACCCCTGCAAGAGCGGCTCCCAAGATAACAAGAAAAGGACTTACGCCTGCCCAGAATAGAACAGAGGCACTTATCGCAACAACTACGGCCCCAAAGTCTTTGAATATGTTTTTCCCAAATGAATACGTCGCATTTGCGACAATGGCGACTACCACTACCTGAAGACCGTTAAACAGTGAGACAATATTCGGTACTGCTTGATATTCGGCATAGAGCGATGAAAGGAACAGCATGAGAATGAATGCGGGTAGCCCGAAACCGACGAACGATGCTAATGCTCCCGGTATCCCTTTTGATCTGAATCCTACATATGCAGCCGTTTGCATTGCCGTTGCGCCAGGGATGGACTGACAGAGCACAACGCCGTCTTTGAAGGCATCTTCATCCAGCCACTGGTAGCGGTTCACCGACATTTCCTGGATATAAGCAACCATTGCAGAACCGCCGAAGGCTGTTAAGCCAAGTCTGAGGAAGGAAAAGAACAGCTTACCAATGGTGGGTTTCTCGATCAAAAACAATACCTCGCCCTCAACTCCACTCGATAATCATAGGGCATCTCGCCGAATTCACCCAGCCGGCCTCTCGCCAGGACCATGGCCTTAAGCCGAAGTTCGAGATTCGTAATTCCCGTGTAGGCGACCTCAGGTGACATGGAATAACTCCAGTCCTCAGAATTTACAATCGCCGTCAGCGCTAGCGTCCAAAAGAGAATGTCGAAAGGTCCTTCTGGCTCATGCGCATGTACAGATACTTTTGGCCGTGGTTAGGCTGTCCATAGCTCTTCGCCGTCACCGTCGTCACCGTAGCAGCATCTGGAGGAGCTCGTCGTTTCCCGTAGATAAATATCGTATGCGTTATGCACGAAAGTGAAGTAATCCCGCATCTCCTGTTCGATCCATGCGCCTGTACACCTACGACTTTCCGCGCACAGGGCCTGATTACACAATCTTCTTTTTATTTCGCTTTGCCTCTATGCAGAGAAATCCGGCGTCTCTGAAATAGCCCTCAACGGGTTCTTCTATCACCCTGGGTTCGCCCGGTCGTTGTAGAAGCGTACTCCTGATTCCGGCAACGATGAGACCGGACGCTTCTATCATCATCTTAATATCATAAAATGTATTGAATCTTGCCTTACTGTAAAAGGAACTCCCCTGTTGCTTTTTCTCTTCGTAGAATGTACCCCATGGCGAATCCTTGGGGATGACCCCTATAATAATGCTGCCGTCGGGTTTGAGGACCCGCTTTGCCTCTTTCAATACCTTAAGTGGGTCTTCCACAAAGCATAAGGTTGCAATGATAAGCACACAACCAAAGGTTTCGTCCTCAAAAGGAAGATTTTCCCCGTAGGCATGAACGGTCTTTATCCCTCTTTTCTCCGCCATTTTAAGGGCATTCTCCGCGGGATCGACCCCGATGATGTTTGGAAAGTGCATGGCAAACCTTCCGGTGCCCACGCCGATCTCCAAGACCGGAGTAAACGCATGCTCTAGGCGTGGTTTCAGACATTTGAGCTCGCTTTCATAAAGGGGTCTTCCCTCCTCGGAGTCATACCATGCATCATATTTTTCCGTCAGCATATCAAGTATGTTTTCCATGGTTTTCACAAAGGTCTATAGTCCCATCCCGTTTATGTGAATTTATTATGGTAGCGAATAATCAAGATTACACATGGAAATCAATATCAGAAATGACTAATGCCGTTTGAAATAAACATTGCAGATCGTGTGAGTGCCTCTCTGAGAGCTGTGTAAATCCAATCTCTCAGGAAATTGGCCCTTTTTGTCTCTGGCTCACCGGGCGAGACTCTCAGCAAAACTCATTAGTGTACCATTTTGGCTTTTTAATGACCCCTATCAAGAAAAACATACCTGCAATATATTATTTCAGTCGCCAGAATGTAAAAAATATCTATAAATTGGCATAAACTGTCGAATTCCGACACCAAATTCTTTATAAGTCATATTTTATATGCAGACATTACTCTCTGACGATTTAATCTATATCCTTCCCATAACTATCACGCGACTCTTGTCGCTACAAGAATTTATCACAGGGTTTCTATTATCATTGTCTAATTGTAACGTGCGTATTTCATTTCGAAGCATTGAATCAGGTAGCCAGT
>DASRZZ010000038.1:0-3436 GCA_035685925.1 Syntrophales bacterium | reverse complement strand
GTGGAGATGGACCATCAATTATCTAATATTAAGAAACTGGACTGCGGCTATGGTCAAGGCTTCCTCATCGCGCGGCCGATGGCGGAGGATAAAATAGACGCGTGGATACATGAACAGCAACAAATAGTTTAAGAATTCAACCAAGAATGGTAATAAGAATGAAAAGACTGATTAAAGGTATTAAATCGCTCACCCGCGTGTCATGTACAAATTTACAACCAGAATACTGCAATGTTGTTGAGGCCACAGAACTCAGACTTGATCCTTCATGCCATATTCCCCATCTGAAATATAGTAATAGTTGCGTTTACAATGTCTGTCAACGCAAGGACTGTTCACTACGGTTAATATGCTGAATAGTTGACCTTCAGGTTGGCAGCCCCACGTCATCGAACAAATCGGAACAATAACCCGAAGGTCAGAGATTCAGATCCTCGCCCTTCGATCAAACTTATGACGAGGTTGCAGTTTCACAGGTCGTTGAAAAACTCCTAACGTAATTTTCTATATTTATGGCCACAGCTTGCGGAGAGTCTTCAGCCCCTTGAGATAATCTTCGTATTCCAAGTTCGATTCCACTTCATACTCGGCAAGGATTTCAATCATCTTAGAAGGCGATACACCCGCCAATCGCGAAGCCTTTTCAAGAGATGCTTCGGATTTTTTTTTACTTTTCAACGGCAAGCATGATCCTTCCGAGATCGACAAGTTCGCGCACAGCCGTAGACATATCTCCCTGTTCTTCCTTCGCTAAAGATGAAAGAAACTTGTCATCCTTATCATCGATGCGTGTACTCAATGTTTTTGCAGCCATATCTTACCCTCCCTTGATGTACCGTGCTGCGTCATTCAAAATCTGTTTCTGTATTTACCGAGCGATTGCAATTTCTCTAGTTTAATGTCGCCTTCATCTTTTGACAGCAACCCTTTTTCGACGACTCGCTATGCGCTCTTTTGGTGGTGAGAGGTATACCAGTCAACAAGCTGGCGAATCATTTTTTGATATGACGTGCGATGCTTCTTGGCCTCTTTCTTAAAGAATTCAACACTTGATCTTTTTAAAGCGATTGTTACCTTGACATTGTCTTCCTTAAGAACTAACTGTTCGGGCGGGGGGAGAAAATCATTAACTACTTTCAATTTCCCCATTGGTTCATCAGAATATTTAATTTTGCTCTTCATATATCTTTTTCCCTTTCCTCCAATATCCGGCTCCATAAATACGGATAGCATTTCCTCTATAAGTAAACCGTACCGTAATTATTCCTTCACCGACACGGCCTATACAATAATACCTATCCTCCTCTGAGCTATGCTCAATATCTTCAACGATGATACGACGAGGATCAAGGAATGCATGTTGAGCAAGTGAGAAAGATACCCTGTGCCTTTTCTGGTTTTCCTTATCTTTTTTCTCATCCCATTCAAAGTCTGTTTTATTCATTATATATACTATATCACGGGCCGAGGACGAAAAGCAATATAAAAATATGGCATATTATATGGCAAAATGAGAAGCCGTAAAAGGGTAGCGCCCGTGGCAACAGGAACGAATGTATCGGTTGCCCTTGGCCCACAAGTAGACCTCACTTTCAGCAGCGTTTCCTCAAGTGGAACCGCAACGGCCGTCCTGATCTTGCCGGGAAGTGTGCCCCCGCCTCCGACGAATTTCGCGATCCTAGGCGGCACATCATATGACATCGCGACGGATGCGACCTTCAGTGGCAATGTTGAGGTCTGCATCAGCTATGACCCGACCAAGATCACCGTTCCCGAGCAGCAGCTGCGGCTCTACCATTATAGTGGTGGCGCCTGGACCGATATTACACTATTGCCGGTCGACACAGTTAACAGGAGGGTCTGCGGTTTGACAAGTTCGTTCTCCATCTTCGCAGTGGCTGAACCTATATTCACCCCGGAGGCCCTTTCGATCCGCTATGCCGCTGTACAGTTCTTGAACAAGCAGGACACCACGGGCAGTGTGCTGCTCTGGGCTGACTTTAAAGTGCCCATGCCCGCGGCCACCGACGTGATCACAGGCACTTTTGACAGTGTCACCCTGTTCTCCGCGCCCTTCTCAACGTTCAAGCGTGTGCTGCCGAACGTATACTGGGATGTGAAGAATGGCTATGACATTACGATCGACTTTAAACTTGGCCAGATCATCGTGATCACACCCAAGATCGTCCTCACTGGACTTGACAACTCGAACGGCGTGGACGTAGCGTTCACCATTAATGGCAGCAGCGGGATGGAAATCGGATTCCAGAACATCACGATGGCGCCGGAGCCAATAAACCGGCTAGTATATCGCCGGAACGGCATATTCGGCAACCCGCTGTAGGATGCACATAGTCTGGCAGGATTCCTGAGAGAAGCCCTTGGACACATCTGCCGGACGCACATCCGGCAGTGCGTCCAGAGGCCATCCAACGCGGAGATGATTCCGACAGTTTGTTCATGCACGCACCGGCATCCCTGTGGCAGGAAGACTTCTCGGAGGTGAAGAGACGGTTCGACCAGCTCAAGAGAGGCGGCGTTGAGGACCTGAGAAGTATTTCAGGAAGCACCCTGATGAGGTCCTTGCGCTCGCCCGCATGGTCAGGATCGTCCGGGTCAACAATGAAATGCTATCGCTCTACGACGCGACAGGGCCCATTGAGTTCCTGGAGCGGGCTCAGCCCCTCCAGAAACAACTTCCGTGTACTTTGTACAGCAAATGTACAACAGCATGAGAAGTACAAAAATACAGCATTCGCCCTCATTGCTGTCCAGGATAATCTGATTTCCTGAAGTCTACCCCTATGAATAAACGCTTTTAGATGGATAAATCCACTTTCTCAAATTCAGGTTCCCCTTTCTGCTGTCCAATTACCGAATCTCCAATACAAGTTGTTCCGTGGCCGGCACAATCGGTGGCGTTTCAAACGGGTTATCCAGCCACGTCCACAAATCCCGATACGTAAAGAGATTGTATCGGAGCATGGCAACCAGATTCGACAGTGACCAGCCAAGCGTAGATCGGAACTTCAAGTACTTCAACACCAGGATGGCAATCAATGCTGTCCAAATCTGGGTCAATAAGGTATTCCGGCTGGTTCCCACAAACGTCTTGATCTTCAGATTCTGCTTTATCGTCTTGGAAAATATCTCAATCTGCCAGCGGTCCTTGTAAATGCTCGCTATGGTCGTTGCCCCAAAGGTGAGGTGATTCGTCCACAGTACGATTATCCGCTCATTCTCTTCGTCCCAAACCTCAACCCGTCGCAATATGTGCGGGCACTTTTTGATTGATTCGTAGCCTGTTCGCTCGATAAGTTGGTCCTTGATGATCTTCCGGTTCTCGGGAACCTCCCGATTTTCAATGACCCGGTAGGCGGCATTGTCCTTCTCCCTCGTTACAAAGAAGATACCGGCATCCGTCCACTGGGCAAAC
>DASRZZ010000037.1:0-19201 GCA_035685925.1 Syntrophales bacterium | reverse complement strand
TTCCTATATCATAGCAACACAGATTAGCAAGGGCGATTGGACCATGAAACTTCGTAATGAAGAAGATGGTCAGCCAAGCTGGGAATGCTGTTTTCCCGGGGCGGTTAAAATGCAGTAAAAACCAGCGACCCACCCAATTTTTTTAGCTGGTTTTAACTTTTACTTTTGTAATTATAGTTTCCTTCCTCCTTCTGGAGAGAGGTTATCGCCGGAGAAGCCCGAAGCCGATTTTGCCAACTTAATCGCTTTGGGCTTTTCCATTTCTTATTTATAACGGACTGACAATTATCTGTCTCACTGCCATAACTGTATCAGATGTTGATAGATCTGCACTGGTTAGTGCCGCCGCCATTATCAATCCTGTAGCAGCTCTTAGCCCGGGATGGCGAAATAGCCCGTGCCGCATGAGAGCATGGATTCAATATGTTTCCTAAATCCAACCTTTGTTTCCTATTCAATCATTGCCCATTCACAAGTGTTAATGTGAAGGAGCAATCTAACGACGCTCCACAGCAAAACAGCATAAGATAAAACCAACGGAGGAGATCAATGTCGGAAAAAATATCGGAACGATTTGACGACGTGACTGTAATCTGCAAAGCCAACATATTCTTTGAAGGCAAGGTGGTAAGTCATACTGCTTTGTTCAAAGATGGCAGGAAAAAAACGGTAGGCGTGATTCAGCCGGGATCTTTCAAGTTCAATACCGACGCTCCCGAAAAAATGGAAATTACTGCCGGAAGTTGCCTGGTGAGAAGAGCTGGCGAAAAGCAATGGAATAGCTATACGGCAGGTGAATATTTCCGAGTGGCCGGTAGGTCCTGGTTTGAAGTAGTCGTAGATGGGAACATAATGGAATACATCTGCTCATTCGAATGATGGTTGTCAAGAAGCACCATATTCGCAGAACTAAAGTGTCCTGCGCCACATTTCATGGGAGGCCATTCCTAATCCTGGATGTTATTCCATTAATAATTATGGTATGAATCGCTTTCATAGAAGGTTTCAGACCGAAGGTCTAAGGAATAAATTGCGGCTTGAAAAAGCCGCGAAATTTCTTGATTGGAGAGTGCACCTATGAAGTGGCTCGAAAAGTACGCGGCCTATGCGTATGCCTTGTTGCGCATCATGACAGGATTCATGTTCTCGTTCCACGGCGCCCAGAAAATTCTGGGCGTGCTTTCCGAATTCCGACCGCCTGCGGGATCCCAACTCTGGTTCGGTGGAATCATTGAACTGTTGTGCGGGCTGGCTGTGATGCTCGGGTTTAAAACGCGCGTGGCGGCTTTTCTCTGCAGCGGCACTATGGCCGTGGCTTATTTCCAATTCCACTGGAAGTTCCAAAATGGACCTAACTTCTTTCCGGCAATTAACAAAGGCGAGTTGGCCGCCCTCTACTGTTTTGTTTTCCTTTACATCGCCTGTCGTGGCGGGGTGAAATGGAGCCTGGATAAAAAGGGTCTATAACTTATGCGGACACCTCGCCCCACAGGGCGCTGAAGCTGACGCCATCCGGTTCTCCGAGAGATCGGAATAGTTTCTGGCTCACCGTTAAGTTTAGCAATTCAACACTCGTTAACTATCGGCAATTGTAGCTTTGTGGTGTAATATTTGGCAAGGATATTTCTGCAGGTCGTGGGTTGTAAAACCAACTAAATTAACTGAGAAACTGATGAAAAGATTATTTTTCATAATTCTTTTAATCTTATTTTTTTTACCCGGATGTACAAGAAACATCAGAAATGTCTCTACAGACATTAGTTCAAATGAGTCCATCCTAGTGGGTCGTATAGAAACGGTTCCGGTCCTCTGGGAATTCAGCCTGTATGAAGAGAAGAGCCAAACACAAGACCAAATCGATATAGAGGGTGAAGGGTTCGGTTTAACCAAGGCAAGGAAGTTACAGAACCAGGGTTATGTCTTTAAAGTCGTCCGTCCAGGCATCTACGTTCTTCGCGTTCAGAAAAAGATTGAGGGGGGATATGATCAAGATAATATATTGCGTTTTGAAGTGCCGGAAGGAAAGTTGGTTTATTTTGGTACCATTAAGATAGTGATCGACAAGATAATGGTTCCGTCTCTTCCGGGAAACAGAATGCCAAATGTAGCCTCTATGAAGTTTAATTATCATTATGCAGGCATTGATGAAGATGAAACTCTGAAGCTTTTTGCAGATCAATACCCTCAGGCTTACTCGTCCTATAAAGACAAAATTATACGTGTTCTATTTTCATCTCGTTCTAAAACACATGTGACGCTAATTCCGGGCGACTACTCCGCAGACACTGGCATGGAACCCGCAGTTGCATGGACGCGGTTATTGCCTCCCAGCCGACGCGCGACCTTGACACAGTCTTGGTGAAGGGTTTTATGAAGCCGGAACAGTTCGTGAAAATTGTGTATGAGAGCTTGTCAAACGAGAGATCGCGTTGAGGTGAAAATGTGTCGGAATCAAAACAAGCAAGGCGTATCTGGAAAGCCTGAAGAAGATTCAAATGTGAACCGTGATAATCACAAACACATGTGAAGCCGCAGACAGAAGGAGCATAGACATGGATTTTAGTCTAACAGAAGAACAGCAACTGATAAAGGACATGACGAGAAAATTCGTTGATAACGTAGTGGCGCCGAAGGCCGAAGAACTGGAGGCAAAGGGAGAGTATCCCTACGAGATCATGGCCGAGATGGCCGACCTCGGGATGATGGGGATTCCGTTTCCCTCTGAATATGGCGGCAGCGGGGGCGATTGGGTCGGCATGCATATATGCATCGAAGAGATATCGCGCGGCGAGGTTACACTCGGCGGGCTTCTGGATGTGACCACCAGTGTGGTGGCCCAGGAACTATATGTCTTTGGCACGAAAGACCAGAAAGAGAAGTGGCTGATTCCCATGGCTCAGGGAAAGGAGATCGGGGCATTCGGCCTCACGGAACCGGGAGCCGGTTCCGATGCCGGAGCCACAAAGACCACGGCACTACGCGAAGGTGATACGTGGGTCATCAATGGAACCAAGCAGTTCATCAGCAATATCGGTTTCGACAACGCCTCCATAGTAATTATTACAGCCCGGACGAAGGGACAGAAAGACGGGGAGAAAGACATAATCAACACCTTCATCGTCCCCAAGGGGACGCCGGGCTTCAGCCTCGGCAAGAAATATGACAAGATGGGATGGCAGCAATCAGCGACCCACGAGTGCATTTTCGAGGACTGCCACATTCCCGCAGCCTATTTCCTTGGGCAGGAGGGCAAGGGCTTAGCCCAGCATCTAGCCGTTCTCCAGACGGGTCGTATAAGCATTGCGGCCATGTCTGTAGGGATGGCCCAGGCCTGCCTTGAGGCATCGCTGAAGTATGCCAAGGAAAGGGTCCAGTTCGGGAAACCCATATACAGTTTCCAGGCCGTTTCATTCAAGCTTGCCGATATGGCCATGCATATCGAGCTTGCCCGGAATATGTACCTCAAGGCAGCATGGCTGAAGGACAATAAGATGCCTCATACGATGGAGGCCGCCTATGCAAAGCTCTTTGCCTCGGAGATGTGTGAGAAGTGCGCCAGCGACGCCTTCCAGATACACGGAGGATACGGCTTCATGAATGAATATGCCGTGTCGCGCTACTATAAGAATAGTAAGATTCTCCAAATCGTGGAAGGCACGTCGGAGATCCAGCGCCTGGTGATCAGCCGCAATTTATAATAGGGCGCAGTTGATGTCTCTTTGAATGAGAGTGCAGAACGTAACGGGCAAGTTCGGTTCTTGATGACGGTTTCCCATAATCGGATCGCACCGCCGCAATTCGCGCTAACTGTAACCGGTTATTTACAAAAGGCTTTATCCTTGACAATCGGCGGAAAGTGCGCTTCCCGCTGATCATCATCGTTTCCTTCCATAGGGAATCCCCAGCTTTTTCATCTTGCTCCTAAGTGTGCTCGGGTTTATTCCGAGGATGGCGGCCGCACCGCCGGGTCCGTGCACGATGCCGTTTGCCTTTTGCAAGGCCTTCTGTATGTGAAGGGCAGTGGCCTTGTTGAGATTGACTGGCTCATCTGCAAAGCCGGCAAGCATTTCAGGAGGACAGGTTTCGTATGTGTCGGCCAGAAGCCTGAATGTCAGAGGCTCGCCCTTATTCAGGATCAGCTCGCGCTCCACAACGTTTTCCAGTTCACGGACGTTTCCCGGCCAGCGGTACGCCATCAGGCGGTCCATTGCCCCCGGTGAAATTTCCGGGGCGGCGGGCAGCTTCAGCTGTTTCATTTTCTTGTTTATAAAGTGGTAGACAAGGGATGGAATATCCTCTTTTCTTTCTCTCACGGGTGGAACCCTGATGGGAAATACATTTATACGAAACCACAGGTCCTCGCGGAACTGATTTTCGCTGACCATGTCCTGGAGGTTTCTGTGGGTCGCGGCAATGATCCTTATATCCACGGGAATGGCCTTTGTCCCTCCTACCCGCTCGATCTCTTTTTCCTGAAGAACGTGAAGCATCCTGATCTGGGCGTGTGCGGGAAGCTCCCCGATTTCATCAAGAAAAATCGTGCCGTGATTCGCGCGCTCGAAGCGACCGCGCTTCTGCTCGATGGCGCCCGTGAAGGCCCCCTTCTCGTGTCCGAAGAGCTCACTGTCGATAAGGGTTTCCGGAATAGCGCCGCTGTTGACAGTGATGAAAGGCCCTTTCCTCCGGGGAGAAAGATAGTGGATGGCGCTTGCTATGACGCCCTTCCCCGCTCCTGTTTCGCCCAGGAGCAGCACAGGACTTTCCAGAGGCGCAACCTTCCTAACCATCTCCATGACGTCCTTCAGACCGAAGTCCGTGCCGACGATCTCATCGCCTGACATGCGTAGCAATTCCTGATTGAGATAACGGTTGTCATCCGTCAGCATGTCCTTCAGCTTAAGGACCTGCTGGTATGCGAGGGCGTTGGAAACGGCAATGCCAAAGGGTTCGTTGAGGAGGGCGACGAGCCGGGCATGCTCCTCCGTGTATCTGTCCTTTCCGTCCGCAGTGAGGGTGAGTGAACCCAATCTCGCGCCTTCAATCACGAGGCGCATCACCAAGGCGGAGGAATTCGGCATGTTGAATGATTCGGCGATCTTCTTGATGACGGGATCCTGTTCGGGACTGTTGACAATCCGCACATTCGGCACGCCGGGCTTTTCAAAGCTGTCCTTCCCTTCGCGGGTCAGCGGCGTTATTTTTTCCAGGGTTCTGGTCTCTTCCGCCTTGACCTCAGTGATCGTACGGATGGCTCCGAGGCTCTTCTCATAAAGGTGCAGGAAGATGCTATCCACAGGCATGTATCTCACGAGATAGTGGAGAGAGCGCTGCAGGGCGGTCTCGAGATCGAGGCTGCTGCATATGAGCACCGTCATTTGACGAAAGAATTCGTTTTCATCTATGGCCATTGTTTTCACCCCTCACCGTCTTTTCTATGTAGTGCAGGACTTCAGTCCTGCCTGTCGATGATGAAT
Organism: Syntrophales bacterium; assembly: GCA_035685925.1. GTDB lineage: Bacteria > Desulfobacterota > Syntrophia > Syntrophales > UBA2185 > Fen-1135. The sequence goes on along the minus strand of DASRZZ010000037.1, from coordinate 13,727 downwards.
AGGCTGACAGCAGATCTAAAGGTCTGCAGTACTTCATTACTGTAGTTGTTGTATTTCGCAACTTAGCACATCGTTGTGAAATGGCGCAAGCATTATTGTGATAATTCGTAATTTATAATACAACTATTTCGCAACTCATCAATATCACGATAATTATTTTTTGGCACGCTCCATGCTCATACATAGGACAGACTCAAGCAGGAGGTTAAGTAAATGCAGTGGATGGAAGTAATAAAGCTCCGCGTAGCCGAGAAAAACCCCGAATTGGTTGAAGGAGAAATCGAGAAACTAATAAAGGACCTCGGGAATAACGGCACCATGAAGGATATAAGACTCTATCACAACGCCGTGGTGAACAACGATGTGAGTGTCCATCTTCATTGGGAAACAGGTAATGCGGAGCCGCAAGGCAGCGCCACCGGCCTCTGCCTGGTTCATGTCCTCAGAGAATACGGTCTGATTTCCCATTCCGTCTGGGTAGAGGGTAGATAGAGACATGAGTAGAAAAATTATGGAGGTTTTATTATGGACGTTTTAGCTGGTTTAAATGCGGTCACGCTGATTTTCGTAGCGTTATGCGTTTTTGCCATTGGTTACCGATTTTATGGAGTCTTCATGGCCGACAAGGTCCTGAAGTTGGATAAGGAAAGGCCCATGCCGTCCGTTACCCAGGCTGATGGTATCGATTATGTAAAAACAAATAAGTATGTACTTTTCGGCCACCATTTCGCTGCAATTGCCGCTGCCGGCCCGCTGCTGGGGCCAGTCCTGGCTGCCCAGTTCGGTTTTCTGCCAGGGGCATTATGGATCCTGATCGGCGCTGTCATTGCCGGTGCGGTCCATGACATGGTGGTGCTTTTTGCTTCGGTCAGGCATCGCGCACAGAGCCTGGCAAAGATTGCGGAAAGCGAGGTTGGCAAGACGGGAGGCGTGGTCGCCTCTTTTGCCTTCCTCTTCATTTTAATTCTGACATTGGCAGGACTCTCGATCGCAGTCGTCAATGCCCTGTTTGACAGCGTCTGGGGAACATTCGTGGTTGCCTCAACGATCCCCATCGCCATACTTATGGGCATATGGATGCATAAGGTAAGACCGGGCGACGTCCTGTGGGCAAGCATCATCGGTGTCGTACTCCTGGCGACGTCCATTATTATTGGACCTTATATCGCGGCGAACCCGTCCATCGCAGGCTGGCTCACGCTGAGTAAGAAGGAGCTTGCAGTGGCGATTCCCGTTTACGCGCTCATCGCGTCTGTTTTGCCTGTGTGGTTTCTACTCGCGCCGCGAGACTATCTCTCCACATATCTAAAGATAGCTACGATAGCAGCGCTTGCAGTCGGCATCTGTGTTGTACGGCCCACGCTCTTGATGCCACCGATCTCGGGATTCATTCATGGAGGCGGGCCAGTTATTCCGGGTAGCGTGTTCCCATTTGTTTTCATCACCATAGCCTGCGGGGCTATCTCAGGATTCCATGCCATCATCGCCTCCGGCACAACGCCGAAGATGATCGGTAATGAACGCGAGGTCCTCTTCGTCGGTTACGGCGCCATGCTGACTGAGGGCTTCGTGGCCATCATGGCCTTGATTGCCGCATGCGTGCTGGTTCCGGCGGACTATTTCGCCATCAACAGCGCACCGGCTGCCTTCGCGAAACTCGGCATTGACACAGTGAACCTGCCCTGGCTCGCCAAAGAAGTCGGTGAAAAGATTCAAGGACGTCCTGGTGGCGCCGTGTCCCTGGCAGTAGGTATGGCGTATGTATTTTCGTCCATCCCTTTTCTGGAACACCTCATGGCATACTGGTACCATTTTGCCATTATGTTTGAGGCGGTGTTTATTCTAACGGCCGTAGATGCCGGCACGAGAGTGGGAAGATTCCTGCTGCAAGAGATGTTCGGCAAGATCATTCCCAAATTCGGGGAGGCCCGCTGGGTACCGGGCATCCTGATTACAGGCGTCATCTTCACATCGTGCTGGGGATACCTCGTCTATACAGGAGATATCGGGACGATCTGGCCTCTGTTCGGGATGAGCAACCAACTGCTTGCATCGAGTGGACTGATTATCGTCACCACCATGCTGATCCGCCTGGAGAGGACGAAATATGCATGGACAACCGCCGTGCCGGGTGTATTCATGGCATTCGTCACCGTATATGCCGGTTATCTGAATATCACAGAGAACTATCTGCCCAAAGGCAACTACGTGCTGACTGTGCTTTCCATCATCATCATGGTCTTGATGATCATCGTTTTCATCGTGACATTCAAGCGCTGGTATGAACTTATCAACATCAAAAAGGATGTCATTGACAAATGGGGTGAGAAGGTACGGGCGCTTATTCCCGATGAAGATCTGACAGTGGGGGAGGCAAAAGCATCGAGGGCAGGCCTTGCCCAAGAGATGGTTCAAGACGTGATGCATTAACATTACTACCGCGGCATGAGTAGGATTTGGACGTAGTGCATACCTTCAAGGACTGCTGAATTAGCGGGATTAAAGCCCCGCACTATACATGACACGATAAAAATTATGGAGGAAAATATCATGTTAAAGAAATCAAAACAAAAAGCGAAAGATTGGGTGGCTAATGCGGTATCATTTTACAAGAATTCCGGCAGGGAAATCGCACTGGCCGAATTTACAAATCCTAACGGGCCCTTTGTCCAGGACGAGATGTATATATTTGTGCTGGATTCCCAGGGGAACATGGTTGCGCATGGAATCAATGCGAAATATGCGGACATGAACTTCATAAACCTCAAGGATTGCACGGGAAAGAACTTTATTCGGGAAATCGTCAACGCCGCGAATGCCGACGTCAGCGGCTGGGTAGATTACCAGTGGTACAACCCGGTGACCAAAGAGACAAAACCTAAGAGCCTGTATTTTGAGAAGATCGATGACTTGATTATTTGCAGCGGAATCTATATAGTGAAATTGCTGGATGTTATCTCTTATAACCTTCAACAACCCTCACTCAGAGAAGATGCGTATCTCGGCGAATATCAGCCCAGGGTATGATTTGGCAGTGGCGGCAAGGGCAGGGCATAACTTGCGTAATTAAATTCTCTTAATCAGCAAGAAAGGAGACGGATATGTACGGAGCATCAGGAAAAGAGGCGAAAGATTTTGTGAAAAAAGCCATAGCGTTTTACAGGAAAACAGGCAAGGCGATTGCTTTAGCGGAGTTCACTAATCCAAAAGGACCTTTTATCGAAGGCGAGCAGTATGTGTTTGTGTTAAATCCCAAAGGGACGATGCTTGCACACGGGGTCAATGAAAAATACATAGGACAGGATTTCATTGACGTCAAGGATTCCGATGGCAGGAGCTTTATCAGAGAGATCGTAGAAGTTGCCGACAAAAAAGGCAGCGGTTTTGTAGATTACAAATGGTACAACCCCGTCACCAAAGAGGATCTGGGGAAACACGTATACTTCGAAAAGGTCGATAATTTAATCATCTGTAGCGGCGTTTACAAAGAGATGTGGAAAGACCTGCTGTAGTCTGCTGTAACACTCCAGCGCAGCGTAGAAGCAGCGATCTGCATCCGTAGATACACTTTCCGGGCCGCCTCACTGCACAGTGGGGCGACTTTTTTACGCAATCGACAGCCGTGACAAAAAGAGAAAAGTGGAGTGATCGGAGAGAGCGGCAATCACTGGATAACCCGTGCTTCACAGAATATAGCCAGGATAAGGAGAATGCCGAAGACAGTGTCAAACTGGGCTGTCAAGGCATCGGCCATATCCGGAACCTTTTGCTTGAAGGTTTTCAAAAGGGTTATCGCTTGGGGAATAGAGAGGAATATAAGCAGTCCCCAGAAGCTCATGATTCCTATGAGGATCATGCCGAGGACGTAGGCGTAGGCTAGGGCGATGAGACCCGCAAAGAGGACATAGCTGTTGCGGCTTCCCAGCATGATACTCACGGTCTTGACGTTATGTCGCGAATCATAGGCAATGTCCCTCATGTTGTTGGCAAAGAGAACGAGGGCGACGAGGACTCCAAAAGGAACCGAAATATACAAGGCCTTCATGGAAAGGGCCTGGCGCTGCACAGCGTATGCCCCTTCTATCATAAGAGGGCCCCACATCATAAATACGGCAAACTCGCCGAGGGCGCGGTACTTGAACTTCACCGGACCGGCCGTATAGTAGATGCTCGTGAAAAGGCCGATAAGCCCGATCCACATGATATGCCAGGAACGGATCATGGCCGCTGTCATGCCGATGGTGATTGTTAAGACTAAAAAAACAGAGGCTTCAACCATGGTCTGCCGGGGCGTGAGTGCACCCGAGATGATGGGTTGCGGCCGATATTTCGCCGTAGGCGAGTCCTCCTGATCTATGTCGTAGAGGGTGTCAAAATAATCGTTGATCAAATTGGCGGCGGCGTGAAAAAGGGTGATCCCGATTGCCGTTATGGCAAACCATAACCAGGACATGGACCCCTCTTCGGCAGCCAGAAGCGTCCCAACGGAAACGGAAATGAGCGACATTGTGAATGACCAGGGACGGGTCGCAATAAAATACTTCTTGATAAGGCTCAGCATAAATTGATTTATTCTTTTTTATTTAGGAAAACGGCGTAATTTAATAAGAAACGGGTATTTGTGTCAAGCTCTTTGTGTGAGGTGTTCACGTAGTGCGTCACTTTATTCCCGCCTATCTTTTCCTCACGTAGTGCGTACCTTCAGGTGCGCCGCATTTCGCAATGACAACCAACGGCAGACATTGAAGGTCTGCACTACATGCAATTCAGCTCTGAAATATCGGTGAAATTTGGGGTTGCCTTAATGTGAATATTGGTAGTAAAGTATTATTACCTTATACAGGATACGTGAAGGTTTGCACTACGTATGAAATAAAGTAGTACAGGACTTTAGTCCTGCAAATGATTACCCGGGTATTACTGATGGCCTCCGCTGATAAAAGCAAGAGCGACTATAAAAGCAAGACGGGCTCCACAACCTTTCTGGTTCCAGTCTTGGTGAATATCTTACGGATTGTCAAACTGCTGCTGTCGCCATTTACCGTCGTTGGCAGGACAGTGATCAGCTGGGTTGACAATTGCGGGGCCTCCGCAATATTCCTGGTTCTCGCTCTGTTGAAGACCTTCTGGCACAAACAGCTGTCCAAAATAGTCCAGCAGATCTATTACATCGGAACGAGTTCCACGACGATCATCGCGCTTGTCGGCTTCTTCACAGGCATGGTCCTGGGCCTCCAGTCTTACCATGCCCTCATTAAATTGGGCGCACAGGGGGCAATCGGCACAATGGTGGCTCTGTCACTGGTAAGGGAACTGGGACCGGTCCTCACAGCCATCATGATTACAGCGAGGGCGGGCTCTGCCATAACCGCGGAGATCGGTGTCCAGCGCATCTCTGAACAGATAGACGCCCTTGACACCATGCGAATTGATTCACTGAGGTATCTCATCAGCCCGAGAATTGTCGCCGCGATCATCAGCTTTCCCCTGCTAACCGCCCTGTTTGACCTCATCGGCATCATCGGAGGCTACGTCTCGGCGGTGGTGCTTCTGGGCGCCAACGCAGGCACCTACTTACATCGCGTCCAAGCCAGCCTGGAGATGAAAGACCTCACAGACGGTTTCATAAAGGCAGTGGTTTTTGCCATCATCGTCGCCACCGTCTGCTGTTACCAGGGCTATTTCGCGCACATGCGGCAGGATAGCCACGGGGCCAAGGCCGTCGGCCTTTCCACTACCTCGGCCGTCGTGCTTTCCTGCGTCCTCATTCTTGTGTCGGATTACGTAGTGACATCATTACTGATATAGAGAGGCCATGGAAACTCCCCTGATTGAATTCAAAAACGTTACGAAGCGCTTCGGAAGACGGGCAGTCCTCGAGAATGTTAACCTCCAAATCTATGAGGGACAGGTCACGACCATTATCGGACTGAGTGGCGGAGGCAAGACAGTTCTACTCAAGCATATCATAGGGCTCCTGAAGCCTGACGAAGGGACTATTCTCTTCCGGGGTAAACCCCTTGACAAGATGAGCAAGAATGAGATGGATGCCTCCCTGGCCCAGATGAGCTACATGTTTCAGGACAACGCCCTGTTCGACTCCATGACGGTCTATGAAAATATCGCCCTGCCCCTCCGGGAAACGACGACTCTGAGCAATTCCGAAATAGACAGCAAGGTCATGGCAAGAATAGAGCAGACAGAACTCTCCGACTCCGCCAGGAAGTTTCCCTCAGAACTTTCAGGGGGCATGCAAAAGCGGGCAGCTCTGGCCCGGGCGCTGGTGATAGATCCTAGTATCGTCCTCTTTGACGAGCCCACCTCCGGCCAGGACCCGGTGAGGAAAAATGCAATACTGAGCATGATTGCCCAGTACCAGAGGAAATTAGGATTTACGGCGGTCGTGGTCAGCCATGAGATTCCGGATGTGTACTTTATCTCAAACCGCATCCTTGCCCTCTACGACCACAATATCGTTTTCCAGGGCACTCCGGAGGAACTTGAAGACTTCGAGCACCCCTTCAAAGACGAGGTCATCCGCAGCCTTGAAGGTCTGCAAAAGGAATTGACGGGACTGCACTCCAAGCGGCAATTCAAGCTTCTGTATTATGGTCAGATGAAACGGAGATCCCTCAGGGATACATACAGTCTCGTGCTTTTTAAGCTGGGGTCCCTGGATGATATCATTGCGGGCCTCGGCCATGAAGCGGCACAGGAGGCCATACGGTCTATGGGAGTATTCATCGATAAGCACTTCGGCCCCATAGGGGGATTTTCCACCCGCCGCAGCATCGATGAATTCGTTACCGTCCTTCCCTATTCGGAAAAGAACGAGGCTGTGGATATATTGGAGGATTTTGTGAAGGATTTTCAAGAGCACGGGATTAGCGAAATTTGGGCAGGGGCCCGCGAGAAGGCAGCGCCGGGGACGTGCGTTGACTTCACCATCCTCGCCGGGCTTGCCCAGGGACAGCCCATCGCGGAAATAGAAACCGTTATAGCATCTGCTGAAAACAAGCTGAAAGAAATTGGAAGGCTACGTTGCGCCGTTTAGGAGTGAGCAAATGAAAAAGTATCTCATGGAGACAACTGTCGGCATATTCGTCATTTTCGGACTGCTCTGTATAGCATATATGAGCGTCAAACTTGGCCACGTAACCTTATTTAGCGAAAACACCTACCCGATCACAGCGCGATTCACATCCGTGTCCGGACTCAGAGTGGGCAACCCTGTAAATATGATGGGTCTGGACGTCGGACGGGTGGAGCGGCTTTACATGGACCAGGCTGATCAAAAGGCAGTTGTGGAAATGAGGATAAATAACAGTGTCAAGATTTACGATGACGCCATAGCTTCCATCAAAACGGAAGGGCTTATCGGTGACAAGTATGTCAGCATCGATCCCGGCGGCGCAGGGACACTTCTCGGGCCGGGCGGGACCATTACGGAGACGCAGCCCGCAGTTGATATTGCGGATCTTATCGGCAAGTATGCTTTCGGGGACGTGACAAAAAAGGATGAGGCTCCAAAAAATTCTGAGGTAAAGCCATGAAGCGACTGTTCGTCGGATTAAGCATTCTGCTGCTCTTTCTCATATCTTTCCCCCTGTATGCCGGCGTGCCTCTTGATACGGTCAAGGCAAACGCCGACAAGGTTCTGGATATCTTGCGCGATCCAAAGCTTAAAGCCCCATCAGCCAAAGAAATAAAAAAGGGCAAGCTCCGGGCCATCTATGTCAACATGTTCGATGAAGTTGAACTTTCCAGAAGGTCCTTGGGGATGAATTGGAACAAACTCAACAACCCTCAGAGGCAGGAGTTTGTTAAGCTGTTTGAACAGGTACTGGAAAAGGCTTATGCCGACAAGATTCTTGCTTACACCAACGAGAAGATCGAGTTTACTAAAGAATCCATGATCTCGGGCAATCTGGCAGAGGTACGGACGAAAGTTATCACGGCATCCAAGGAAATCCCCATTACCTACAGAGTCATCATGAATGATGGCGTCTGGAGGGTATACGACGTTGTTATAGAGAACGTAAGCCTGGTGCAGAACTATCGCACACAGTTCAATGACATACTGGCAAAGAATACGCCAGAACAGTTGCTCGAGATCCTGCGGAAAAAAGTAAAGGAGCAGTAGAATAGAGGCACGATAACCGACTGAAGGGGCTCCCGATGAAATCTTTCTTGCTTGCGGTTGTGCTGTTCGCCTCAATCGCCGTGGCTTGGCCTCCCGCCGCGCACGCTGCCCCTTCGACCGAATCACCGGATTTATCTTCCCAAGTACAAGCAGCACCGGCTGTCCCCAGGCCAGAGGAATCACGCGCAAAAGCACCGGAGGCAGAGATCAAATCGCCTGGAGAACCGGCCGCGTCTACGGAGCCGCAGGGCAAGCCTGAAGACCTGGGTGGAGAGTACAAGGAAGAGCCCCAGGAGGAACAGGTGCCCACGATTGCAGATCCCATCGAGCCCTTCAACCGGGCCATGTTCCAATTCAACGATAAGTTATACTTCTGGCTGCTCAAGCCCGTGGCGCAGGGATACAAGGCAGTAGTCCCCGAAGAAGCGCGGGTGAGCGTAAGAAATTTCTTCTCCAATCTCGGATTCCCGATCCGTTTCGTGAGCTGTCTTCTGCAAGCGGATATAAACTGCGCGGCCACGGAGGTCGGGCGTTTTACCGTGAACACTGTATGGGGCATAGGCGGGCTAATGGATCCCGCAGCGAGCAAGAATGTAGATCTTCAGAAGCAGGATGTGGACCTGGGAGAAACACTCGGCATATGGGGTGTAGGACAGGGCTTCTACATTGTCTGGCCCTTCTTAGGATCTTCGAGTGCACGGGATTCTATAGATATAGCCGGCGAGTATTTCCTCTACCCTCTCTCCTACATGGGTGAGATTGCCCCCTGGTACGTATGGCCCATAGTCAGGTCATACGAAGAAGTTAACAGGACGTCACTTAGGATTGGTGACTATGAAGCGCTCAAAGAGGCAGCCGTCGATCCGTACCTGGCTCTCCGCGACGCCTATGCCCAGTATCGCTGGAAAAAGATAAAGTTGAAGGGAGCGTCGACAGAGGAGCTCGCTCCCAGTGAAGTAAGGATAGAGAGATAGAGGGCGTCATTGACATTCATTGACGCAATGTAGTATTCGCAGGACTAAAGGGCATGCACTACATTAATAGAAAAAAACGCCGTGAGGAATCCATACGAAAGCACTCAGAATAATCGCGATATTAGTATTCATGACTTTCGCCATCCATGGAATTGCCGAGGCAGGCGGGCCATTTGGGCCACCTCAACCCATCGCGGGAGAGGCGGGTGGATTACACACGGCCATCGGTTACTGGTATCATGAGGACATATATAAGAACGGCAGAGAATTCCTGACCAGGCAGAATCAGGTTTATTCAGAAGCAGGCTACGGCGCTCAAAATCGCTGGGATATATATGCGCGAATTGGGATATCGGATCTGAAAATCCAGGATGCTTTCAGCTCTTCAAATACTCTTACCACAACGTCCAACAACGACTTTCAAGAAAACTGGAAATTTTCTGGAACCCTGGGGGCAAAGGTATTCTTTCCATTTAACAATACCTTCGGAGTGGGGGCATTTGTGCAAGGCACGTATTTCTTTAGAAGCTTCACGGACGAGGTTTCGGGAACCAGTGCCGGCATACCTTATAGGGCTTTCCTAAGGGTGGATGATCTATGGGATGCGAATTTCGGCATCGGCTTTCAGGCAACTGTCCCCTATGGCATAAGACTCTACGCTGGACCCTACATCTATTATTCGGAAGCAACAGCATATTTGTCCACGAACGTGCCGGGTCTTCAATTTTCAACAGCGGATACTACGATTAAGAATAAGTCAAACCTGGGAGGGTTCGCGGGAATCGACGTGCCTCTCGCCAAGGGATTCCGCCTGAACGCGGAAGGGCAATACTCCGAAAGACTTTCTGCCGGCGGCGCCATCACCTATACATACTGAACGCCTTCGCACCCATTGACGTCACGTAGTGCAAACCTTCGGTCCGCTGCATTACTTGCCCTGCATCTCGAGCAGAGTCTTCAGATTCCTTTTTGCCTCTTCGTAATCGGGCTGGAGCTGCACAGCCGTTCTGAGGTGACTGATCGCCTCTTCCGTCTTTCCCTTCTGCACCAGCGCCACAGCGAGGCTGTTATGCGCCTTCGCAAATCTTGGATTGATTTTTAGGGCAGTCTCGAAGTGTTCAATGGCCTCATCCAAAGCACCCTTATATGTTAAAGCCACGCCCAGACTGTTGTGAGTTTCCGCGATATCAGGTTTGATCTTGAGGGCCTTGCGAAAATGATCGATAGCCTCATCGAAGTTACGCTTCTGGGCCATAATCAAACCCAGAGAGACATGTGCGGCCACGAGGTTCGGGTTTAGCCTGAGCGCCTCTTCGAACCGGAGAACGGCTGCATCAGGCTTGCCCTCCTGAAAAAGAGACATGCCCGTGCGCAGCTGACCTTCGGCGCTATTCGGATCTGCCGGTTGAATGGCTACTTTTTCTAGAACTGGTTTTTCCGTTCTTGTCCGCCTCATGAGTGCCGTTTCCAGATTTGATCCTGCATCCTGAAAATCAGGTTTTATTCGGACGGCTTCCTGGAAATGATCGATGGCCTCATCGGTTCTCCCCAACTGTGACAATGCTATACCCATGTTGTTGTGGGCCGCCGCAGCATCAGGCCGTACCTGCAGGATTCCGGCATAGCGCGAGACGGCCTCTTCCAATTTGCCCTGCTTCGCCAGTGCGTTGGCCAGATTGTAACCGGCCTCAAAATCGTTCGGCTTGATTCTCAGAGCTTCCTGGTAATGCGTAATGGCTTCTCTGAATTTACCCTGTTCCGCCAGAGTTGCACCCATGTTGGTTTCGATTACAACATTATTTTTTGTGACAGCAAGGGCGCGCGCAAAAAGGGTGAAGCTGTTTTGCCAGAAGCCGAGCTGAAATAGCGATACTGTTATTAGCGCCGCGATAACACACGTCGCAAGAACGGAGAGAGCAATACGATGAAACCGCCATCGGGCGAGCATATCCGGTACTATCCACGCGATTGCTATAAACAGTCCGATCATGGGTAGGTACGTGTACCTATCCGCCATGGACTGGTTTCCGACCTGCACCAACCCGATGACAGGCACCAGTGTTCCAAGATACCACAACCACCCGACTATCACATAGGGATTGGGCCTTCTCAAACGCACGGCAATGGCGGTGATCAAAATCAGCAGCAAAATAGCACCACCGACCTGCCATGGGGGAATGTTTTCCATATAGGGATAGAAAACGGCCAGATCATGAGGCCAGATCATTTTACCCATATACGAAATATAGGAGGCGAGGGCATTGCTCACGCGGGTTGAAACCGGCAGAGACTCGAGAGGAGCGATGCCTGACCACTGCGCATAGAGGGTGACGCAAATCGATACAGCGGAAAGGATGAAGAGGGGAATCTTTTCAATGATGAGTCCCAAGTTCGACCTATTTTCTTTTCCATTTCCGACGGCTTTCCGGTCGCTCACATCTGTATTGAATAATGACCCCTCCCTTTGCAAACGGCCGAGGGGCCAGAAATCCAGCAGAAGCAAAACAAAGGGCATGGTCACCAACATCGGTTTAGACATGAGCCCCAAGGCAAAAAATAAAGGAATCTGAAGATAACGATTAATCCCCGGACGCTCCACATAGCGGACATATGCCCAGACGGTTAACATGAAGAACAACGTGCTCAACACATCCTTACGCTCTGCGACCCAGGCCACAGATTCTATATGGAGGGGATGGACGGCGAACAGCACGGCTACAACAGCGCTCCGCCAGGGAAAACCTGTCATCCGCTTCAAAATAAAAAAAAGCAGAAGTGTGTTTATAATATGGAAGAATAAATTCGTGATATGATGGCCGGCCGGATTTGCTGCGAAGAGCTGGTAGTCCAGCATGTGCGAAAGCCATGTCAAAGGATGCCAGTTGTTGGCATAGACAGATATGAATGCCCAGGCAACGCCACCCGTTGTCAGCCCCGCCTGCACATGGCGATTCTCGGTTACATACTTGTCATCATCATAACGTACGAAGTCAAAACTGCTCACCTGCCAGAATACGACAGCAGTAACCAGTATAAGGAAAAAAGAAATTATAAGATCTCGATGGATGGGTTTTAGTTTATGCATAAACGCTACAAGACCGTACATACCGCTAGATGCGCCGCATTCATTGACATAACGTAGTGCAGACCTTTAAGTCTTCTATTTCGGCAGCAACGTCTCCACGAGAGTCGCCCAGTAGCTCGCGCCGATCGGCAATATGCGGTCGTTAAAATCATACAGCGCCTGGTGCAGCCTGCCAGTTTCCTTCGGATTTCCACCGCCGATCCCTATGTATGCCCCCGGCTTCTCCTTGAGGAGGAAGGCAAAATCCTCCGATGTCATCACAGGTTTGATACCGGTAAAGACCCGGCCTTCTCCCGCGACCAAAGTCGCGGCCCGGATGCCCTCGTCAGTCTCCCGATCTGTATTGACCAGTGGGGGATAGCGCCTCTCATAGGTCATGTCAACGGCAATGTCAAAAGAGGCTGATACGCCGTTGCATATCTCGCGCATGCGGGTTTCCACCATGATCTGCACCTCAGGAAGGAAATGACGCGTCGTCCCCCGGAGCCTAACCGCCCCGGGGATTATGTTGTAGGAGGTGCCGCCGTGAATCTCCGTAACACTGATAACCGCTGCCTCTACCGGATTAAGATTGCGGCTCACGATGCTCTGGAGAAGATTCACCAGATAAGATGAAGCGAGGACAGGGTCCTTCACATCCTGGGGAGTAGCAGCATGGCCACCCTTTCCTCTTATCTCTATATCGAAGACATCGTAGGCCGCCATCATGGGGCCCTTGCAGATGGCAAACGTCCCTTCCGGCAAAACGGGAAAGTTGTGGAGGCCAAATACTGATCGGACCGGAAACCAGTCGAAGAGGCCCTCTCGGACCATCCTTGCCCCTCCACCCTCATTCTCCTCGGCAGGCTGAAAGATGAAGTGGACAGTACCGCGGAACGTATCACTTCCGGCAAGATATTTCGCAGCCCCCAGAAGCATGCTCATATGGCCGTCATGGCCGCAGGCGTGCATCTTCCCCTCGTTGCGGGAAGTGTAAGAAAGACCGGTCGCTTCCGTGATATCAAGCGCGTCTATGTCGGAGCGGAGGCCTATGGCCGCAGGACTTCCCGTGCCCCTCCGGATGGTTGCTACAACGGCCGTCCCCGCAAGACCACGATCGATATCGAGCCCGAAAGAGCGCAATCTTTCGGCCACGTAGTCGGACGTCTCCTCTTCCGCAAAGGCTGTTTCCGGACAGGCATGGAGGCAATGACGCCACCGTGTCATTTCCTCCATCATGGCCGCGATCTTGTTATTGACTGCCATCGTTCGTCTCCTGGTGATTCCATAATTAATCGCCGCATCGCTCCTTAAGCGCAGCAATGTCGTCCGGAGCGAGGTTGAGGGAATCCAAGTGTATCAGCCTGTACATTATCGCATCAGGATTATCGTTGTGCTTCAATCCCAATACATGGCCTAATTCATGGGCCAGCACCCACACCAGTCTATGCTGATCATCAAACTAATAGATCGTAATTGTCTCTTTGCAGCCCTGCTTAAATAATCTCCCCCGCTAAACTCACTGCCCAGTCTCTTGCCCGTATGC
>DASRZZ010000036.1:0-8079 GCA_035685925.1 Syntrophales bacterium | reverse complement strand
GCCTTTTGCGCAGCTTTAGGGAGCGAGCTTAGCGGATGATCGATTGTTGTCATGGTATTGATATCCACCTCGACCATCATCTTCGTTCCATAGATCCTGACAAAGTGAAGGTGCGGCCTGGCAACGAAGGAGAACGTCAATGTACCGAATGCCTTTTCTCCTTTGATGAGTATCCTGATCTCATCAGCCATACCTTGCGGAAGTACGCCGTGGCTTTGCTGCATCACTTTGATCTCCTGGGGAGCTCCCGTGTACTCGAGAAGCACGTACAAAGGATGGGGCATGAAATCCTGATAGACCCCACCCGGGAGATTGTAAAGCCAGGGAAGTACGTTCGGCGCCGGATAGTCGCGAAAGGCCGAGATCTGGGTATTCAGACCATAATAGCTCTCAACATTTATGACCTGGCCGAGTTGTCCTTCCTGCACAAAGGCGTGCGCCTTGCTCATGCAGGGATCGTAGAAATGGTTGTGCATGGTGCAGAGCTGGACCCCTTCTCTCTCGGCAACGTCGTACAGCTCCTTTGCTTCTTCGTAGTTGAGGCCAAGGGGCTTCTCCACCAGCACATGGCATCCCGACTCCATCGCCTCCTTAGCGACGGCAAAATGAGTGCGCGGAGGGGTCAGTATATGGACCACTTCCGGGCCGGCCTTGTCGACCAGGTCTTTGATGCTCGAAAAAACGCCCTTGATGTTGAACCTGGTCGCGCATTCCTGCGCCTTTTCCCTGTCCCTGTCAACCACGCCGACAATGTTCGCGCCCTGATACGTCCTGGCGAAATTGATGTGGTAATCTGAATTCAATCCGCAGCCGACAATTCCAATCTTCATTCTTTTCACCCTTATCTACAGCAATATATATTTATACAGTATAAGCTTGAAGTACTCTACCAGGAGACCCCACAAAGGAGGGTGATCATCCGATCCATATATAAAGACTTTTATGTTTTTATCGCTGAGGTACTTAGAAAAAGTTTCCCGCACCCTCGCGGTATGATAAGAAGACGATACAAGGATCAAGACATCATCTCCCCTGCTCATGACCTCCTGCGACACCCCTCGTGCCTCTGCCAAAGTTCCGAAGAGTCCATATTTAACGGACAATGGCTCAATGTTGCCCTTTGGGACTCCCAGTTCCCCTAGCCTTTTGACGGACCATTCATCGTATGTCAAATTCCTCCCCAGCCGGGGATCATATTCTGTGATGCCGGTTTTGCTTAAAATAAGAACTATTGGAGCAGCGTTCTTTTTATAAAGATCAGCCGCGGCTATAAATCGATACTCAAGGCTAGTTTCAGAACCTCCCAGCACATAGATTACTCTTCTTGAGTGCAAGTTCAGCTTACTAAAATCATCCGGCAAAGGCTTAATTCTAACGAGCCTTTCAAGCAACCAGAAATTTAGTGCCTTATGGCCCGGGACAGTATCTAGGGATGAACAGAACAAGAGGGCAAGCAAGGGGATAAGACTCAATGCGAGAATAATAATAAACTTGTGCCCTGTTCTCTCCCCTTTATTTAAATCCATGCCCCTCCGTAATAATATAATTTCATAAACGACAATTACTTATCGTTTTTTATCGTCATGAACATATCTTGATATTGTCGAACGCATCGTTCCAAAGAGTAAGTATTTGCCGCTAACAATCTGGATTCATTCCCCATTTCGTGACACATTTCTTCATTATTAAGCAACGCAAGCAGTGATTTCTTAAAACTAACCACATCGTTTGTGCTGACTAAGAATCCATTTTTCCCGGGTATGATTACCTCTCTGATCCCTTCTACATCGGTTCCAATTACAGGCCGCCCAGCCGACATCGCCTCGATCAAACTAATTGGCAAACCTTCCTTAAGAGATGTTAAACAAAATATATCCATGACATTTAGGAGTTCAGGGATATCCGATCGATAGCCCAGCATTTTGACATTCTCGGTCAATCCCTTTTCATTTATGAAGTGGCGTATTTCCGTTTCCGAATTTTCCGGATCGAAATCAAAACCCTGGCCGACTAATAGCAGCTTTACATTATTAAAATCCCTAAGGAGTTCCGAAAATGCCTTTAACAGAAAGATATGATTCTTGACTCTTCTAAAATTTGCAACAATTCCAATTACTTTATCATTCGTGGAAAGACCAAGTTCCTTTCTAAGAACCATCCTGTCACTACCCTTGGTCGAAGACACAAGGTTAACGCCATTTAGTATGGTAAAGATCTTGGACTGTTCAAAATTGAGTTTCTCTTGAATTGCTCTAGAAACCTGGACGCTGACTCCTACGGCAGCATCCGATCGTTTCAAGATATACCGTCCCATCATTCTCCATTTCCATGATATTTGTTCTATTTCCCATTCAGAATGCTCCGTATATATGAGACTTGAACGGTTTTTAATCTTGCTCCCGTAAAATGAATAAACCATCGGCATAAAATGGTGTGCATTTACAATTTCAATTTTGTTTTTGCTGATAACGTCTCCTAGGTTTTGCATGGCGGATAAATCGATTCTTTTCTTTTTCGGAATATGATAAAGGGCGATATCCAGATCCTTGTACTCTTTCAGTATTCTATCGCCGAAAAACCACGCCACCGAAGGATTAAACAGGTTACGATCAAGTTTACGCGCCAGATTATAAACTAAGCGTTCTGCCCCGCCCATCTCCATTTGAAGCATGACGAATAATATATTGACTCGTCGGCGGCTCATCTTTTTCTAATGAGTTTGGCAGGATTACCGGCTACGATCGAATAAGGAAACACATTTTTAGTTACTACCGAACCGGCACCGACGATAGACCCCTTCCCAATGGTCACGCCCGGTAATATCGTAACCCTTGTCCCGATCCATACATCATCTTCAATGGTGATCGGTCGATCTTCCTGAAAACCTTGCAGTCTCATGGGGATTGTTGTGCTGCCGAATTCATGGTTCCTGCTTATGGCGATCAGTTCTTCACCGATCATAACATCACGTCCGATCTTCACGGTGCCTACATATGAATACATGCCTATGCCGGAGTGATCACCAATCTCTGATTCTGATAAGTTAAAAAATATTACTTTGGGCTCTACATTTACCTGTCTGCCAAAGCTCTTAAAAAGTCTTTTTAATATGAATGCCCTTATTGTTCGAGAACCCAGAGAGTATCTGACGTGAGAGCGCGGCAGATTTCTCGCAACAATATAATATGACGCCCAGAAGATGCCACGGCTGATCTTTGCCGAGATCCTCATAGCTTTCTTTCCGTTCTGATCCACTTTTTCCTACCCAATCCAGCGGCCGAAAAGGCATCAACACCCATTTTCCAGATCAAAAATAAAGGCGCTGCGAACAGAGAAAGGAAGTTCTTCAGCTTATCGCGAGTATGCATTATGCCAACCAAAAATATCATGGTCTGCACGAGCACAAGCAACAGGAACCAGAGAAGATAATCGTACTTGTGAAAGGCCAATCCGGGTATGAGAGAAAGCACGATTCCAACGAGGGTAATATTCATACCCAGGGATGGATTAGGGAAAAGAAGAGGGAGAGAAGCGTCCATCTTTCTGAGGCTCCCCTCAAGCAGTCCCCGGTAAAATAATTCGATGCCGTATTGCCAGGCTACGGCAAACCTGCCGCTGGACCACCTCATCCTTTGAGAAGTGGCTTGCTTCAGGGATGACGACTCCTGGTGGTAAACGCGCGCCTTGTTGGCAAATGCTACCGTCTCCCCCGCCTGAACGAGCTTTGCATAATATTCCCAATCCTCACCGACAGTAAATGCGTCCCATCCGTATTGCATGAGTAAGTTGCTGGCAAAGCACATCCCATTGCCCATCAAGTTGGAGGAGAGACCCAGTTTCTGCTTTGCAGGCTGCAGAATCTCATTGCCCACAGTCCTTGATACATCGAGTAGGCGCGTGAACCAGCTTTGCCCGGGATTGGCGACACCATTATAACATTGAATGATCTTATTCCCGTTCCTCAGTGCTTTGTCCAATTGGGTAAATATATCGTTCTTTATGATGCTATCGGCATCAATAATAAAAATCGCGTCATAGGCGCTCATGTCGAGAGTTTCCAGGGCGAATTTGATCGCATAGCCCTTCCCGCGATGCTGATCATCTGATCTTTCCAATACCCGAGCATTGCTAGCAAGGCCGATCTTAGCCGTATTGTCACTGCAATTGTCCGCCACCACGACTGCCTTGGCCATGCCGACGGGATAGTCTTGATCGCTGATACTCTTGAGCAGTCTGTCTAATAAGAGCTCCTCATTATGCGCGGGTATAATAATTCCAAATCTTGTAGTGGGTGCTGAAAATGATACATCTTTGTCTTTAAGGAAGTAATTTGACAATAACAGAATCAAGTCATACGTAATGTAGATACTTATATAGATTCCAATGACTATCAATAAATAACTTATGAGAATCATTTTCTCACCATGCTCATTGAGTGAGGAGTAGGGACATCCCTCCCCCTGCTTACGAGTGTATCATCTGCTTATCGTTGAAAGAATAGTGTCGCCTGGGTCACTTTTCCAATTTCAGATATTCTGATTCGATCCGTCTGGTCCATTCCTCGATATTATATTGTGAGTTAATGGTCTTTTGAGCTTCGCCTGATAAACCGTTTCGTAGTTTTTCGCTCTTATACAGGAGCTGAACAGCTTCTTTAATATCTTGAGGATTGCCAGGCGATACAAGGACGCCATTCTTTCCTGAATCGATAACCTGAGGAACGCCGCCTACCGCGGTAGCAACAACGGGAATCCCGCATGCCATTGCCTCGAGAAGCGACACAGGCGTTCCTTCTGTTAAAGAAGGCAACGTGAAGACATCCATCGCCGACAGCCAGCATTCGACATCATCCTGGAAGCCTGTAAAAAAAACTTTTTCTTCAAGATTTGCTCTCTTGACCCGGTCCGCCAGTTCTATTCTTTGAGGGCCTTCCCCGATGATCAATAATTTCGCCGGAATGCCCGACTTATTCAGGAGCGCGATCGCTTCAATAAGATGTCCGACCCCCTTTTCCTCGCTTAGGCGGCCGACGTAGCCGACAACGAAATCGTCTTCGGTCATTCCGCAGTATTTACGCTTTGTTTTTCTGTTCCGGGTATGTGCTTCAACAGAATAAGATCCATTCACTGCGTTCTGGATCAGGGTGACGCTTGATTCCTTTATGCCGCTTTTGATCAGGGAGCTTTTTATTGATTCAGAGACTGCGATAATTTTACGGGCAAATCGCAGAATAAACAGATCCAGCCGGTTATACAGCGTCAGATGGAGATCATTCGAAATAAATCCATGGCAAGTAGAAATAACCGGCAGGCCAAGAAGCCTGGCAAGGAATATCCCCAGGACATCGGCCCGGTAACCGTGGGTATGTATCAGGTCGAACTTGTTTCTTTTTAGAAGTCTGTATGTTTCAAATATATTTGCAAGAGGGTTAAGATATTTTATCTTATGATTGTTAACGTACACCTTGTAGTATTTTTTCCCTGCTCTGTCCAGGTGTTTAAAAAATATGTTATCAGTGAAACTGGGAACCGTAAATATTATCGGGACCAGATCGAACTCGTCATTCTTGATATGCTCGGTCAGGGAGAGGACGACCCGTTCTGCTCCTCCAAAATCGGTCACTGTTGCCAGGACAGCTATTTTCAAGGGCTTTTCCCGAGTCAATATTAACTTCTCCTGAACAGCTTGACCACTTTATTATAGAGCTTTCTTCCATTGACGAGTAACGGCCATGCCCTCGGGAGAAGGGAAAATTCTCCGAAATAAAAAGCCTTGTACAAGAGGGGGCTGAAGGGAAGATCGTAATATCCGACGAGACCGACAACTTCCGGCAGGAACTTTTTCTTGAAAAACTCCTGGGTGGGAGTCGTTCCAACGCCCCTGAAGCTGTACCAGGTGCAGCCTTCCTCCTTGGCCCAATTGATGCTTTCCCAGACATAGGCGTAATAGGTCTGCAGTTTCTGATATTTATAAGGAGTTCCCATGTGCATTGCCAGGCACTTTCCGCCGAACATGATGCATATGAGGCCGCCTATGATCTTTCCCTGATATTTCGCAAGGAATAATCTGCCCATTCCGTTGACTATATAGGTGTCCCATAAACGCTTCTGATATTCATAATCGCGGGACATGAACCTTTTATTGACGGAAAATTCCTTAAAAATATCATAGAACGTCTTCAACTCCACTTCCGTTGTCGCTGCTTCTATGACCACGCCTTCCTTGGCCGCCTTGCGGATGCATCTCCGCGTGTCCCTGTCGAGCAGGTTGAAATATTCCTCGCCGGTGTTCACTCTTGTCAGGTCGATCCTTGAGACATCCCTCGGAGAGTTCCAGAATGACCATCGCTGATCCAGATGAATGAAACCAAGCAAAGACAGCTTATCTTCATTCTCATGTATAAAACTTTCCCGTATGTTGGGATCAACCCTTAAGAATATCGCCCTCTTTTTTTGCGCAAGTTCCTGCACCTTCCCTATCAGGCTCGTAAGCGTCTCATCGTCGCCGTAATCCCAGACCGGACCCTTTGGGCTGTAAAACAGCGAAAAGGGGGTTAAGGGCAGCTTTTTCTGAAGGACCATCATGGCGCCGGTAAATTTCCCTGCGCGCTCGGCAACCAGGTAGATCGGCAGCCAGTTGTCTACGGCCCGGACCTGCCCCCACTCGAAAGCGTTCAAGGGATGGACGAATTCAAAACGCTGAATTTCCCTATCCCAGTAATCTTTTTCGAGGGGTGACAGTTCTCTTACCTGTACCGTATCCATTTTTTTCTCAACGACCAGTGGCATATCTCTTACTCACCTGCATTCCCAGGACCTTTATGAGGTTGATCCTCTTGATGAACGTAAAACCCGCCTTCTCTATTCCCCTGACAGAGGCCACATTATCTTCCCTCGTGCAGATATATAGCATTTTATACCCCTTCTCCTTGAGATATCGCTGTACCTCTCTCAAGGCCTCAGGATATATCCCCTTTCCCCTGAATTCCGGCAGCGTCAAAGAATATTTGACCTCCCCTTCATCGCTGCGAAGCTCAATGATCCTGTTGGGATCGTTCTTATAGTAGATCCAGCTGATATGCCCGATCACACCGTTCTTCTTATAAATAAAGTGATCTTTAACGCCGTCATAAAGATCGCAGGAGAGTTCCCATGGGGGAGCAGCCATAGTTCTTCTGCTCAATGCAAGATCGGCTATATCTCCCTTTTTTATGTATCCATCGTCCACGTGGCTGTCATTGCGGGTGATTTCATTCGCGAGGTCACTTGAGTAAATTGCTATGCGCTCGATCTTAAATAGCGATCTGAAAACAAGAGCACTGAATTCACGAAAGCCGAGATTTGAATATTGCGAATGCGCTATTTTCAGCACCCTTGATAGCTTCCGGAGCATACAACCTCAAATTGATCGCTGTCGATCGTCAAGCTTGACTGATAAATTCCTCATTACAGCGGAAAAGGCGAAGAACGTTGTAAAAAATAATGAATAAGCCTGAGTTATGAAAAACGCGGTGACGAGCTGGCCTATGAATGCGACCAGCATCAATCCTGATATGGTCTTGAATTCGATCGCTTCCGGAGTTGTCGCCTTGATATTTTTGAGCCTCGAAAAGGTCTTGAAGCTTTGCATGATGAGAGCCATAAAAAGAATAAATCCAATTAAGCCCGTTTCAACAGCCACCTGGATATATGAATTATGCAATTCTTGCCACTTAGCGGTTATTCCCAAAGCTTCCCGAGCATAACCAATGGCCATTGCAGAGCAGTCAGCGCCAACGCCTGTAAGCGGATTAGATAAAAGTAGATCAAATCCTCTTTTCCATATCTGGAAGCGCCCGAACTCATCGGTGACGTTATAATCGCTTCCAACATCAGTGAGCGTGAAATAACGATCCATGTCGATCTTGCTGCTGATCGATATGAAAAGGATGATCATTGCCACGGTGAATACAACTTTGTGGGATTTCGTGATTCCATGCATTTTGGTAAACAGGAAGAATGCTATCACCGCGATCAATCCCAGCATCCCTCCCCGTGACCCCGTATAAAGAATTACCATAAGAGCAGTTAATATGCTCGC
>DASRZZ010000035.1:0-20289 GCA_035685925.1 Syntrophales bacterium | reverse complement strand
TCTACCTTTACTACTACTGGCCTTTTAAGAGGCAGCAGATCGAGAACTGGCACCCGGTGGTAAAGGGCGTGGTCATGACCGGTGTCGCAACCCTCGTCCTGATCGTTCTCATCAAGGGCTTCTTCGAGGGCATTTTAGGAAATCTGGCCATGGCTTATTTCAATCCGGCTCAGACTACAAAGCTCCCGGGGATGACGGAATTCTTCGCCATAGAATATGCGGCGCTTGCCTGTCTCATGTTCGCCGCCATCGCTTCATGGCTTTCCCCCTCCTGGCCGGTGGCTATGGAGATGTGGCCATGGCAGAAGCTGAAGCAGCCTGCACTTGGGACGACGGTGCTGATCGTCACATTCTTCATCGGTACCATTGTTTATTTTTGCACCATGCACCCGCACATGGGAATCCTTTACTATCCATGGCAGTACTTCTGCTCGATTGCACCGCCATACTGGGAGAGGTTCGCGGACACGGTGAGCGGCAACTTCCACGTAGCGTGGATCATGTGCTGCACAATTATTGTGTGGATGAATGAATCCATCTGGGAGCGCTATCCCTTCAGAGTCATCAAAAATGACATGCTGAGGCGATGGACAGCCTTTTTCGGCATCATCGCAATTGCATGGTGCTTCTTCCTGTTTCTCTACTTCGCGCAGGAGTTGTGGTGGGGCCCGGCCATCCGGGGAACCCGAAGGGACGCCGCTCCCGACTGGCGCTGGCTCCACGTGGGCGAGACGATGGTCTTCTTCCTTATCCCGGCACTCTTTGTCACATTCTACTGCAATAACTGGCCGAAGAAGTACAGTATTCCGACCAACTGGCTCATCCGGACCCTGATTGCCATCGTGGGTGGACTTTTAGTCTATTGGATCTACTACAACACCAGCTACCTGGTTCTCGGAACCCAGAAGGGCTACTCACATCCCCAACAATTCCCTATGATTCCCACCATCTGGTTTATCAACATCATGCTCATCAATCACTGGTTCATGGACAACTGGCCGGGATGGAGGAAAGTCAAGGCACCGGAAACCACGGGTACTCAATAAGGAGGAGATGCAATGAGCACAGAATATAAGATTGGCATTTTCGTTGGCATAGTTCTCGGCGTTCTGGTCTATTTTGCCATTGTGTGGGCCTTGCCCATTATGGCAAAGTGGAACTGGATGCTGACTAAGATAACCTGAGTTTCATAACAGATTTTCACTCCTGGGGGAAATTTATCCTAAACTGTATGGAGGACTGACTATGGCAGAAGAAGAAAAGAAAGGACTCAACCGGCGCGATTTTGTCAAGGGTCTTATAGTAGGAGGCGTAGGGGGCACCATCGGCGCTATGGGTATATACTCTTACGGCCCATGGCGTGAGAGACATTTCGCGAAAGTCACGCCCAAGAATATCGATATCGGAGAATGCAGGAGCGTTAAGGTAACGAATGTTTCAGAGACGAGTTGGTTCGAGAATAAAGTACTCATGGGTGACATCAAGGGAGCCGGGGGCCTGCTGGTCAACCAGTACACGTATAATTGGCCGCCTTTCGCAGAGCCGAAAGGGCAACTTGGAAAGGGTTCCTACGAGAAGGGTATCAAAGAGATCAAGCGGTGGCTGCCCCGTGATTTAGACAAGGCCTGGCAGTTTCAAATGGAGAATGCCGTCCATCCTGAGAACGCCGGGGGGTTTTCCTGCCTTATCGAAGTAGAACTCCTCGACGGCACGAAGAAGAAGATACTCCAGGATGCCGGATGGTCTTACAACTGGATGGATCAGTCTTATAAGCGCGAGGGGATTGACCGGATGCTCGAGCGTAAGGAAATAGATTTATTCATGGTCACCCATGAACACTTCGACCACTTCTGGGGCCTGCCAGTGGTGTACAAATATAATCCGGAAATTATAACTTACATTCCAGAAGGGTTCTACCAGGAGGGTATGCAGTATATCATGGACAGCGGTCACCGGGGTAAACTCGTGGTCACCAAGCCCGGACTGACTCCTCTCTTCTCGGGCTGCGCCATTTACAACTTCGCAATTCCCATCATCTGCCGGGTCTATGGCGAGCAATCGTGGTACTTCAACGTCAAGGACGCGGGGATGGTCTCCGTGACTGGCTGCTGCCATCAGGGAATTATCCAGTTCGCCGCTACGGCCAAGGACACCATCAAGTACAAGAAGAACTACGGCATCTACGGAGGACTGCACATCTCGCCCTTCGAGGACTGGGATCCCAAATACGATGACCTGGTCCTTTCCATGAGGAAGTACAAGTTCGAGAAGGTTGGCTGTAACCACTGCACGGGGATCACCTGCGCCAAGAAGTTCATCGACGCGGGATACCCCATCGTCCAGGGAACGGCTCGTTTCCGGACAAAGGACAAGGCCTACCTGGGCAACGGCGATACCATTGAGTTCAGGGCAGCCTAAATTTACTTCCAAGGTGGGATGTCCGTTAGATTTCTCAACCGAAAGAAAAATATTTCGGAAAGGAGGTTATTATGAGGAGTTATTTATTGAAGATAAGCATATTCGCCGCGTTCGTGATTGTCATGACGGTCTCCGCCGCAATTGCGGCGGCACCGCAGATCACCGCGGCTTATGTCGATACAAAGGATTCCATTGCAAAATCATACATGCTGAAGTACATCCTCGAGGAGAAGTTGGGCGTAAAGGTCAATCTTGTGAAGACCACAGTTGATGACATGTGGAAAGGCATAGTTGAGGGGAAGTACGATGCCACATTAAGCGCGACATTACCGGAACAGAAAGCTTACTACACGAAATATGCCAAGAAGGTCGAAGACCTGGGTGCAAACTGGATAGACGAAAAGAAAACGATTCATACCATAGTTCGCAGCGGTCTGCAGAAGAAGAGACCGGCACTTACGACACTCGTCAAGCAATTCTGCTTATGCGGAGGCAAACTTGAGTCCGCCATGAACCTGGTCAAGGAGAACATGATTTCACGGGCCGATGCCAGGCAGTGGATCAAGGACAACGAGGAATGGGTCGACAACATGATGGGGCTTTGCCCGGATATTGACTTGGATGACTGGGCTTGAAAGGGACCGGCCCGGGGGATTAAGTCATGAGATTAAAACCGGTCTTTGTTTTTCCCCTTTTACTGATTTTACTGACCGCTCTTACTGTTTCTCAACCGGCACACGGCGCCGAGAGCAAGGTAACGATCAAAATTGCCGATTGCAAGACCTGTGCGCAGAAAGTCAGGGTGGGTGTGATCCTGGAAAATGTCGACGGTGTGACAGGCGCCGATTATGACGCCCGGAAAGAGGTCTTCGTTGTAAGTTTTGACGACAAGGTGACTAACGTAGACAGCATCTTAAAGGCCCTGATAGAGGGGGGCTTCCACGTCCGTGGGCGTCCGACGCCCGTGAAATGAGCGGGAGATTTTCGGGATGAGCCTTTCCGGGTTCAGTGCGGTCGGGTGAGGAGATCTACCCCGTAAATTTTCTGAATCAGGAGTCCACGGCTTTTCCTGGAAACCTTTCCATCATCCTGCGGTTCAATGATGCAGAGAACAGCATCATTGTTTCTTTTCAATGAGGAGGTTTTTATGAAAAATCAGACTAAAACAATTCTGATTCTTGTAATCCTCGTCTACATTGTTCTGGCTCTGCCTAATGCCCAAGCCGCTTTTAAGGCGGAAAGACTCCTGGACAAGCAGACACTGAACTTTTACCTGTCTTCTACGGAGGATCGGGTGGTCGGCTATAATCATGATTACTACGGTAGGTATTACCTCATTATGACATTTTTTCCTGCGGCTTTCACACCGATCTGATCGGGTGAAATGATGGGTCATCAGAGGCACCTTCCCCTCTATGAGTCCCTCAACGCCCGGGTCACGGGCGTCAGCCGCGATGATGTTGCCACTCTAAAATACTGGGCTAAATCCCTGAAACTGACCTTTCCGATACTCTCCAATATTTCCGGTTATCTCGGTGATTTTTTTGGCGTGATACCACCAGGATCGCTTTTCGTCTTCAACAGGCGCACGGTGATCATCGACAAAAAGGGTGTCATACGTTACGCCAAGGATGGCTCGCCGAACTATGAGGAAATCCTGGATTTTTTGAAGAAACTCAATGAGGGAGATAAAAGTCCCTGAGTAAAGATTTGTATGAACAAAATTAACTGGAGGTGGACGAAGATGAAGAGAACTGCGATTTGCTTCATAATATATCTTTTGTTTGGAATGTGGGGTCATGCCTTCGCGATGGAAATTATCCCCGAGATGAGGGACTGCATGCGTTCCCACGGATCCCAGAAAGAGTACAGGTCCGTTATCCAGAAGTATGCCGACCCCGCTATTGTCAATCAGGCCATGGGGCTTCTGATCATCAAGGAACCATATATCACAAATGCGGATCGGGAAGGGCAGAAAATCTGTTACACTGTAGAGGGTGTCACGGTGGAAACGGCAACTGAAATTCCGAGTGATATCGTCCAGACATATAAGGTATGCTGGGAAAATAGGAGAATGGTATTCTTCGCTCCACTGGGTGCAAAAAGGGGGATTGCCGCAGCCGATATTATCCCGGAAATGAAGGAATGCATGCAGGCTCATATATCTCAGAAAAAATACAGGGCAGTCATCAGCAAATACGCAAGCTCAGATATTATCCGCAAGGCCATGGGTCTTTTGATAATTAGAGATCCGTACGTTATCAAGACAGAGAAGGTCGATAACAAAATTTATTACACCGTCGAGGGTATTACGAGCTCAACATCCAGCGAAATACCAGCCGATATCATCCAGGTTTACAGGGTTGGCTGGCAGAATGGGAGAATCATTTCATTGGAAATCTTCGGACCGAAAAAGTAACTATATTATGACATTCAAGATCCAAGCCTAAGGCGATGGCACGAACTCATTGGCAATAGCTATTTATGCCGATTGCCGATGTGGCTGATGATGAACATCATAAAATCCCAGATCCAGGACTAAGTGACTGGGTGTTAAGTCAAATGCATCAGGAATAGCCTTGTTGGCCCATATTGCCTTCAAATCCATATCACAAGATACAAGACGAGTTCGGTCATAGCATCAAGAATAACCGATTTCTCCTCTTTATGAGCATTCTACATTATATCACCACTCTTTTTTGTTTTCGTTTCTAGAGGGTTTTCACATTTTCTTATTCCGTATTTTTGCAATCCGGATCAAGAGTATGTTAGAATGTTCCCATGGATATATCGGATTTGCTTAAAAAGATTAAAGACCACCCAGAATATCACAACGCGGGGATGATTCTATGTCATATTGGTGTTGTGAGAGCAACGTCGAGGGACGGAAAGCCCGTAACGGAATTGGACGTGAAGGTTGACAAGAATCGTCTGGCGGAAGTTATCGCAGAAATGAAAAAAAGAACAGGCATTGTTGAAATACTTGCTGAAGTCAGGGAAGGAAAACTCATGCTTGGCGAGGATGTGATGATGGTCGCCGTGGCCGGTGATTTTCGGGAAAATGTCTTTCCTGTTCTCATGGATACAGTCAACACAATAAAAAAAGACGTGACGCGAAAAACAGAACGATAAGTCAACCGATTTGTGATGAAGTGTTCAGATCACGCGTGGCAATGGAAAGCACCTCCGTCAAGCCGACAATACCGGGGATATTTTGCGTCCCCGCACGGAGGTTGAGCTTATGATGTCCACCAGTGAGCATCGGCGCAATAGGTGTGCCTTTCCTCACGTAGAGGGCGCCGACACCCTTGAGGCCATAGAACTTGTGTCCTCAAAGAGAAAGCAGATCGACATAGAAATAATCGACGTTAACAGGTATTTTGCCCACGGCCTGAACTGCGTCAGTGTGAAAGAGAATTCCCTCTCGCCTGGAAAGTGCGCCCACCTCGGAGATCGGTTGGATAACCCCTGTTTCGTTATTGGCAGTCATGATGCTGATGAGAATCGTTTCACTGTCAATGTGCCTGCGCACATCGTCGGGGTTGATATAGGCCACACATTCTTAAGATCGAGGCCGGGAATGTTGGGACGGCACGGAGACACACCAGTCGCTAAAACCAGCTTATCACAGGCCATGTCTTCTTCCTCGCCTGTTTCCAGGTTTTTCACACGCACAGCTCTTTTTTGCGAGGTCGGTTTTCAGCGCCTCCATCTGTGTCAACACCTTGACGCTTTTCACCTTTTCTGAAAAAAGGCGGGCATTCCGGGAACACCGACCGGCGTCTTGCTCAGTTCACTGACATTCGAAAATAAACCCTCCACATAATAAGGAAGACCGCAGGCGCCATAAGAAACGATTTTGCCTTTTTCAATTATGGTAATTTCCGTGATTGGGTGCAGACGCTTTGGCCTCGATTGCAGCCTTTGGCCCGCAGGCCACTCAGCCTACAATAAGTACCTTAAACGACATAATCTGATCCCTCCATCAATCTGTTGGTCATTTCTATTAGTGGCCGCACCCGCCGCCTGAATGGCCTGCACATGTATGTTCTTCCGAAAATTGCGGCAATTTGCCGTCTCGGATGAGATCAATATTCTGTTGTACGGTGCCCTGTGCGCCACGGTAAACCTTGATCCCTTGGGCTTGCAGCTTCATCAGAGCGCCCATGCCGATACCCCCGACAACTATGGCATCAACCTCAAATCCTCCCAGAGCTTTGAGAGGCTGACACATCCCATGGGCATGATGCAGATCGTTATTGTTGATTTCTTCCACGCTCATCTTTCCCGTATCCACAATGACAAAACCGGGCGCAGATCCGAAATGTCCGTAAACGCTGCTGTCCAGTCCTTGCAATGTTTCAGTTGGAAAACAAACCTTCATTTTTTTATCTCCTTTTTATTTTTCATTAATACTAAAATTAACGTCACCCCTTACTAACCTCCCCTTCTTGAGCCCCCTTTGACGAAGGGAGCCGGGGGAATTTCATCTGCCAATCAAAATCTCCCCTGTCTACCATTTCCAATAACGGGTCAGGGGGATTTTCTCCGCAATTGCGAGCATCTGTGCTTAAGGCCTGCCACGCGGGCGCGCCTCACAGCATCCCCTTTGTCTCCGCTGCCCTTCATCCCTGCATATAGCCGCGTCATTGCAGGCCGGGCATTCCGCGGGTCGGCCTGTACCGAAAGGCACACCCCATGTATGCCGACATTTCATGCACCTGAAAATTCGCTTTTCCGCCATTTCTATTTCACCTCCCTCAATGCGAAGGGCGAGACCTCTTACCAGCGCCTGAGCCACCTTTTGCCTTGCCGCTTCAATAATCCTTCCGAAAGTCTGCCGTGAGACTTTCATGCGTTCCGCCGCCTTATCGTGGTATAAGCCTTCAAGGTCGGCCAGCCGGATTGCCTCAAACTCATCCATGGATAAGACCACGTAATCAAGCGCTGACGCAGGCACGCCAGCCGGCCTGAAAATCTGGCACGGCGGTTCTCCCGCAACTCTCCGACAACATTTGGGCCTCGTCATTCTTCTTTCTCCCTTTTTCTTATTATAAGCATATGCCCATAACTTGTCAAGCAAAAATCCCCCGTGTCTGAGTGAATGCGCCCTGAGATTTGTTTCGGAATGAAACTCGGTTGGTCCTGATAATTAAAATCGGGACTGCGGTCAGAATTAATCTACATTATCCATTAAAGAAGAAATGATACCTTACCCATTTGCCGTCAAAAATGGTCCAGCCTTCAATTACTAATTTTTTGAACCCCAGAAAGGAAACCATCCCGATAACCAATTCTTCTTCCGGCAGTCTACGAGGTATAAAGACAGTCAAGCCGTCTATGGTCTCCTGTCTGTATTGATCCCGCTTACGGAGCTTCCCAAGCCTGACGGTTGGTACCGGCTGGTAGGCTATTTCGCAACCGCCCGTTACGGTTATATATTCCAAGAATAACGAGCCCCCGTTATCGAGTGTATATGCCTTTGCTTCCGGTGTAATGGTAAACGTATCTTTAGACTGCTGTACAGTATAGCGATCCGTCCTTGTAAAATCAAGAGGGCAACAGAGGGCAGAGGGCCAGATATTACCCGCTGTGAACGATACCAGGTAAAAAAGCCCCGCTCGCATCAGCGGGCGGGGTTTCAAAAAATTAATTCCTGCCACAGCGCAAGGCCGCATTACATTTTCGGCCTCTTCCAGAATGGACCGGTCTTGCCGATTTCTTTCATGCCCAGGACCATCTCACGGGCGTATTCATGCATGTGTGACAAATAGTCCTTATCCATCCGCCGCCTGAAGAAAGGCCCGGAGAACAGCTTGCGCAATTGGTCAAGCGACAGGATGCCCTCGTCGGTGCCTTGGACAAAGGATTTCCAGCTGCGGACGTGCTCTTCCGACCGGAAGAGATTCATGGTGCTTCAAGCATAACCAGGGTCTTCAAACCATTTCCAAAAGGGCACGGCGACATATGCCGTGTATCCTGAGGCTTCTCCGTTCAGAACCGTCCCGTCCCGGATGACCAAACGGAGCGGTTCGCCGCAGTCCAGACAGGGGAAATCCACCGTCACTACCTTGCCAGGGAATAGCCAGCAGACCGCCAGCGATTCGAATGCTCACTGGCCGAACCACTTCTGCTGACCGTCGATGGTGATCCGGTATTGGGTTGGAAGGTTGTTGAAGGGAGCGAAGGAGACGACGAGGTCGGTGCGGGGATACTGCCACGCGGGGATCCCCGAGGAGAAGAGATCCTGCATGACCTTCCTGCCTTCCTCCACGGGAAGGCCGAGTTCTTGGGCAAGCTCCGTGTAAAAGGGCGCCTGCCCGGTTTCTACCATACGTTTCATGATGACGTGAAACGCCTTTTCCAGCATCACGTGTGCGCTCATGGTATTTCCTCCTTTATAATTTTGGTTTGCAAATTCCCTGTTCAGGTGAGAGATTATGTATGCACTTCCTTCATAAACTCAACCGATGTCATAATTTTGAAAAGGGGATAAAGAGGGTTGTCGCGATACAGGTTCAATACCGTTTCATGAATTTCCCTGGTGAAGGCGGCGCAGCAGTCTTCCAGGATATAAGCCTGGAAGTCATTAGACAGGGCGTCAAGGGCGGTTACGAGCACGCACCAGTGGGTGCTTATGCCGCAGATCGCAACCGTGTCCACCCCGTGCAGTCTGAGAATCTGATCCAGGTCCGTTTTGTAGAAGGCGCTGAACCTGCGCTTGGGGCTGTAAATATCGCTCGGAGCCTGAATCAGCAACCCCGTTACTTCCGCGTCCCTTGTCCCGCGAATGGAACGCTCTTGCATTTTTCCGCGGAAAATGAAGTCTCCTTTCAGAAAACTGTCCATGGAAAAAATCACCGGCATGACTCTGCGCCGCGCGAATTCCGTGAGACGGTTGATATTCGGGCAGACTGCACGGGCAAGAGGGGTAATCGGAAAGCCCGGTTGGGCTTCCAATGAGTCCTTGAGCATATCGACAACAACAATAGCCGGTTTCATTTACATCTCCGTCAAACTAAAGAGAGGCAAGCTAAAACGCCTTGCCTCTCTTTTCTTCGTTTGATCTCCTGAATTATTCTTCCTTCATGCCCATGACCTTCTTAGCCATCTTTTTCTTGGCGTCAAAGTCCGTAAGCACAGAGATCATGAACCGCTGGGTCTGGGGGGCGCCGGCGCCGTGCCAGGTTCCAGGACCATGCAGACCGGCCGACCAGTGCTGCAGGAACTTTGCGACCTTGAGGCGCTTCTCCGCGGGGGCTGCAGCCGCGAAAGCCTTTTTCAGCATAGGGCCGACCTCCGGGTCTTCCAGATCCTTCTGCCTCGGCATGGTCACCACCAGGCCGCCCCCGATATCTCCGGCGTTCTTAATGATTTCCCAGAATCCGTGGGCGATGTTCAGCTTGGCGGCGTTACCGAAGAGATCGTCAGGCAGGAAGACGCCGGATCCCTTGGGTTCTTCCCTTCCCCGCATGGCCGCCGCTATAGCGCAGGCGTGGGAGGTCTCGCTGAAGCGGACCATATCAATGATTTTCTCCTGGATGTGAGGGACCTTGTCCACACCGATGTACTCGGCGGCAAGCACGGTACCTCCGATAATCAGGTCGGCAAACCCCACCTTGCAGGCCCCGCCGCAGTTCATTCGGTGGGCCTTGGCGAACCGGGTAACCATTTTCCCGCAGTACTTGGTCTCGCCGCAGAGAAAAACCCGCTCCCAGGGAATGAAGACATTGTCAAAAACCATCGTCGAGGTTTCTCTCTGCCCGTACATGGGGCTCCCAAGCTCGGATTCGTCGTCACAAAATTCCCGCTCTGCGGAGTAGGCATTGTACTGGCAGATGTACGTAAGTCCCGGTACGCTGTTTTGCACGGCAAAGGCCAAAGCGAAGGCCTCTTCCCCTTCTCTCAGGGCGCCGCCCGGAAGAACAAGAGTTTCATGCGAACCTATGGCGCCGCTCTGGCTCACCTTGATTCCCCGGACCACGATTCCGTCTTTCCGTTTTTCGACAAGGTGAACGAATGTATCGGGCTCGTCCTGCTGGGAAGGCCTCTTTTTCCTGTCTCCTTTTGCATCAGTTATGGCGCCGGAGACGGCCAAGTCGTTGGCCTGGGCAAATGCCAGCCATTTGTTAAATGTTTCATTATACTTAGTTTTCAGATCCCGGTCCATCTCCCACGTCGTGGAGGCAAGGCTGTTAAGGGCATCGCAGCCGACGCAGCGGTAGTTGCAGGTCCCCACCGTCTGGCTCGTCAATAAAGCCATCTCCTGCCGCATGTCCAGGTCGTGGAGGTTGCGTGCAACGTTGAGGTTGCGGTTGATGGGCTCTCCCGTAAGGTGGGATGCGGCGACCATGATTTCTTTGTATTTCGGGTCTGCAGCGAGGTCGTAAATCGCCGCGTTGGCCATGACCATCGAACGAGTGACGTTATTGTCCAACAGATTCTTCACCCATTTTCCCCCGCAATAGACGCGGGGCGACAGTTTCTTTACGCTGTCCAGATACTCCTTCGCAGTTTTTAAAGCCATAATATCCTCCGAGTTAGTTTATTCTTTAGACTTGACGTCTATTATATATTTCGCCTTTCCGGCACCAGGAAAGGCCCCTATATTCTCTAAGCCAATATCCATGATTTCCATTAATTCGGTCTCGCTCCTCTTTCCGGATAATACGAGGAGCATGCCTCCTACCCTGAGTTCAGCTTCAGCAATGAGGCCCTTTTCGTGAAAACCCGGTATAGTCTTCTTGTCAAGGCAGCTGTATGCAAGACTTGCGAATGTACCCCCCAAGCCACTATAGCTTCGCGTCATCTCGCGTCCGGTCTTGACAGCTATTATCTCCAATCCCGTATCATTCCTTAATGCCAACTTCTAATCCTCTGACTACCACTGAGCGCCATGCGCTCTGGAACTTTTCTTTATTGCCATCCTGATTTACATCTTTCCCCTGAGAGACTGGGCCGCGATGTGAATGGCGTCCCAGGCGCCTCCAAAGGGCGGCGCGTACGGGAGATCAAGGTAGCCTACCTCGTCCACGGAGAGTCCCGCCCACAGGGCGACAGAAAGGCTGCTGACCCTCTGAACGGCCCCTTTCTCACCGATGCACTGTCCGCCGAGAAGTTTTCCTGTTTTCTTGTCTCCAACAAGTTTTACGCCCAGCTTTTCCCCTTTAGCCATGGGACGGCCAACGGGCAGCCCCCAGATCATGGCGCTCACCGGCTCGAACCCGTATTTTGCGGCTTCCTCTTCCGTAAGTCCCGTGGCTGCCACCTCCAGTTTGAATACTTTGAAGGCCTGAGCGCCCACGACACCCGGAAATTCCGCCGCATAGCCGCCGATGTTCTGACCGGCGACACGGCCCTGCTTGTTGGCGACATCGCCGAGAGGAAAATAGACCCATCTTCCGGCGACCTTGTGGAATACCTCGCAGCAGTCTCCCACCGCATAAACCCCTTCCCGGGACGTCTTCTGACGGAAATCCACCTTGATGGCGCCGCTTTCTCCTAAGGCAATTCCCATGGATTCGGCAAGCGCGGCGTTCCGCTTTGTGCCCACCCCCATCAGCACGAGATCGGCGTCCAGTTCGCCGCCGCTGGTGTGAAGTTTTAAGCGGTAGTCCTTCCCCTTTTCGATAGCCAGTGGTTTCGTCTCCGGAAGGAACTCAACCCGGTTCTTGGCCAGCTCTTCCACGATCATCTTCGTGAATTCGGCATCCCACCGGACTGCCGGCCGAGGCAGGATGTCCATGACCTTCACTTCAATTCCCAGGCTTCTCAGCGCCTCGCACATCTCCATACCGATATATCCTGCACCGATCAGAACCGCCTTCTTGCAGCCCTGTTCGTTCAGGTAGGATTTCATCTTCAAGGCGTCCGTCAAGTCCCTGAAAACGTAGACGCCTTCCAGGTCGCTGCCTGGTATATCCAGGCGGATCGCTTCGGCCCCTGTAGCCATGACCAGGAAGTCATAAGGAAGATTCGTGCCGTCGGATAGGGAAAGAGACCCTTTTTGAGAATCGACACTATCAACGCGTGTCTTGATCTTCACATCGATGCCCGTTTTCTTGAATTCTTCCGGCGTGCGGATAACTAGCCTCCTTGATTCTTTTATTACATCACCGATGTAATAAGGCATCGGTCAGGCCGCATAGGAAACAAAGTCGCCTTTCTCAATCATCGTCACTTCCAGAGCAGGGTTTCTTCTTTTGGCTTCGGCAGCCGCAGATGGACCTGCCGCACCGCCTCCCACAATAACCAGTTTTTTGCTCATCGAATAACCTCCCCGGTTATTATTTCAATCGCATCACTGCTGTTCATGTATCTTTCGGTTATATCAATCCTTCAGGTTTTCCACGTTTTCACTGAAAGGCTTGGCCGCAAGTTCATCCTTGTCGGACAGGACAAGGTCAGCCGCAATCCCGGCCGCATCGGTGATGACCTCACGACAGTACAGCGCGTGTTCTCTGCACAGCCAGGTGCTCTGCCATGGCACCGTCAATTCCCTGCACAGGGTCTTTCCGTATTTCTCCTTGAAGCGGTTGGGTACCACATTGAATATCCTGTAAACACCGGGTTTCCCGTACAGCTGGGCCTTCGACTTCATCGCTACATCCTTTTGATCCGTTCCTTCAGGGAGTGTATCCCTGCCGTGGACTGCGCTCACGGCCATTACGGCCCCTGCCAGGGCGCCGCAGGTGTCTCCGAAAAGCCCTATGCCGCCGCCAAACCCGGTTGCGAGCTTTTTGACTGCCGGCTGCAGCCCCGTATCCACAAGGCTTAGAATAGCCTCGGTGACGCATTCCGCGCAATTATACCCTAAAGAAAAATTCTTGCGGGCACGCTGGCGGATTTCCTCAATCTTCTCCTCTTTTGTCATAATCCTTCCTCCTTTTTAAGAAATCTTTTCTAAGACATTTGTCTCAGCACATTTCTGTGATGGCCGCCTCCCGGTGGGACATGTATGTCCGGAAGACGTACTCATGGGTGAATAATAACACCATCTGCTAGCTGAAATAGCAATACGGTAAAATTACTTAAAATATGCTTATGTTCATTAAGTATTATTGACATATCTGTATTAATGTAATTATAGAGATAACAGATGAGACCTCAGATTGGCTTTCCTGTTTTTCAACCTTAGTTTTTTCCTGATATTATTCCGGTGCACTTCGACTGTTCTGGCCGATACCTTCAGCAGCTTTGCTATTTCCTTTGTCGTGCGCCCCTCTTTTATAAAATTGATGGTTTTGATTTCCGTTGGCGTGAGATCAGGGTATTTCGAAGAGAGGGTGCGGAGGAAAGGGGAAACAATTTCATCCAGATTCCTCTCGAGTATTTTTAATTGATTCAATTGATGGCTATCAATATGGGTCATCTTCAGATTCTCGATGTACGGGAGAATCAACTCCCTCATGTTGCAGATAACCTTTTCTTCAAGCTCAGATTTGTCTTCCTCCCTGCGCTTGAGGAGTACAGTTAGGGCCGTATTCGCATCTTCCAGATTCCGGGATTTTTCTTCCAGCTCCCGTTCCCTCTTCTTCAATGCCTCTTCCATCTTCTTGCGTTCCGTAATGTTACGGGCAATGCCATGGATCGAGACGCGTTTGCCGTTTTCTTCCATGCCCCGGGCGTTGACCTCTACCCATACGGCTTCGCCGTCTCTTGTACACGTGAGAAATTCCTGCGGGTTCTGGATATCCATATCATCGAGTCTGTTTCGAATGAGCTCCCACACTACAGGCACATAATCCGGATCCAGAAGATTCTCTATATTAAGTCCCAGTAACTCTGCCGGTTCGTAACCGTATGTCTTGGAAGCGGCTGCATTGCAGGACAAGATTTTACCGTCGTAATCAAGGATGAAAATTATATCATTGGCATTTTCAAAGAGCTCCCGGTACTTCTGCTCCGATTGCCTCATTGCCTCTTGGGCTCTTCTCCGTTCGGTTATGTCCGTAACTATCTCTACGATACCGATAAGGGAGCTTCTTTCGTCCCGCACGGGATAGCTGCGTAGAACCCAATTTTTCTTGTAAGATGAAAAATCGACTACTTCCTGAGGCTCGCCCGTCTTAAGAGTTTTTACAGCCGGACAAATACGGCATGCCCTGCTTCTATTATGAAGCGCCTCATAGCAGTGTTTCTTGTTCAATTTGCCGGGTATCAGATTAAATTGGTCAAGCATGGCCTTATTAGCCCAGATCACCCTCAAATCCGTGTCAAGGTACAAGACCAGTTCGGTCATGGCATCGAGAATAACCGATTTCTCCCGCTCTGATTTTCTGAGCTTTTCAAAAAGCGAGAGGTATTTTTTTTCGATTTGGTGGGCCGACAAACTTGATTTGTCAGGCTCACTTGTTTTTTTCATATACACCTTTAAAAACGATCCAGCGTCTTTCTCACATTTTGATTACAGCGGTCTATCGTCGGGCAGTTTCTCACCCAGGGCAAGCCGGCAGATATCAGTGATCATATAATTTTTCATTCCCGACTCGCGAACCTTCTTGTTGAGGGCAGCGAAACACATGGGGCAGAGGTAGACCATCGCCTCGGCGCCGTGGTCTTTCGCATCCTTGACGTTCTTCTCCCGAAACAGCTCGAAGTTCTTTCCTCTCGGGAAGAGCTTCAGCCCCGGACCCGCCATCTCGACACCGCAGCAGATGGCATCGATGCCGTAGTACTGCCGTTTTACACGCTCCACCCTGACGAGGTCGAAAATTTCGTCCAACAGGTAATCCTTCTCGGGCGTATACCGGGAGGCGCAGGGGCGCTGGTAGGCGACTTTCATATTCAGTTTTCTGACTTTGCCTTTATTTTCTTTGAGATAGTCCCTGAGGTATTCAAAGAGGTGAACCGGCCGGAAGGGAACCTTGATGCCATATTCGGGTGCAACACCTTTAAGCGCGGCGTAGCAGTCGTCGTGCACGAAGACGATCTCCTTTGCCCCGGACTTGGCCAGGTTATCAACCATAGCCTGCAGACGATTACCCATGATCGATTCATCCCCCATATGGGCAAACAGGACATTACAGAAGTAGTGCTTTCCTTTGAGCAGGGGCATCGTCTCGAAGAGCTGTCCCTGAATCGCCCAGGGCATGTTGCCCTGCATGACGCAGATGGACATTACCCGGTCTTTGGCCCCCACCGGTCTCGGTTCTCCTTCGGGTCTGAACCTCTCAGCCATCTGGGCCTTCAGCGCCGGGTCGGTGAAACTACCGTCTTCTTCCAGCCGTTTCAGGATCATGTCGAAGGGACGGGCTCCCTTTGGGCAGTATTCATTACAGGCGATACATGTCACACAGTCCTTCAGCCAAGCAACCTTTTCACCCTGCACAAGTTTCTTAAATTCCGTGCCCCCGCTTTCCCTGACGATATCCAGGTAGCGGCACAGTTCGAGACACTCACCACAATAATCGCACTTATCTTCGTGAAACATAAATTCTCCTTACTGCTGTATCTTATACCTCAAGCCATCACAAGTTCTCGCATCTTGAGGCCGCTTAAGTTGTTGAGTCATTACCTATCAGAAAAAGGTCTCTGGAAATAGCATTTTTAACCCTGTAACTTGTATAGCCCTGTCTGCTCGGCTACTTTTCTTTTTTCTTAGCTTTGCATTTATTGCAGAACCCATAAAATTGTATGAGATGGTTAGTGATTGTGAAATTATACTTCTTCGATAACTCTGCTTCCGTCTTTTTTAAGAGGGCCAACTCTTCATCGACAAAGTCCACGTAGTCAACGATACGGCTGCAGCCCGCGCACACCAGATGATGGTGGTGCGCCTCTCCCCGGTGACTTTCGGCTATCTCGTATCTGGCCCTCCCGTCGCCAAAATCAAACTTATAGACCAGGCCGGTACTTACAAGAACCTCCAGAGTTCTGTAAACCGATGTCAAACCAATAGCAGGATAGGCGGGATGAACTTTGATATAGATATCTTCCGCACTTAGATGATCCTTCTCCCCTGCCAGGACATTCATGACGGCCTCACGGCCCTGGGTGATCCGGTAGCCGTATCCCTTAAGTTTTCGACGCAACAGCGGCGGCTCCTGTCTGCTCTTCATTAATCATCCCCCCTATTGTTAATAGAATTCATTTTCATTTACTCCTTGCAAAAGCGCTTGTCAAGGATTAATATCGGACCGTGAGAGCGAATCTTCACGTTCGACTTCCGCTCATCATGAAATTTATCAGCTAACTGAATCGGAGATTACGTTTGCATTATTCTTTTTCTTGTCCCAGTTTAAAGCCTCTAAAAGAGCGACGCCTTATAATCATGCCAGCCTCAAGCTGCAATATCCCTATTTTCGTTTTATTCTTGCTTTGTCTTTCTCTGTTATCACCGCCTATGACCCGTATTGAGATTATCATGTATTGGATAAAGGAACCACGATTTCATTAAAAATCACGGGTGAAGCCATTTTTCAAGAGGAACGACAAGATGCAAAACTTCATATTCGATAATCCCACCGGGATCATCTTCGGAGAGGGAACGATTGCCCGCATAGGCAGCGAAGTCAGCGGTTTCGGTGAGAAGGTGCTGCTTGTCTACGGCCGGGGAAGCATCAAGAAACACGGAATTTATGACCAGGTAATCTCGTTTCTAAAGGAGGCGGGCCTGCATGTCGCGGAGTTTCCCGGCGTCAAAGCGAATTAGATGTTATAATATTACTCTCCACGGGATTGACTCTCGGATTTCAATCCCGAGAGACCTCCGGAAAGGGGCGTTACCTGCCGCAGCTAACAAAAGCGCAGCAAGACAACTTTTGAGGAATTTCTTTATTCGGGCGGAGGGCTCTATTGTCGCATTAGGACACAATACGCCTCCGCTTTATTGAGGCGCATTAAAACGAATTCTTTCCGCAGCAAGTACCCGGTCCGGCGCAGCCGGCATCTGCCGGGGAACTGCCGCAGCAGGAGGTATCACCAGACCCGGGAAACCTCTGTCTGGCGACTCCAGACAACGAGGAAGGTGCAGAAAGCAGCTTCTTCAGGTTCACGCTGCCACAGGCCTTACAGGTTGGTAACTCATTAGACGAAGTGACCAGCACCTCGCTCGTTGCTCCACATTCTACACACAAGAATTCAAAAAGTGGCATGGCGTTTTTTTACCTCATAGATTTGATTTTTGGGTGTACGCATCCATCGCCTTCTGGAACGTTTTTACGGCCAACTGGATGCAATGGTTCTTTTGGGCGGGGATATCTTTCAAGACGCGGAAAACGTCACCATCGTTAAGGGTGCGGGCATCTGCAATTTTTTTCCCCTTGATCAGGTCAACGACCGCCATGGCCGAAGCGATCGACCCGGGGCATCCGAGGACCCGATAGCGGGCGTCCAGGATAACTCCGTTCTCAACCTTCAGGCAGATTCTCATGGCGTCCCCACACGTGCCCGTCATCTCGCTTACCTGGTCGGCATCCGGGATCGCACCGATATAAGGCTTCTCCATAAAGTACCGGATAGCTTTGTCGGAATACCCGGAACCGGCCAGCATTTCTTCCATGACACCTGCATTCGACTGCTCTTTATGCGATTCTTGACTCATCACCATCCAACATTCAGAAATTGAAGATCTTCGCTACAGCCGCCATCTCGATGAGATGCTAATTTCCATGCAATCTCCGGTAGTCGTTTTCTCGGGAAGCAGGCGTTTCAGCCGTGATGCCGCCTTTGGCCTGCATGCCACCCCACCAACGATCATCACACGCAATGGACGTTTCATAATCTATCTCTTATCAAGGATCTCTACTTATTGCCAGCTTTCTTAGTGCGCACACCCGCCGCCAGCGTGTCCTGCACAGGTGAACTTTGCATCAAACCTGGGCAATCTCTGTTTCAAGATAAGGCTGATGTTTTCACCCACGGTGCCTTCTGTCACACGGGTGGATAGAAGTTAAGAGCAAGAAGGGAGAGGGTAGCAGTACGCAGAAAACTACGCCTTGTGTATGATGGCCGAACACCATTTGTGGAAGTCAAACTTGCGTCTCGTCTGCTAAATTGCTCCTCCCCTCCCACGGGTGCAGAAGGATGAGGATATCGCTTTCGCAGGTATAGGTTTGATATGCAGCCATGCCATGCTGGACATAGGTGCAATACATCCTATTGAAATACATTGGTTACGTTTACGTTAGTTTGACTGTTAGCCGAGGGCAATAGTCATAAAATGGAAGCAAACTGGTAGGTAAAAAAAGCTTATAAAGACAAACTTAAGGTTATTTGTTTTAGTAATATAATTGCAATTGTCACAGACATGTTTATGATGCGTATTGCTGAACTCGACAGTCTCATTCTTCTCATGTAATTAGATGCCGAAAATCAGAGAAATCCTAATAGCATTCACAACAAAATTGCTGTTCAAGTATTTTTAAGCGATCGGCGTTTTCCGAGCTTTGAGCAAGTAGTTTAGTATTGATAATGGCACAATATGTTTAACTCTCAATTCAAATATTGCTGATGGGGTGGAAGAGCACGTTCTTTTGTCGGCTGCAGCTCAGTTGCTGG
This sequence comes from Syntrophales bacterium, assembly GCA_035685925.1. GTDB lineage: Bacteria > Desulfobacterota > Syntrophia > Syntrophales > UBA2185 > Fen-1135. The sequence goes on along the minus strand of DASRZZ010000035.1, from coordinate 1,371 downwards.
CGCCGGTGTTGCGGGCGCAAGGTCGGGTCCCCCATGGTTCGGGCAGTATACAGTCGGCTGTGTCCCCGCGACGTAGAATTCCTCCCGTTTTTTCGGACAGTCCGGAGTTGCCAGATCCCCCGTCGCAGGGTCGATTTGGACAGATATGACCGAATCGGGCTTCGGAAAATCAACGGCCGGTTTATCGACGAGTGACGCACGCATGAACCGGCCCCAAATGGGCGCGCAGATCGCACCTCCGGTGAAACCTCGCCCCATGGGTGTGGGTTTGTCATAACCGACCCAGATGCCGGTGATCAGCTGGGGAGTGTAGCCGATAAACCAAGCGTCCCGGTAATCATCGGTGGTCCCGGTCTTCCCGGCGGCCGGACGTTCACGGCTGAAGCTGTGAAGAGATTTGGCGGTGCCGTAGATCAGGACATCCTTGAGCATTGAGGTCGTGATATAGGCGACGGCCGGGGAAAGGACCAGGTTGACCGCAGGGGGAATCTCCGTCCAGCCATTCAGGTATCGATCATAAATGCGGATAATGGTCCTGGGTTCGGGACGCACGCCACCATTGGCCAGGGGGGCGTATGCAAGCATCAGGTCGCTCAGTGTGACTTCATCGGTTCCCAAGGCCAGCGAGAGGTCGTTCGGTGAGCGGAGGGAGAGCCCCATCGTTTCGGCAAAATGAACGAAATAGGGAACCCCGATGGCCTCCAACAATTTGACCGTGATGATGTTGTCCGAGTAGGCCAAGGCCTGCCGGAGGGAAATATTTCCATAATACTTTTTCTCGTAGTTCTGGGGTTCCCAGGTTTCATTATCGTTTCGCGGGTAGGCGACCGGTTCGTCATTCCAGATCTCGCCGGCTGTAAACCCTTTGTCCAGAGCGGCGGCATAAATCAAGGGTTTGATAGCTGATCCGGGCTGACGCTTGGCAAAAAAAGCGCGGTTATAAGGGCTCCGCTTGAAATCGGTTCCCCCCACGACCGCCAGAACATCCCCAGTATGAGGATCTAGGCACAACAATGCGCCTTGAAGCTGGGGGGAAATCCGTCCGATGCCTTCGCGCAAGACCCGCTCGGCCAACCTTTGCAGATTCAGATCCATGGCCGCGATGACTTCCAGTCCCCCATGTTCGATGATTTCCGCTCCATATTCTTCGATTAATTTGTTGCGGATATGGGCCAAGTAATACGGGGCTTCCCCCGGTTGCACCACGGATATGGGCTGAATCCGCAGCAGTTTTTCCTGGCCGTAGGTAATCATCTTGAGTTCGGCCATGCGCTTGAGGACTAGGTTCTTCCGATCGCGGGTAACTGCTGGTTTCCCCAGTGGGTTATAGCGAGACGGAGCTTTGGGAACCCCGGCCAGCAGGGCGCACTC